>NZ_JBIVMI010000038.1:0-73110 GCF_044753005.1 Kitasatospora sp. NPDC088548
GCAGGGGGGACCCTGTGGGAGAGTAGGACGCCGCCGAACAATTATTCCAGAGAACCCCCACCCGATTCCGGGTGGGGGTTCTCTGCGTTTACGGCTGTGTATTGCTGTGTATTTACGGCAGCGCGCGCAGGGCACGGCGGCAGCGGGGGTGGTGCTAAGTCCACCTCGGAACTGGGGTAGGACGGCCAGTGCCTCGGGCCGGCGGTGCAGGGAACACTGAGTCAGGACGATCGGTACCGGCATCAGGAGCACCCTTGACAACAGCGAGCCGAATGAGCGGCACGACGATGCGCGCCCAGACCGAGGCGGCCTTCCTGTCAGGTCGCCGGGCGCTGGCCCGGCTGGCACTGCTGGCGGTGGCGACGGTGCCGGCCATCGCGGTGCCGCTGGCGACGGCGCTGCTGGTGGGCGGGGCGGTCGCGTCGATCCTGCAGTACTACCTTCCGGCGGCGGTCCTGGTCGGTGTGCTGGTGGGGACGACCGCGGGGCTTGCGGCCGGCGGCCTGTTCGTCCGGCGCACGGCGAACCGGACGCGTGCTCAGCTGGAGCGCTGGTACGGCATCCGGCTGCCCGTCGAGTACGGCCCCCGGCCGGCGCTGGAGCTGGACGAGCGCGGTTACTGGTGGACCGGGTACTCGTATCACCGGTCCCACGCCGTGGCGAAGGTCGGGCAGCTGTTGCACTGGGCGGCCCGGGACCGGGCGACGCGCGCCGAGATCGGCTGGCTGGTGGTCAACCCGCTCGCGGCGGCCGCCCTGGCGGGCCCGGTGGCCGCTCTGCTCCTGATCGGTGCCGGCTACACCGTCGCGCAGCCGGTCTTCATGAACGGATTCGGGCCGTTGCCCCCGACGCTCGTCGGTCTCCTGGTGAACTCCGTGCTGGGGATCGCGCTGATCGTGCTCGGTGTGCTGGTGGCGCCGTACGCGGTGCGGGCCTACGCGGAGCTGGCGCGCAGGGTCCTGGACCAGGACGGGTGGTCCTCGCACGCCCAGCTCGCCAAGCGGGTGGCGGAGCTGACCGAGACCCGGGCGGACGCGGTGGGCAGCCAGGCGGCCGAGCTGCGGCGGATCGAGCGGGACCTGCACGACGGTGCGCAGGCCCGGCTGGTCGCGATCGGAATGACCCTGGGCACGATCGAGCACCTGATGGACACCGACCCGGCCGCCGCCCGGGAGCTTCTCTCGGAGGCCCGGCAGTCCTCCGCGCGAGCGCTCCAGGAACTGCGCGACCTGGTCCGCGGCATCCACCCGCCGGTGCTCGCGGAGCGCGGACTGGGTGATGCCGTCCGGGCGCTGGCGCTGGACAGCGCGCTGCCGACCGAGGTCTGCGTGAGCCTGCCGGACCGCCCGCCGGCGCCGGTCGAGGCGGCTCTGTACTTCAGCATCAGCGAGCTGCTGGCCAACGCCGCCAAGCACTCGGCCGCGGAGCAGGTCTGGGTGGACATCCTGTACCGGGCCGGCACACTGCGGATCACGGTGACGGACGACGGCATCGGCGTGGCGGACCCCACCCGGGGTACCGGCCTTCGCGGGATCGAACGGCGATTGGGTACCTTCGACGGTGTCCTCGCCATCGACAGCACGTCGGGCGGTCCGACCACAATCACCCTGGAGCTGCCGTGCGAGTTGTCCTCGCCGAGGACCTCTACCTCCTTCGCGAAGGCCTGATCCGGCTGCTGGAAGCGCACGGCTTCACCATCGCGGCCGCCGTCGAGACCGGCCCTGAGCTGCTGGACGCGCTGCTGACGCACCGTCCCGACGTGGCGGTGGTCGATGTGCGGCTGCCGCCGACGCTCACCGACGAGGGACTGCAGGCCGCGCTCAGCGCGCGCCGGGAGATCCCGGGCCTGCCGGTGCTGGTGCTGTCGCAGCACGTCCAGCAGCTGTACGCACGGGAGTTGCTGGCGGACGGCACCGGTGGGATCGGGTACCTGCTGAAGGACCGGGTGTTCAATGCCGGCCAGTTCATCGACGCGGTCCGCCGGGTGGCGGACGGCGGTACGGCGATGGACCCGGACGTGATCGCGAAGCTGATGCAGAGCACCGCCCGCCGCCCCGGTCCGCTCCAGCGCCTGTCGCCGCGCGAGCGGGAGGTGCTGGAGCTGATGGCGGAGGGCTGTTCCAACTCGGCGATCGCGGGCCGACTGGTGGTCAGCGACGGCGCGGTGGCCAAGCACATCGCCAATATCTTCACCAAGCTCGAACTCGCCCCGGCCGACGACGCGAACCGCCGGGTGCTCGCCGTGCTGGCCTATCTCAACGGAACGGTGGAGCGGAGCGGCTGACACCCCACCGGGTCCGCGTCCCCCGCGTGCGGCGGGCAGTGACACCCCGGGCTGCGAGAACGCTGAAACAGGTGTGCGAGTAAACTCCGGGGGGCCGAGCCCGGAGGTTGCTCAGCCGTCCGGCGCCCCGACACGTGGGAATCGGCAGCCGAGGCAGCGTACGGCAGCAGCCGACATCCAGGGGTTGATAGACGTAATGGCACGCCCATCGCTCACCAAGGCCCATCGGGTCCTGCTCGGCCTGGTCGCGGCAGGGGCCTGCCTGATCTCGGGCATCGGTTTCGCGGGCTCGTACAACGCGGTGCGGGACCTGGCGGAGGAGAAAGGTTTCGGCACCTTCTCCTACGCGTTCCCCATCGGCGTGGACGCCGGTATCGTCGTCCTGCTCGCGCTGGACCTGGTCCTGACCTGGCTGCGGATCCCCTTCCCCCTGCTGCGGCAGACCGCCTGGCTGCTGACGGTCGCCACCATCGCCTTCAACGCGGCCGCCTCCTGGGGCGATCCGCTGGGGATGGGCATGCACGCGGTCATCCCGGTGCTCTTCGTGGTCGTCGTCGAGGCCTCCCGGCACGCCGTCGGCCGGATCGCCGCGATCACCGCGGACCGCCACATGGAGTCCGTCCGGCTGATGCGCTGGGTGCTGTCGCCGGTGCCGACCTTCCGGCTCTGGCGACGGATGAAGCTCTGGGAGCTGCGCTCCTACGACGAGGTCGTCCGGCTGGAGCAGAACCGGCTGGTCTACCGGGCCCAGCTGCGCTTCCGCTACGGGCGCGGCTGGCGCCGTTCGGCGCCGATCCAGGCGCTGCTGCCGCTCAAGCTGGCCAAGTACGGGGTGCCGCTCGACCCGGCGGTACTCGACCGGCTGGACGACGAGACGCGCGAGGCCCGTGAGGCCAGGGAGCTGGCCGAGAGCCGTCCGGTGGCCGCGGCCATCCCACCGGGCGCCGCCGCCGACACCCAGCCGCAGCCCGGGCCCTCTTCCCCGGAGCAGCGGTCCCAGCCCCAGCCCCAGCCCCGACCTCAGACCCAGTCCCAGCACCCCGAGCCCGAACCGGCTCCGGCCGCCGTCGCGGCGGTGCCCGCCGAGGTGGCCGCGCCGGTGCTCGCCAAGCTCGCCGCGGTACGGCTGCGCGCCGCCCAGGAGCCGGCCGGGGACGCGGAGCAGGCACCGCCGCCGCCGAGGGAGGAGCTGAACGTCTGGACCGAGCGTCCGGTGCGGACCACCGGTCACCAGGACGACGGCACGACGGGCGGCCGGGTGCCGGGCCAGGCCTCCCCGTGGTTCAAGCCGCCGCGCCCGTCGACCCCGCTGCCCGTCCAGCAGGGGGTGGCGCAGGCCGACACCGCCACCCACGGCCACCCGGACGACGCCGAGTACGCCGACTTCCCGCAGGAGCCCGTGCTCCCGCAGGGTCCCGGCTCTCCCGAGGACACCGACCACCCGCGGCAGCCGGGCCACCCGGAGGACTCCGCGCCGCGCACCGTGCCGTCCCGGCTCGACCCCGAGCTGTGCTTCGAGGCACTGGTGACGTACATCGACACCTTCGAGCACCATCCCGACCCGCAGCGCCTCGCGGACTGGCTGACCAGGGAGTACGGCGTGACCGGCACCCGTCCGGACGGTTCGGTGAACCCGAAGGACGTCGCCGAGCTCTTCCCCGAGCTGCGCGACCGTTACGCCGCCGCCGGGAGGGAGTGACGCGTCGCGGCCGCCCGTCCACCGCGCCGCGGGCCATTGACGCCCGATTCCGGCGGGGCTACCTTCGCCGCAACAAATTGTTGAACTGATGGTTCGGCATGGAGGAGCGCGGATGTCGCAGGTCGCGGCGGACGGTCAGGGGCCGGTGGGCGGAGCCTCGTTCTCCCGCGCCGCCCGGGCCGCCGTGGAGGCGCTGCTCGCCCCGGTCGACGCCGACCTGACGCGTCGCTACCCGGGCGACCCCGGTACCCGGCAGCCGGTCCACACCGTCTACGTCCCGGCCGACGCCTTCACCGCCGGCACCGTCCGCGACTGGGGCCGCCAGGCCCTGGAGGCCTTCGACACCCACGCCGGCACCCCGGCCGAGCTGGCCCGGGCGCTCGGTGTACCGGACGACGCCCTGCTCGCGGACGTGCACGCCCGGGTCCGGGCCAAGCTGGTGCGGGAACCGGTCGAGGACCTGCGGATCGACTTCGAGGACGGCTACGGGCCGCGGCCCGACGCCGAGGAGGACGCGGCCGCCGTCCGCGCCGCCGGGCTGGTCACCGCCGCCGTGGCGGACGGCGGCGCGCCGCCGTACCTCGGCATCCGGATCAAGTGCCTTGAGGCGGCCGTCCGTGACCGCGGCATCCGCACCCTGGAGCTGTTCCTCGCCACCCTGCTGGCCGGCGGCGGTCTGCCCGACGGCCTGGTCCTCACCCTCCCCAAGGTGACGTACGCCGAGCAGGTCACCGCGCTGGTCCGGCTGCTGGAGGACTTCGAGCGCGGCGCCGGCCTGCCGGCCGGGCGGCTCGGCTTCGAGATCCAGATCGAGACCACCCAGGCCGTCCTGGGCCCCGACGGCCGGGCCACGGTCGCCCAGATGATCGAGGCCGCCGAGGGCCGGGCCACCGGTCTGCACTACGGGACCTTCGACTACAGCGCCTCCTGCGGGGTCGGCGCCGCCCACCAGAGCCTGGACCACCCGGTCGCCGACCACGCGAAGGCGGTGATGCAGGTGGCCGCGGCCGGTACCGGCGTCCGGCTCTCCGACGGTTCGACCAACGTCGTGCCGACCGGCTCCACCGCCCGCGTGCACGCCGCCTGGAAGCTCCACCACGACCTGGTCCGCCGCTCGCTGGCCCGCGCGTACTACCAGGGCTGGGACATGCACCCGGCGCACCTGCCGACCCGCTACGCGGCCGTGTACTCCTTCTACCGCGAGGGTCTGGCGGCCGCCGCCGCCCGGCTGGCCGCCTACGTCGCCCGGACGGGCGGCGAGGTGCTGGACGAGCCCGCGACCGCCCGGGCGCTCAGCGGCCATCTGCTGCGCGGTCTGGACTGCGGCGCGGTCGACCCGGCCGAGGTCACCTCGCTGACCGGCCTGGACCGCATCCGGCTGGAGACCCTGGCCAGCCGCTGACCGGCCGACCCGCCGTCGACACGGCTTAGGCTGGCGGTACCGCCCGGACGTACCCGGCCGGTACCGCCAGCCTTCGTCGTCTCCGGGAGAACCACCGCGCCATGTCCGCCACGCCGGAGCCGACCCCCAGGACGTACCTCACCATCCGGCGCGACGGCAGCCACGAGACCGAGATCAAGAAGTCCCGGTTCATCTGCCATCTCGCCCGGGTCGCCGACGAGGAGGAGGCACAGGCGTTCATCGCCGGCATCCGCAAGCGGTACTGGGACGCCCGGCACAACTGCACCGCCTTCGTGGTCGGCGACGAACAGCGGCGCGAGCGCTCCAGCGACGACGGCGAGCCGGGCGGCACGGCCGGCGTGCCCATGCTGGAGGTGCTGCGCCGGCGCGGGCTGACCGACACGGTGGCCGTGGTGACCAGGTACTTCGGCGGGATCAAGCTCGGTGCGGGCGGCCTGGTGCGGGCCTACGGCAACGCGGTGTCGGCGGCGGTGGACGAGGTGGGCCTGCTGGAGCGGCGGCCGGTGGCGCTGCTGGCGGTGACGGCCGGGCACACCCGGGCCGGCCGGGTGGAGAACGACCTGCGGGCGGCCGGGTACACGGTGCGCGACCTGGCGTACGAGGCGGCCGGGGTGCGGATCGAGGTCGGCGTGCCGGAGCCCGAGGTGGCGGACTTCCACACCTGGCTGGCCGAGGCGACCGGCGGTACGGCGGTTGCGGTGGCGGCGGGCCGGACGTATGTCGAGGTGCCGGTCTGAACGTCGGACCCGTCGAATCCGACGGATCCGACCGGCGCGATGGTTTCGGACAGACTTTCGGACAGATCGGGGCCGGCTGGTTTCGACTGGCCGTCGCGGTTGCCTAGCCTGGTCCGACCGCCGATCAGGAAGCCGACCGAGATGACCCTCGTTCAGACCATCACCCTGCCCCCGGGGGCCAGCACCGGCTGGCACTACCATCCGGGCCGGGTCGAGGTGGTGGTGCTGTCCGGGACGTTGACCCGGACGCTGTACGACGGGCGGGTCGAGGTCACCCGTGCCGGGGGCTCGCTGGTCGAGGAGGCCGGCTCGGTCCACATCCACGTGGGCCGCAACCACGGGAGCGTCCCCGTGGTGCTGATCGCCAGCTACGACACCCCGGCGGGCTGCCCGCTGGCCGTGCCGGTGGCGGAGCCGGCGTGGAGCCGCAGCGGTACCGGGCCCGTCGGCACCTGAGCCGACCGCTCCCTGAGTCGCCCCCTGAACCGGCCCGCTGAGCCGGACGGCGACCGAAGCAGATGACGGCCCGTTCCGGCGGGCCGCTTGAGCAGATTCACTCGAACGTATTGACGTGGCCCGGAGTTGGAACTTCCGCTCCGGGCTGTGGCGTTTCCTGGGCAAGGATCCGGCCGAACCGGACGAAATGACCTCATCGATGGAGGACGAGAGACCCCACCCCGCACCACGGAGGTATGCGCATGACCTCGGACCGCTTCCCGTCGCCCGCCCGAGCCGAGCTGTTCGCCCCCCGGGGGCCCGCGACGCCCTACCGGATGACCGTCACCACCGCGCTCCCGCACGCCGATGCCGTCGCCCTGGCCGACCAGGGCCTGGGCGCCTGGCTGAAACAGGAAGGCTGCGAGGAGCCCCCGCCGGCCGTCCGGGAGCCCGTCGGCCCCGACACCCCTGACACCCCCGCCGAGCGCCTGCGGCTGGGTGACCGTGTCCTGCTCGACCGCGACCACGGCCCGCTGCGCGGCGGCCCGGGCACCGGCCGGTACCACCGCCGCCGGCTGCGCACCCCGGCGCCGCACGGCACCCACCAGCTCACCCTCACCATAGCGACCGGGGCCGAGGGCCCCACCTGGGTCCGGCTGGAGGCCGAGACGCACACCACCGGAAGCGGTGTGCGGACACCCTGCCGAGTGCCCGTGCCCGAGCTCGCCCGTACCCTGCTGCCCCTCCTCGACGCCACCGACGGCCCGGCCGCCGTCCACCTCTCCCCGCAGGTGCTGACCGCGGGCCAGGTCGGCGGCCTGATCGACGAACTCTGCGACCCGGAGCGCCGGCTGCCCACCGTGGTCGCCAGCGTCCCGGTCAACCTCGGGCTCGACCAGTGGCTCGCCGATGTCGTCCGCCCGCTCTGTCACCAGCTGCCCGGCCTCGCGACCGCCTACGTCCTGGACCCGGGCGCCCGCACCGAGTTCAACGTCGCCCTGGAGTACCACACCGTGTACGGCGGGGCGGTGCGCACCTACCTGCCCGAGGTCGACCCGGCCTCCCGGCAGGACGGCGCCCGGCACCCGGTACTGGCCCGTCAGCGGATAGAGGAGGACATCCGCCGCGCGGCCGGGCTGCTGGCCCGCGAGCCGCGCCGGCTCGCCGCCGAACAGCCGCTGCCGCCACCGCTGGCCGCCGTCCCGGTGCTCCGCGTGGCCCCGCCCTCCGGGGCGCGGGCGGACGCCGACCGGGCCGCTGCCGACGCCCGGGCCGAGCTGGCGGCGCTCGTCCGTGAGGAACGGCAGGACCGCGCCGAGCAGCAGGCCAGAGCCGACGAGCTGGAGCTGGTACGGCACAGCCTGCGCCGTGAGCGCCGCCGCGACCGCCGGCGGCCGGCGCCGGGTGACGAACAGGCCGGGGCACGCCACGGCGGTGCCCCGGTGCGGGGGATGACCGGCCGGCTCTGCGCCGGCCCCGGCGGTGCGGTCCTGCCCACCATGCCCGGCGGGCACTCCGGTCCGGTCGGCCCGGCCGGTTCCCCCAGCCACTGGATCGACGCCCCCGGGACGTTCACCGAGCTGATGACCAGACTGGGCGAGTTCCCGCTGCTCTCCTTCACGGGGGACCAGAAGACCACGCTCGCCCTCGACGGACTGCAGTGCGCCGGGGCCTCCTGGGCCCGGCTCACCTGGGACGGCCTGACGGCCCTCCAGGAGTACGCCGAAGCGGCGGTGCGCGGCGAGGCGGGCGGCGACTTCAAGCAGTGGTGCGAACGCACCCCGGCCGGCTGCCACCGCTTCCCGCCCCGCAAGGCGGTGCGCGGGGAGTCCCGGACGGTGTTCAGCCACACCAAGTGGAAACGGGAGCGGATGCTGCCGGTACCGGAGTGCGTGGACGTCTCCCGGCGTGCCTTCATGGGCGCACACCTGAGGATCGGCGGCGGTCGCACCGCACCCCGGCTGCACTACCTCGACGACTGCTCGGGCAGTGGCCGGATCTATGTCGGCTACATCGGTCTGCACCTGACCAACACCCGGACCAACTGAGAGGCTTGGCTGCCCGGTGCGCCCGTTCGGTGGACAATGTCCCGCAGGGGCAGGGCCGCGGGGTCGCCGGCCGCCCCGGGCAGGCGCCGGACGAGCATGGGGGAACGACGACCGATGCAGTACTCAGCAGACGGCCAGTCCGACGGCACCGCCACCGTCCCCGTGCCCCAACCGGGCTTTCTGGCCTCGGTCTTCCGTGATCTCGGCGCCGACGGGCCGGGCGGTGGCGAGGGGGACGCCGACGCCGGCGGTCGCAGCGGTGGCCGGGCCGACAGCCATGACGGTGGTGGCGGTGGTGGCGGTGGTGACGGTGGTGACGGACCGTCCGGGGAGGGCGTGGACGAGTCCGTCGCCGCCCACGCCCGGGCCGCCGCCCTGACCCACCACCGCACGCTCGCCGTCCGGACCGAGCGTGAGCGGCTGGCCGACCTGCTGCGGCGGGCCGCGCTGCCGGTCTCGGCCATGGACTTCGAGAGCCAGCTGCGCCGCTACGAGCCACGTCCCTACCGGGCGGCCGGCCCGGAGGCGGAGGCCGACGGCGCCGAGCCGCGCTGGGCCGACTTCGCTCCCGCCGAGCCGCCCGCGACCGACCCCGACGCGGCGCCGACCCGCCGCCTGCTCGACTCCGGTTACCAGCGCGAACTGGCCCAGGCCCGGCTGGCCCACCAGCGCGCCCTGCGGGAGTGGCGCACCCGGCAGGCCGAGGCCGGCAGCCCGGCCGCGGACGAGTCCCGGCGGGTCCACGAGGAGGCCGAGCAGGCCAGAGCGCGCGCGGTGCGTGAGTACAACCAGACCCTGGAGGAGTGCCGGCGGGCGTACCGGCTGGCCGAGCCGGCCGCCGTGGAGTCTCTGCTGGAGCGAGCGCTGGCCGCCGCCGAGACGGCCACCCAGGACCTCCCCGCGCCCTGCCGGGCCGTCTTCCGCCCGCTCACCCGCACCGCCGTGCTCGACCTCGACCTGCCGCCGCTCGACCTGGTGCCGTCGCTGACCGGCTACCGGCTCGGCGCGGACGGCGACATCCTGCCGGTGCCGCGCCCGCCGGCCGACCGGGCCACCGACTACCTCCGGCTGGTGGCCCGGCTGGCACTGCGCGCGCTGCAGGCCGCCGACGCCGTCGACACCGACGAGATACTGGCCGGGGTGGTGCTCAACGGCTGGCTGCGCGACCCCGGCGGGGCGGAGCCGCTCTGCCTGGTGAGCGTGGACGCCGACCGGGACGCGCTGGCCAGGACCAGACTGCTGCCGCCCGCCGCCCCCTACGAGGAGCACGACGGCGAGGGCGTGTACGCGGACGCCGAACAGGACGAGGCGCTGGTCCGGCTGCGCCAGCTCGGCGCCGCCGTCACCCCTGATCCCTACGCCCGGGCGGGCGTCGAACCGGCCGCCGTGGCGGGGGCCACGGTGCCGTCCGCGCCGGACCTCTCGGCGAACGAGTTCGCCCAGCTGGTCCGCGAACTGCTCACCTGCGGCGGGCTGGCGCAGTGGAGCGTACGGCTGCGCGGCCCGGCCGGGCTGGTGGCCACCGGCGAGGGGGCACCGGACAGCGCGCTGCCCGGGCGCTGGGTGGTCTGGGCCTCCCGGGGGCCCGGGCCGGTGGGGGAGGAGGAGATCAGGACGCTGGCGGAGGCGGTCCGCGAGGAGTCCGCCGAACGCGGCCTGCGCCTGACGACCGGCCGCTTCACCGACGAGGCCCTCGACCTCTCCGGGGAGGACGGACACCAGCACATCCACCTGGTCGACGGCGAGGGCGTGCGCGAACTCGCCTGTACCCACCTCGGCCTGCCGCTCGCCGTCGGCCGGTAGACCGGCGGCGCCCGCCGGGCCGGACACCGTGGTGCCTCACCCCGTCGGCCCGTCCGACGGGCGCCGGGCCGGGAGCGGCGTGACGCTGGGGGCGCGGGTGCCGGGCTGACCGGGCCCGGCCGGGCGGCGGCGCCCCGGGCAGCGGCCCGCATGGCCCGGCCGAGGGGTTGCCCGGCACCGGTCGGTGGTCGGCCCGGACCCGGGCGGGACGCGGGGGAGGCGGGATGGGCGCGGTACCCGGTACAGCGGTACCCGGTACGGGGGAGCGGCGGTGACCGCCGTCCTGGTCGCCGCCGGGGCGTTCCTGATGACGCTGATCGGCGGTTACGTCGCCCAGCGCACCGGTGACCGGCGCCATCTGGTGCTCGGCTTCGCCGCCGGGCTGATGCTCGGCGTGGTGGCCTTCGACCTTCTGCCGGAGTCACTGCACGAGGCGCCGGCCGAGATCCACGGAGTGCCCCAGGCCCTGCTGATGTTCGCGGCCGGGTTCCTGACCATCCATGTCATCGAGCGCGCGGTCGCCATCCACCGCGGCCACGAGGGCGAGTACGCCGCCCACACCCACGGCCACCACCACGTCCAGGACCAGGTGACCACCGCCTCCGGCAACGGCTACCAGGGCGTCGGAGTGACCGCCGCGCTGGCCCTGGTCGGGCACAGCGTGATGGACGGCTTCGCGATCGGCGCGGCGTTCCAGGCCGGGACCACGGTCGGGACGGTGGTCGCCATCGCCGTGGTCGCGCACGACTTCGCCGACGGCTTCAACACGTACACGATCACCCGGCTGTACGGGAACGACCGGCGGCGGGCGCTGACGCTGCTCGCGGCGGACGCGCTCGCCCCGGTGACGGGCGCCGCGATCACCCTGCTCTTCACCATCCCCCACCACCTGCTCGGCCTCTACCTGGGCTTCTTCGCGGGCTTCCTGCTCTATCTGGCGACCTCCGACATCCTCCCCGAGGCGCACAGCCCGCACCCCTCCCGCAGCACCCTGCTCTGCACCCTCGTCGGGGTGGGCTTCATGTGGCTGGTGATCGGCCTCGCCGGATAGGGCCGGTCCGGCGGATCTCCGCCGGGCCCGCCCCGACCGGCCGGTCAGCAGGCCGGGGCGGACCACCGCTCCCGCATCGCGGTCAGCGCCTCGGTGATCGCCGGGCGCCGGGAGGCCTGGGTGCGCCAGAGGGCGAACACCCGGCGGGCGGGCTCTGGTACCACCGGCCGGGAGACCACCCCGGGCGGGAGGGCGCCCCGGCCGAGCCGCGGTACCAGGCCCATGCCCAGGCCCGCCGCGATCAGCGCGATCTGGGTCTCGAACTCGCCGACCTGGTACCGCACATCGGGCTCCTCGCCGGCCTCGCGCAGGGTGCGAACCAGCCAGTCGTGGCAGATGTTGCCCGGTGGCACGCTGATCCAGCGCTGCCCGCAGAGCCGCCGCACCGGCACCACGGCCGACCCGGCCAGCGGATCCCCGGCGGGCAGCAGCAGATCCACCGGGTCCGCGCCGAGGTCCATCCGGGAGAGCCCTTCCTGCACCGGCAGCGGCACGGTCGGCCAGTCCTGGACCAGCGCCAGGTCCACCTCGCCCCGCGCCACCAGCTCGGCCGCCGGGTACGGATCGCTCTCCAGCAGCCGGACGTCCAGCTCGGGGCAGCGCGCGCGCAGGTCGGCGAGCACGCCCGGCATCAGCCCCCGCGCGCCGGTGGCGAAGGCGGCGACCAGCAGCCGTCCGACCGCCTGGCCGCGCTGCTCCTCCAGCCGTACCTCGGCCCGCTCCACCAGCCCCAGCACCGCCTGCGCGGTGGCGGCCAGCTCGCGGGCGGCGTCGGTCAGCACCACGCCGCGGCCCTGACGCTCCAGCAGCACCGTCCTGGTCTCGCGCTCCAGCTTGGCGATCTGCTGCGAGACCGCCGACGGGGTGAAACCGAGCGAGGCCGCCGCTCCGCCGACCGAACCGTGCACGGCCACCGCGTGCAGCGCCCGCAGGCGCCCCAGATCCATCATGCAGTAATGTTAAACGGTTACCTTCAGAACTCATCGCTGGTGCTACACGATTTCGGCGGCCATGCTCGACCCATGACCACCGCACCCGCCGCCCCGGGCGGCAGCATGAGCCCGCGTCACATCGCCCTGGCCGTGCTGGTGGCCGCCGTCTGGGGCCTCAACTTCGTCCTCATCCACGTCGGCCTGGAGAACTTCCCGCCGCTGCTCTTCTGCGCCCTGCGGTTCGCCGTCGTGGCCGTCCCCGCGGTCTTCTTCGTCGGCCCGCCCAAGGTGGCCCGGCGGTGGGTCCTCGCGGTCGGCCTCACGCTCGGGGTGGTCAAGTTCGGCCTGCTCTTCCTGGGCATGCACGCCGGGATGCCCGCCGGGCTCTCCTCCCTGGTCCTCCAGGGCCAGGCCGTCTTCACCGCGCTGTTCGCCGCCGTCCTGCTGCGGGAGCGGCCCGGCGGGCAGCGGCTGGCCGGACTGGCGGTCGCCTTCGCCGGCATCGGCCTCAGCGCGGTCGACCGCGGCCTCGGCGGCCCGCTCGGCGCCTTCGTCCTGGTCGTCCTCGCCGCGCTGGCCTGGGGGCTCTCCAATGTGCTGACCCGCCGGGCCGCGCCGCCGGACGCCCTGCGCTGGATGGTCTGGGTCAGCGCCGTTCCGCCGCTGCCGCTGCTGGGGCTCTCCCTGCTGGTCGAGGGCCCGGCCGCCGACCTGCGGGCGCTGCGCGACATCACCCCCGCCGGCCTGGGCGCGATCGGGTACGTCGGGCTGGTCTCCACCCTGTTCGGCTTCGTCGCCTGGAGCTTCCTGCTGCGCAGCTACGACGCCACCGCCGTCGCGCCCTACTCGCTCCTGGTCCCGGTGTTCGGGATGTCCTCGGCCTGGCTGCTGCTCGGCGAGCGGGTCGGCCCGCTCGCCGCGGGCGCCGCGCTGCTGGTGATCGCCGGGATCGGGATCACCGCGCTACGCCCGGGGGCGCTGTCCGCCGTGGTGGCGTGGCGGCCGCGTAGCGGCTCTCGGCGGAGCGCAGCACTCGCAGCAGCACGTCCTGGTCGGCGGGGCTGACCTGGCCGAAGTACTCCTGCGCCACCTCGTGCCGGACCTGCCCGATCCGCTCCACCGCCGACCGGCCGGCCTCGGTCAGCAGGATCCGGACGGCGCGTCGGTCGGCCGGGTCCGGGCTGCGTTCGACCAGGCCCGCCTCCTCCAGCGCGTCGACCACGGTGGTGGCCGAGCGGGGGGCGATGTGCAGCCGGTCCGCGAGGTCGCTCAGCCGCATCGCCCGGTCCGGCAGCTCGCAGCCGGGTGCGTGGGCGAGGGTGCGCAGGGCGCGGCCCTGACCGGGGGTGATGCCGTAGGGCTCCAGTCGCTCGCTGGTGCGGCGCCGGATCCGTTTGATCGCCCGGGTCATCGCGTCGGCGAGCTCGGCGGCGGTGTCCTGCGGGGCCGGCACCGGGGCGTCCGGCGGGTCCGGGGTGGGGGAGGAGCTCGCCGCGTCGTCGGTCGGCGTGGTGGTCATGGGCGGTCTCCTCGGCAGGTGTCCGCCCCAGGGTATCGGCCGGTTCCGGCCGTGGGGCGGGGGCGTGGACCGGCCCCGGGCGCGCGGATCCGGAAAGATGTTGAGCAAGGCTCAGTATCTGGGTTAGCGTAGCCCCGAGTGAGGGCACCCTAAGTTCCCTCCCAGGATCCTGGAGGACCAGTGCCCCGCTCCGAAGCCCGCGTCACCACCGACCGTTCCGCCCGCTACGCCAAGCAGCTCGCCAGCCACATGGGCCGCAAGATCGAGGCCCACTGGTCCGAGGAGACCGGCCGCGGCACCCTCACCTTCGGCGCCGGCACCGCCACCCTGGAGGCCACCCCCGACGCGCTGCTGCTCGCCGTCGAGGGCGAGACCGAGAAGCTGCCCGGC
The DNA here is from genome assembly GCF_044753005.1 of Kitasatospora sp. NPDC088548. Taxonomy (NCBI): domain Bacteria; kingdom Bacillati; phylum Actinomycetota; class Actinomycetes; order Kitasatosporales; family Streptomycetaceae; genus Kitasatospora; species Kitasatospora sp. NPDC088548. The sequence goes on from NZ_JBIVMI010000038.1 coordinate 14,325, forward strand.
CTGGAGGACGTGGTCGGCCGCCACCTCGTCCGCTTCGGCAGCCGCGACGAACTGGTCGTCGAATGGCACCGTGACAACGGCGAGCCCGGTCTCGTCCACCGCAACGACGAGCCCGCCGAGGGCTGACGACTACGCCCGCCGCCCGGCTCCCCGGGGCAGCCGGCGGGCGAGAGCCCACAGCACCAGGCCGCCCAGGCACCAGCTGGCCACCACGTCCAGCAGCCAGTGGTAGTCGCTCCACAGCAGTCCGAGACCGACGCCGACCGAGAGCAGCACGGCGCCCGCGGTCAGCCGCCGCCCCGCGCGGGCGCCGACGGTACGGGCCACCAGCAGCGCGGCGACGCCGTACGCCAGGGTCGCGGTGGCCGTGTGCCCGGACGGGTACCAGCCCCACTGGTCCGCCGCCAGCGGCACCCCGAACGGGCCGGGCCGGGCGAACCAGGCCTTCGCCGGGACGACCAGCAGCGGGATCAGCCCGGTCGTCAGCACCGCCACCACCGCCGGCAGCCACCAGCGCGGCGCCCCGGCCCGGCGGGACCGCCCGGCGGCCAGCGCGCCACCGGTGAGCAGCACCGGGACCGCCGGGACGGAACTCCCGAGGTCCGACAGCGCCTTGCCGAGGTGGTTGAGCAGGGTGCTGTGCAGGTCGTGCCTGGCCGCCCGGACGGTGTGCCGGGCCCAGTGGTCCAGACCGAGCAGCGGGCCGTCGACGGCCACCTGCCAGGACACCAGCACCAGCACGACCGCGAGCACCAGCGGCAGCGCGACCGATCCGGCCAGGCGGCCCACGACGCGAGATGGCCGCCCCGGAGCAGGGGGGGTAGCTCCGGGGCGGCTCTGACGATCGCCGTTCCGTGCGCCCCGGGGGGTGTGGGCCGGACGGTCGGTCGATCGGTCTTCGGTGTGCGCCGCCTTCTCCGAGGCGGCCCGGTCGTCCTCGCGGACGACTCGCGGATCCGCCGGCGAGGGCGGTGCCGCGGACCGGTCCGCCAATGGCTGAGGCTCGCTGTCCATCTGTCATGACCCTACGTCAACGGATTTGCCCCGCCGAGGAGCTTCGGCGATTCCGCACAGCATCTTCACCGCCCGCCGGGCCAGGCCGCGGCGTCCCCCGTACAGCTGCCCGAACCGGCTCGAACCCGCTCGAACGGCCGAACGTAACGAACCGGCGGTGCAGACCGAACGGCCCGCGGGGACCAGAGGTCCCCACGGGCCGTTCAGCGCTGTCCGGACATCCCTCCGGCGGGTGTGTCACCTGTCGGGCTCCACCGGCTCAGAGGGCGGCGAAGGCGCCCTCCAGGATGTCCAGGCCCTCGTTGAGGAGGTGCTCCGGGATGACCAGCGGCGGCAGGAAGCGCAGCACGTTGCCGTAGGTGCCGGCGGTCAGCACGACCAGGCCCTCGGCGTGGCAGGCCTTGGCGATGGCCGCGGTGGCCGCCGCGTTCGGCTCCTTGCCACCCGGCTGCACCAGCTCGACGGCGATCATCGCGCCGCGGCCGCGGACCTCGCCGATGATGCCGAACTTCTCCTGCATCTCCCGCAGACGGCCCAGCATGATCTCGCCGATCCGCTGCGCCTTGCCGTTGAGGTCCTGCTCCTTCATGGTCTCGATGGCGCCCAGCGCGGCGGCGCAGGCCACCGGGTTGCCACCGTAGGTGCCGCCCAGGCCGCCGGCGTGCGCGGCGTCCATGATCTCGGCGCGACCGGTCACCGCGGACAGCGGCAGACCGCCGGCGATGCCCTTGGCGGTGGTGATCAGGTCCGGGACGATGCCCTCGTCGTCACAGGCGAACCACTGGCCGGTACGGCAGAAACCGGTCTGGATCTCGTCCGCGACGAAGACGATGCCGTTGGCCTTCGCGAACTCCACGATCGCCGGCAGGAAGCCCTTGGCCGGCTCGATGAAGCCGCCCTCGCCCTGGATCGGCTCGATGATGATCGCGGCGACGTTGTCGGCGCCGATCTGCTTGTTGATGGTCTCGATGACCTGCGCGGCGGCCTCGGCGGCGGCGTTCTCCGCACCGGTCAGCCAGCGGTACGGGTAGGCCACCGGCACCCGGTAGATCTCCGGGGCGAACGGGCCGAAGCCCTGCTTGTACGGCATGTTCTTCGCCGTCAGCCCCATGGTGAGGTTGGTCCGGCCGTGGTAGCCGTGGTCGAACACCACGATGGCGGTGCGCTTGGTGTAGGCGCGGGCGATCTTCACCGCGTTCTCGACCGCCTCGGAGCCCGAGTTGAACAGCGCGGTGCGCTTCTCGTGGTCGCCCGGGGTCAGCTCGTTGAGCTGCTCGGCCACGGCCACGTAGCCCTCGTACGGGGTCACCATGAAGCAGGTGTGGGTGAAGGCGGCCAACTGCTCGGTCGTCCTGGCCACCACGGCCTCGGCGCTGTTGCCGACGTTGGTCACGGCGATGCCGGAACCGAAGTCGATCAGCGAGTTGCCGTCCACGTCCTCCAGGACGCCCCCGTTGGCACGGGACACGTACACCGGCAGGGTGGTGCCGACGCCGGCCGCCACCGCACCCAGCTTGCGGGCCTGCAGCTCCTGCGACTTCGGACCGGGGATCGCGGTGACCAGGCGGCGCTCCTGCGGGAGCGGCGTTGCGGCGCTCATGGGTTTCTCCAGACTTCTCGGCTCGGTGCTTCGCAGGCTACGGCCGCCCTCCCCGGCCGGGCATGCGCCACTCGGTAGCACTCAGCCGTCCGACTTGTCCGAGGCGGCCAGCGCGGGTAGTGCGACGGCCCGGCGGCTTCGCTCCACTACATTGAGCGCGGGCGTGTCGCCGGTGCGGCGGCATGGGTATGGCGGCACCGACGACGTCGGGCCGGGCGGGCGAGGGAGCGGGGCCGTACATGGGACTGGACGGGGCGCGGAGCCACGGCGAGCGGGCGACAGCCCCACCCCCTGCACCCATGCCCCACCAACGCCCCCACCGCCCGACGGGTGCGGCCGGGCCCGCCTTCGACCTCTCCGCCTGGGTCGCGGCCCCGCGGCCGGAGGCCGCCCCCGGCATCTACCGGCAGGGCTACCGGCAGATCGACCCCGACCGGGCGGAGGCCGGCAGGGTTCCGACGTGGCCGTTGCTCCTTCGTGCGGTGCTGAACGCAGTGGTGGGGTGGTTCGCCTACCTGTACGGAACACAGTTGCTGACGTATGTACTCGTCTGGTTCGGGGGGCAGACAGGCATCGGGCCCCTCGCCGAACCGTCTGAGTCCGAGGCCATGCTCACCCTCCTGGTCGTCAACGCGGTCGTCCTCGCCGTCGTGATCAAGGTCTTCGGCCGGATGGGCCGCTGGCCGGAGGTGTGGCGGCGCTACGTGGCGCCGCTGCTGTCGCGCACCGTGACCCAGGAGGCGCCCGCGGCGGACGCCGAGGTGGCGGAGGCGGCGGCCCGGTCGGCCGACCCCTGGGTCGTGCTGCGGGCCGGCGGGGCAGGCGTGGCCGCCGGGCGGCTGGACGGGGAAGCGGTCGGCGACATCGACTACGTGCGGATTCGGCAGGCGTGGGAGTCGGCGCAGGCGGATCCGGTGTTCGTGCCGGCCTTCGTCGCCCAGGTGGCGGCCCGCGGCGCGGCGGCGTTCGCGCACCCCTCCGAGGTGCGGGAGCTGCCGGGGCGGGACGAGCAGCACGATCTGCTGCTGCGTCAGGTCCGGCTCGGCACCACCCAGGACGTGCCGAAGAACCCGCTGACGCACCGGGCCGCCGGCTTCGCGCTGGACCCGGCCGTGCTCGGCACCTCGCTGCTGGCGGTCGGCCCGGCCGGGACGGGGAAGACGGCGCGGCTGGCCCGGCCGGTGGCCGAGGCGCTCTGCCTGCAGGCACTGGCCGGCACGGCGTGCGCGGTGGTGATCGGATCGGCGGAGGCGGACCTCGGGCCGGACGCCTGGTACGACGTGGTGATCGCCCCGGGCGACCCGGGCTCGGCGTACGGCCTGGACCTCTACGGCGCGGCGCGGGATCCGGACGAGGCAGCCGCCCGGCTGGCCGAGGCGCTGCTGCCGGACGAGTTGACGGCCCGCGCGGAGAGCGCCCGGACGGCGCTTCAGCAGGTGGTCGGCCCGTTCCACGCCGCGTACGGCCGCTACCCGGGTGTGCGCGAACTGCGGGCGCTGCTCGGGGGTGAGACGGAGGCGCTGGGCGCCCTGGCGAAGGCGCTCGGGACGGCCGGCCGGCTGGCCCTGTACGAGCGGGACCTGGCCCACCGTGAGCGCCAGCGGGGCCGGGCGGACGATCCGGGGGCGCTGTTGGCGGACCGGTTGGCGCTGCTGGACCGCCCGGCCTTCGAGGGGGCGTTCGCGACCGACGGGACCGGTCGGCCGCCGTTCGCGATGCGGGTGCTGGACCATCCGCTGCGGGTGCGGGTGAAGCTGCCCGAGCGCGGTCACCCGGAGGCGGCGCGGATGCTCTCGCGGCTGGTGGTGGGCCAGTTCGTCCAGGCCGCCGGCGTTCGCGAGGACCGGTCGCTCTTCGCCGGCCTGGTGGTGGACGACGTCTCGGCGGCGCTGGACGCCCACACCGTCCGGGGTCTGCAGCGGATGCGCGGGGCCAACGCGGGCGCCGTGCTGCTGCTGCGGACCCTGGTGGACCTGCCGGAGGCGCTGCGGGCGCCGCTGTTCGGCGCGGTCGGCTGCCGGATGGCGTTCCCGGGGATCGCGCCGTGGGACGGGCGGCTGTTCTCCGAGGCCTGGGGTACGCATCTGGTCCGCGAGACGGCGGTGACGCACACTCCGGACACCTCGGGCGGCCTGCTGCGCCGGGCCGGGCGGCTGGGGCGCAAGGCGTTGTCGGGGACCACGGCGCAGACCGAGTCCGTCACCACCCGGGAGGTGGAGCGGCTGCGCTGGTCGCCGTCGGACCTCGCGCACGCGCTGCCGGCGGGGCACGCGGTGGTGTCGCTGACAGCGGTGTCGGGGGAGCAGGTGCCGCCGTTGCTGGTGGACCTGCGGGACTGAACCGGCGGGCCGCGTTCCGCCGGGACGGCGCCCCCAGGTATCGCCTCGGAGGTGGATTCGGCAGTGCCGGTTGTCCGGAGCGTCCATAATGAAGGGGAGAGACCCTCGTCAGACCCTCCGCCCCTCTCCTCGCCCGGCCGCAACGGCGCGGTCGGGTCGTTCCCCCGAAGGTGCCATGCCTCCCACACTCGCCTCCGTCGTCCGCAACACCTCGCTCCATCTGACGGTCCTCGCCGGTGGGGACCATCTGGAACGGCCGGTCCGCTGGGTGCACACCAGCGAGCTGGACGATCCGACGCCGTTCCTCGAGGGTGGTGAGCTGCTCCTCACCACCGGGATCAAGCTGGGCCGCACCGCCGCCCGGCTCCAGGCGTATGTGCACCGGCTGGCCGACGCGGGCGTGGTGGGGCTGGGCCTCGGCGTGGGCCTGTCGCACACGGAGGTGCCGCAGCCGCTGGTGGACGCGGCCGCCCAGCGCGGGCTGCCGCTGCTGCGGGTGCCGGAGCCGACGCCGTTCATCGCGATCAGCAAGGTGGTCTCGGCGGCGCTCGCCGCCGAGCAGTACGAGGCGGTGACGACCAGCTTCGAGGCGCAGGAGGAGCTGACCCGGGCGGCGCTCGGCAAGGACGGCACCACGGCGGTGGTCCGCCGGCTGGCGGCCCGGCTGGGCGGCTGGGCGGCGCTGTACGACGGTTCGGGCGCGCTCTCGGTGGTGGCTCCGGACTGGGCGGCCCGCCGGGCCGGCCGGCTGGCGGCCGAGGTGGACCGGCTGCGCCGCCGTCCGGCGCCGTCGAGCGCCGCGTTGCAGGGCCGTTCGCCGGGGATAGACACGGCGGACGAGGACTACGTGGTGGTCCAGTCGCTGGGCGCGGACCGTCGGGCACGGGGTTTTCTCGCGGTCGGTACCGAGGACCGGATCACCCCGACCGAGCGGTATGTGCTGAACGCGGCGGTGGCGCTGCTGACCCTGACCCTGGAGCGTTCCCGGGAGCTGCGGCAGGCCGAGGAGCGGATGGGCGCCGCGCTGCTGCGGATGGTGCTGGCGGGCGAGGTGGGGACGGCCCGGCAGGTGGCGGTCGGGCTGTTCGGCGGTCTGCCGGAGGGGACGATACGGGTGATGGTGGCCGGTGCCGCGCAGGGCGTGGACGCCGCGGAGGCGCTCGGGGAGCTGGGCGACCGGGCCGAGCAGGCCGGCGCCCGGGTGGGGGAGAAGCTGTTGGTGGCGCGGGAGGACGGCGCGCACGGGCCGCGGCTGATGGTGCTGGCGCTGGACAACGGCGCGGTGCACCGGGCCTGTCTCGGCGCGGTGGAGGAGCACGAGGGCCTGTCGTTGGGCGTCTCGGCGCCGGCCGGGCTGGAGGAGTCGGGTACCGCTCACGCGCAGGCCGAGCGGGCGCTGGCGGTGGCGCTGCGCGGTGGCCGCCGTTCGGTGGACCACGAGGAGGTCGGCGCGGGTTCGCTGCTGCCCCTGCTCGGCGAGGACGCCGTGACGGCCTTCGCGGAGGGGCTCCTGCGCCCGCTGCGCGAGCACGATCGCACCGCGCGCGGCGACCTGGTGGCCTCGCTGCGGGCCTGGCTGTCCAGACACGGGCAGTGGGACGCGGCCGCCGCCGATCTGGGCGTGCACCGGCACACCCTGCGCTACCGGATGCGGCGGGTCGAGGAACTGCTCGGCCGTTCGCTGGACGACACCGATGTGCGGATGGAGCTCTGGCTGGCGCTGCGTTCCGGCGAGGAGTGACGGGAGCGACCGGAACGGCGGAAGCGGCGGAAGTCGCGGGAGCGGCGGGCCCGCTGGACGTGGTGGAGTGGCGGCGCCCGCGAACGCTACTCGGTGGCCAATCCGGTCGGCGCGCCGCCGCCCCTACCCTCGGTTCAGGTCCCACGTTCGTGGGGCCCTGAGGACGACGAGGAGAGGGCCGGTACCACGGTGACCACCACGTACGATTTCTGGCTGGCCGGCCGCCGGGCGAGCGGCGACGCGGACTTCGAGGTGTACAACAGCTGGGACGGCCGCCTGGTCGGCAAGGTCGGCATCCCGAGCGAGGCCCAGGTCGAGGAGGCGCTGGACGCCGCCGTCGCCGCGCTGCCGGTGTTCGCCGCGACCCCCGCGCATGTCCGCGCCGCCGCGCTGGACCACGTGGCCAAGCGTCTGGCCGAGCGCACCGAGGAGATCGCCCAGCTGATCACCGCCGAGAACGGCAAGCCGATCAAGTGGGCCCGCGGCGAGCTGGGCCGGGCCGTCTCCGTCTTCCGCTGGGCCGCCGAGGAGGCCCGCCGTACCAACGGCGAGACCATGCGGCTGGACACCGACCCGGGCGGCACCGGCCGCTTCGCGGTGGTGCGCCGCTTCCCGCGTGGTGTGGTTCTGGGCATCGCCCCGTTCAACTTCCCGCTGAACCTGGTCGCCCACAAGGTGGCCCCGGCGATCGCGGTCGGCGCCCCGATCATCCTCAAGCCGGCTCCGGCCACCCCGCTCTCCGCGATGGTGCTGGGCGAGATCCTGGCCGAGACCGATCTGCCGGCCGGCTCCTGGAGCATCCTGCCGGTGCCGAACGACCGGATGCCCGCCCTGGTTCAGGACCCGCGCCTGCCGGTGATCTCCTTCACCGGTTCGGACAAGGTCGGCTACCAGATCATGGACTCGGTGCCGCGCAAGCACACCACCCTGGAGCTCGGCGGCAACGCCGCGGCCGTGGTGCTCGCCGACTGGTCCTCGGAGGAGGACCTGGACTGGGCCGCCGCCCGGATCGCGATGTTCGCCAACTACCAGGGCGGCCAGTCCTGCATCTCGGTGCAGCGGGTGATCGCCGACGCGTCCGTCTACGACGCTCTGGTGGAGAAGGTCGTGGCCAAGGTCAAGGCCCAGGTCACCGGTGACCCGAACGACGAGGCCACCGAGGTCGGCCCGCTGGTGGACGAGAACGCCGCCAAGCGGGTGGAGTCCTGGGTGGACGACGCGGTCGCCAAGGGCGCCAAGGTCCTCACCGGCGGCACCCGCGAGGGCGCGACCTACGCCCCGACCGTGCTGGCCGAGCTGCCGGCCGACGCGATCCTGGCGAAGTCCGAGGTGTTCGGCCCGGTCCTGTCGCTGCACCGGGTGGAGGGCACCGACGAGGCCTTCGCCGCCGTCAACGACTCCGCCTTCGGCCTGCAGGCCGGCGTGTTCACCCATGACCTGCAGACCGCCTTCCGCGCCCACCGGGAGCTGGAGGTCGGCGGCGTGATCATCGGTGACGCCCCCTCCTACCGCGCCGACCAGATGCCGTACGGCGGCGTCAAGGACTCCGGCGTCGGCCGCGAGGGCGTCAAGTACGCGATGGACGACTACACGGTGGAGAAGGTCCTGGTCCTCACCGGCCTCGACCTCTGATCCGGCCGTAGCAGGGGCCCGGCACCGCGCGCGGTGCCGGGCCCCCGGCGTGTCGTGGCGGCCTCAGCCGCGCCCGGTCACGGCCGCGACGGCCTCGGCCACGGTGGTGTCGCCCGAGACCAGTTCCAGCGTCCGCCCGGCCGTGCCCGGTTCGTGCAGCAGCGCCGCCAGCACGGCGGCCACGTCGGCCCGGTCCACCGCGCCGCGCCCGGCCGAGGGGGCGAGCCGGACCAGGCCAGTGCCCGGGCCGTCGGTGAGCCGGCCGGGGCGCAGCACCGTCCAGTCCAGCGTGGTGCGGGCCCGGACGGCGTCGTCGGCCGCGCCCTTGGCCCGCAGGTAGGTCTCGAAGACCGGGTCGGCGGGGTAGCGGGCCGCGGCGTCGGCGCCCGTCGAGGAGATGATCAGGTAGCGCCGGACGCCGGCGAGTTCGGCGGCGTCGGCGAGCAGGACGGCCGCGTCGCGGTCGACGGTGTTCTTCCGGGCGGCGCCGCTGCCCGGACCGGCTCCGGCGGCGAAGACCACCGCGTCGGCGCCGGTGAGCAGCCGGGCGAGCTCGGGGGCGGTGGCGGCCTCCAGGTCGAGCGTCAGCGGCTCGGCGCCGGCGTCCACCAGGTCCCCGGCCTGTTCGGGCCGGCGGATGATCCCGGCGGGCCGGTCGCCGCGCTCGGCGAGCAGCCGCTCCAGCTTGAGCGCGATCTGTCCGTGGCCCCCCGCGATGACGGTACGCATGGCTCCGACGGTAGCCGGGGGGTGTCCCGGCGTCCTGTGGAGGCCGCCGGGCAGGACACAATGGGCGCATGACTTCGCTTGCCCACCCGCAGCTGCGTTTCACGCCGACCGTGCAGGACCCGTCCGCTCCCCGGGAGCTGGTGATCCTCGGTTCCACCGGGTCGATCGGCACCCAGGCCATCGACGTGGTGCTCCGCAACCCGGACCGTTTCTCCGTGGTCGCCCTGTCGGCGGCCGGCGGCCGGGTGGAGCTGCTCGCCGAGCAGGCCCTGCGGCTGGGCGTGCACACGGTGGCGGTCGCCGACCCGGCCGCCGAGCCGGCGCTGCGCGAGGCGCTGGCCGCCAGGGCCGGCGGCCGTGCGCTGCCCGCCGTGCTGGCCGGTCCGGACGCGGCGACCGAGCTGGCCGGGATGGAGTGCCACTCGGTGCTGAACGGCATCACCGGCTCGATCGGGCTGCGTCCCACGCTGGCCGCCCTGGCGGCGGGCCGGGTGCTGGTGCTGGCCAACAAGGAGTCGCTGATCGTCGGCGGCCCGCTGGTGAAGGCGGTGGCGAAGCCGGGGCAGATCGTGCCGGTGGACTCGGAGCACGCCGCGCTGTTCCAGGTGCTGGCCGGCGGTACCCGGGCCGAGGTCCGCAAGCTGGTGGTCACCGCGAGCGGCGGCCCGTTCCGCCGGCGGACCCGCGAGCAGCTGGCGGGCGTCACCCCGGCGGACGCGCTGGCGCACCCGACCTGGGCGATGGGCCCGGTGGTCACGGTCAACTCGGCCACCCTGGTGAACAAGGGGCTGGAGGTGATCGAGGCGCACCTGCTGTACGACGTGCCGTTCGACCGGATCGAGGTCGTGGTCCATCCGCAGTCGGTGGTGCACTCGATGGTGGAGTTCACCGACGGTTCCACCCTGGCGCAGGCCAGTCCGCCGGACATGCGGATGCCGATCGCGCTGGGGCTGGGCTGGCCGGACCGGGTGCCGGACGCGGCGCCGGGCTGCGACTGGACCAAGGCCGCCACCTGGGAGTTCTTCCCGCTGGACAACGAGGCCTTCCCGGCGGTGGAGCTGGCCCGCGAGGTGGGCTCGCTGGGCGGTACCGTGCCGGCCGTTTTCAACGCCGCCAACGAGGAGTGCGTGGACGCGTTCCTGAACGGCCGCCTCGCTTTCACGGGAATCGTGGACACTGTTGCCAAGGTCGTGGCCGAACACGGCACCCCGGCGTCGGGAACTTCTCCGACCGTCGAGGACGTCCTGCACGCGGAGGACTGGGCCCGCGCCCGGGCCCGCGAGCTGGCGGCCGGCTGACGACGGCGCACGACCCCTGACGACGACGAGCGGAGCGGCATGACGGAGGACCAGCGGTGGCAACGGTTTTGACGGTGGTCGGCATCCTGGTCTTCGCGGTCGGGCTGCTCTTCTCGATCGCCTGGCACGAGCTCGGCCACCTCTCGACGGCGAAGCTGTTCGGCATCAGGGTGCCGCAGTACATGGTCGGCTTCGGCCCGACCATCTGGTCCCGGCGCAGGGGTGACACCGAGTACGGCATCAAGGCGATCCCGCTGGGCGGGTACATCCGCATGATCGGGATGTTCCCGCCCGGCGAGGACGGGCGGATCACCCAGCGCAGCAGCTCGCCCTGGCGGACGATGATCGAGGACGCCCGGGAGGCCTCCTACGAGGAGCTCCAGGAGGGTGACGAGCAGCGGCTCTTCTACACCCGCAAGCCGTGGAAGCGCGTCATCGTGATGTTCGCGGGCCCGTTCATGAACCTGATCCTGGCTTTCGGGCTGTTCCTGACGGTGATGATGGGCTTCGGCGTCACGATGGCGGTGCCCACCATCCGCACCGTCTCGGAGTGCGTCGTCAAGGCCGGCCAGCCCACCGACGAGTGTCCCGCGGACGCCCTGCCGGCCCCGGCGTTCAAGGCCGGGCTGAAGCCGGGGGACAAGGTCCTCTCCTTCGACGGGGACCGGATCGGCAGCTACGACCAGCTCCAGGCGGACATCCGCAGGTCGGCCGGGAAGACCGTGCCGATCGTGGTGGAGCGCGGCGGGCAGCAGCTCACCCTCACCCCGACCATCGCCGTCAACGACGTCCAGAAGTACGACGCCAACAACATCCCGCTCAAGGGCCAGACCGTGCAGGCCGGGTTCCTCGGCTTCACGCCGAGCAGCGGGGTCGTCCGGCTGGGCTTCGGCCAGTCTCTCGACCGGATGTACGACATGGCCGAGGGCGGGGTGAAGTCGCTGGTCGCCCTGCCCGGCAAGATCCCGGGCCTCTGGCATTCGGTGGTGGACGGCACCCCGCGGGACGCCGACTCGCCGATCGGCATGGTCGGCGCGGCCCGGGTCAGCGGCGAGGTCTTCTCGCTCGAGATCCCCGGCAGCCAGCGGATCGCCACCTTCGTGAACCTGCTGGCCGGCATCAACCTGTCGCTCTTCCTGTTCAACATGCTGCCGCTGCTGCCGCTGGACGGCGGTCACATCGCCGGCGCGGTCTGGGAGTCGATCCGCCGGCGCACCGCGCGTCTGTTCAAGCGGCCGGACCCGGGCCCCTTCGACGTCGCCCGGCTGATGCCGCTGGCGTACGTGGTGGCCAGCGTCTTCATCGGCTTCACCCTGCTGGTGCTGGTCGCCGACCTGGTCAACCCGGTCAAGATCAGCTAGCCGGCGGGTGTGCCCGGCCCCGGCCGGGTGCCGTACCGTTGGAGGCCGGGTACGCGGACATCGGCGTGCCCGGCCCGGCTGTCCCTACCCGCCGGACCGACGACCTCAACCCCGGGGAACCCTGCGCACATGACCGCGATCTCGCTCGGTATTCCGTCCCTGCCGCTCAAGCCGCTCGCCCGGCGCCGTGTCTCCCGGCAGATCATGGTCGGCAACGTACCGGTCGGCGGCGACGCCCCCGTGTCGGTGCAGTCCATGACCACCACGGTGACCTCGGACATCAACGCCACGCTGCAGCAGATCGCGCAGCTGACCGCCTCCGGCTGTCAGATCGTGCGGGTCGCCGTCCCCTCCCAGGACGACGCGGACGCGCTGCCGATCATCGCGAAGAAGTCCCAGATCCCGGTCATCGCCGACATCCACTTCCAGCCGAAGTACGTCTTCGCCGCGATCGACGCCGGCTGCGCCGCGGTCCGCGTGAACCCGGGCAACATCAAGGCCTTCGACGACAAGGTCGGCGAGATCGCCAAGGCCGCCAGGGCCGCCGGGACGCCGATCCGGATCGGCGTCAACGCGGGCTCGCTCGACAAGCGCCTGCTGGAGAAGTACGGCCGGGCCACCCCCGAGGCGCTGGTGGAGTCCGCGCTCTGGGAGTGCTCGCTGTTCGAGGAGCACGACTTCCGCGACATCAAGATCTCGGTCAAGCACAACGACCCGGTCGTGATGATCAACGCCTACCGTCAGCTCGCCGCCGCCTGCGACTACCCGCTGCACCTCGGCGTGACCGAGGCCGGTCCGTCCTTCCAGGGCACCATCAAGTCCGCGGTCGCCTTCGGCGCGCTGCTCGCCGAGGGCATCGGCGACACCATCCGGGTCTCGCTCTCGGCCCCGCCGGCCGAGGAGATCAAGGTCGGCAACCAGATCCTGGAGTCCCTCGGCCTGCGTCAGCGCGGCCTGGAGATCGTCTCCTGCCCGTCCTGCGGCCGCGCCCAGGTCGACGTCTACAAGCTCGCCGAGGAGGTCACCGCCGGCCTGGAGGGCATGGAGGTGCCGCTGCGCGTCGCGGTCATGGGCTGCGTCGTCAACGGTCCCGGCGAGGCCCGTGAGGCCGACCTCGGGGTCGCCTCGGGCAACGGCAAGGGCCAGATCTTCGTCAAGGGCGAGGTCATCAAGACCGTCCCCGAGTCGAAGATCGTCGAGACGCTGATCGAGGAGGCTCTCAAGCTCGCCGAGCAGATGCAGGCCGACGGCGTCGAGGCGGGTGCTCCGACCGTCGTCGCGGGCGAGTGACCACGCGGGTGGTTTGATCGCGGTGTTTTCCGAAGGCGGGGCCGTCCGTGCGCGGACGGCCCCGCGGCCGTAGCCGGGTGGGGCCACGGGATAGGGTGCGGCCAGAGTCGTCTAGTGAGGTGCTGTCTCGATGCTCGATCGAGGTGCGATGCTCCCCAGCTCGTTCCAGGCCGCCCGGGCCCTGGCGACCACCCGCGTCCTGGAGGCACCCGACCTCGCGGACACCCTGGAGGTGCTCCGCCGGGACCCGGTCGCCAACGCCTTCGTCGCCACCCGGGTCGAGGCGGTCGGTCTCGATCCCTGGCGGCTCGGCGGCGAGATGTGGGGCTGGTACGACGAGCGCGGTGAGCTGGACGCGCTCTGCTACGCCGGGGCCAACCTGGTCCTGGTGAACGCCGGGCCGCAGGCCGTCCAGGCCTTCGCCGAACGCGCCCGCCGGCAGGGCCGCCGCTGCTCCTCGATCGTGGGCCCGGCCGGGCCCACCGCCGCCCTCTGGGCACTGCTGGAACGCAGTTGGGGCCCGCCCCGCGAGATCCGGGCCCACCAGCCACTGCTCGCCACCGCGGTGCCGTCGGCCGAGATCGACCCCGACCCGCTGGTGCGGCGGGTGCGGCGGAACGAGATCGAGACGCTGATGCCGGCCTGTGTGGCGATGTTCACCGAGGAGGTCGGGGTCTCCCCGCTGGCCGGCGACGGCGGGCTGCTCTACCAGGCCCGGATCGCCGAACTCGTCTCCGCCGGGCGCTCGTTCGCCCGGATCACCGAGGACGGCCGGGTGGTGTTCAAGGCCGAGGTCGGGGCCGTCACGGAGGGCGCCTGCCAGATCCAGGGCGTCTGGGTGGCCCCCGAGTACCGCGGTCAGGGCCTGTCCGAGACGGGCATGGCGGCCGTGCTGGACATCGCCCTGCGCGAGGTCGCCCCGGTGGTCTCGCTGTACGTCAACGACTACAACCTGCGGGCCCGGGCGGCCTATCGGCGGGTGGGCTTCCGCGAGGTCGGCGCCTTCATGAGCGTCCTGTTCTGACCTCCGCCCGCGGGCGGGCCGGACGGGTAGTAACGTCCGGGGCATGGATCAGCTGACCGGGGTGACGATCGAGGCCATCGACCTTGCGACGTGGGCGCCGCAGGCCCTCGATGTCCAGGCGGTGGCGTTCGGGCTGACGCCCGAGGAGGTCGCGGTACGGCTGCACATCGTCGGGCGGCACGCCCAGCAGCCCGGGGTGATCGCGCTCGGCGCGCTGAGCGGCGGCCGGCTGGTCGGCTTCGGGTACGGGATGCCCAACCACCGCGAGCACTGGTGGAGCAGCGTGATCGAGCCCTACCTGGAGGCGCGCGGGTACGGCGACTGGCTGGACGACGTCTTCGCGGTCACCGAACTGCACGTGCTGCCCGAGTTCCAGGGGCAGGGGATCGGCTCCGGTCTGATCCGGACGCTCTGCGAGCGGTCCGGGCGGCCGCGCAGCATCCTCTCCGCGATCGACGCCGAGACGCCCGCCCGCCGCCTCTACCGCTCGCTCGGCTACCGGGACCTCGCCCGCGCGGTGCACTTCCCGAACACCGACCGCCTGTACGCGGTGATGGGCGCCCCGCTGCCGTTGCGCGGGCCGGGTCAGAGCACTCCGGCGAACTCCAGGTAGAGCTCGGCGTCCTCCCGGCGGCCCGCCGCCAGGGCGCGCAGGCCGAGGTCGGCCGCGCGGAACAGCGTCCAGCCGCGCAGCCGGTCCTGTTCCACCTCCAGGGCGTCGGAGAGCTGACGCAGCCGGCGGCGGGCCGCGGCGGCCGCGCCCGGGGAGCCGATCAGGGTGTCCGCCCGGTCCAGGGCCAGCCGGGCCAGGTCGTAGGCGCGTTCGCCGACCAGTGGGCGGGGATCGATCGCCAGCCAGGGCGCGCGGTCGGCGGCGAGCACATTGCCGTGGTGGAAGTCGCCGTGCAGCAGGAACATCTCGTCGGTGGAGGCGAGCAGTCCCTCGGCGGTCTCCAGGGCCTCGGCCACCAGGGCGGCGGCCTCGGCCGCGCCGGGCAGTTCGCGGTGGCGGCGCAGGCCGTCGGAGCCGACGGCCACCCGGCCGGCCAGGCTCTGGTAGGGGTGGCTCTTGGGCGCCGGCGTCCAGAGCCGGCGCAGCAGGCTGGTGGCCTCCAGCATCGCCTTCGGCTCGGCCAGCGAGCGCAGCGGGATCTCGCCGTGCAGCCGCTCCAGCAGCAGCATCCCCTCGGCGGGGTCGGCGTCCAGCAGCAGGACGGCGCCGCGGCCGGCCCAGTGGGTGAGGGCGGCGTGCTCCTGGGCGGTCTCCGGGGTGAGCAGGCCGGCCTTGAGGACGGCGGGGGTGAGGTCGTCGCGTCGGACGTACCCGATCAGGCTCAGCGCGCCCCCGGGGTCGAGCACCCGCTCCAGGGTGAGGTTCCAGCGGGCCAGATGGGTGGCCACGTGCGCGGGCAGCCCGGCCAGCCAGCGCCGCCCCGCTTCACCCTCGCCCTCGCCGACGCTGTGCGTCAGCCAGGCGGGGACGGTGATCTGCCCTGGTGCTGCCGACATGCTGGCCTTCCGGTTGGCGCTTCCCCCGTGGTACTACCCGTCCATTGTCGGCCATATCTGCGAAACCGCAGGTCAGCGACGCGAAGGGGATGAGCGGGGGAAGCCCGGCGGGCGGCGGGACCGCAGGTCAGGCGGTCGGTGTCGGGGTCGTGCCGGGGCCGGCGGTGCCGGGGGTGGGGACGGCCGGGTCGGGGAGGCCGGGGAAGGGGGTGGCGGCGGCGCCCCAGCGCCGGGCACGCAGGGCGCTGTCGCGCAGGGAGTCGGCGGCGGTGGCGCGCTGGGGGCCGGTGGTGGCGGCGACCAGGTCGGCGTAGACGGCCGCGAGGCGGGTCTCGATATGGGCGGCGAGCCGGCCCGCGCCCGCCGCGTCGGTGACGGCGAACGGCAGCTGGTACCCGGCGGCCGCGGCGCTCGGGGTGACGCCGACCCCGCCGAGCACCCGCTGCCAGGCGTCCCGCCGGGCCTGGTGGGCGGCCAGGGCGGTCCGGGCGTCGGCGCGCTGCTGGTCGTCGGGGAGCCGGGCGCCGACCACGCCGTAGCCGTAGACGGCGGCGTGTTCGGAGCTCAGCGCGCGCTGGAGGGCGGTGACGGCCTCCGGGCTCAGCCCCGCCCCACTGGCGGCCGCCGGGGGCGAGGCCGGCCCCGACGGGGAGGGCGAGGAGGAGGACGGGGCGGTGGTGGGAGCGGCGGACGGTACGGGCGGTGGCGGGGCCGGGGTGGTCGGCGGGGCGTCGTCGCCGAGGGCGACGGCGTGCAGGACCCCGGCGGCGGAGACGGAGGCGAGCAGCCGGGCCAGCTGGGGCGAGGCGGCGCCGAGGTCGGCGAGCCGGGCCTGCGCGGTCTGCCGTTCGAGCGAGGCGAGCGCGGCCTCGGTACCGACGGCCGAGGTCGGTGCCGTGGACGGGGACAGCGACAGGGACGCGGACGCGGAGGAGGCGGCGGTACCGGGGGAGACCGAAGCCGTCGGCAGCCCGGCGGCCAGCGCGGCCCGGTGCTGGACCACCTCGGCCCGCAGCGGCTGGAGCTGCGCGGCCTGCCCGGCACCCGGACCGGCCAGCAGGGCGTCGTACCCGGCGAGCAGGGTGTCGGTGTCGGTGACGGCGCGCAGCCGGACCGGCTCGTCCGGGTCGGGGCGGCGGCGGTCGCCTGGCCCGCCGCCGTCGCCGTCGTGGGAGCCGGTGCAGGCGGTGAGCGCGCCGCCCGCGGTGAGGAGCAGCCCAAGGGCCAGGAAGGTCCGTCGGCTGGGCGGCTGCATCGTCGTCACTCCGGGGCGTGTACGGGAGGACGGCCTGCCCGCCTGCCCTCGTTGGCGTGAATGATTACAGAATCCTCACGTAGCCGGGCACGGATTCGATCACACCGCGTCCCGGCCCGCCGGTGTGACCTTGCTCGCAGTGGGTGTCGCGCGGGCGGCCGTGCGCTGCCCGGAATCGGTGGTTGGCGGCTTCACCGGATAGGCTTTGGGCCGAGCTGCCGCGACCCGGTCTGCGCCCGACCGGCGCCAGGGGACGCGGAGCGACCTTCTGACAACAGCAGACGCGGCCGAGGAGTCCACCCGGATGAGCACCACCCACACCGACCGGCTGCGCGCGTTGCTGGAGCCGCTGGCCGCTCAGTCGGGCCTGGACCTGGAGGACGTCAAGGTCACCCAGACGGGCAGCCGCCGCCAGGTGCAGATCGACGTGGACGCCGACGGCGGCGTGGACCTGGACGCCATCGCCGAGTTCAGCCGCGTGGTCGGCGAGGCCCTGGACGAGTCCGACGTGATGGGCTCCGGCGCGTATGTGCTGGAGGTCGGTTCGCCGGGCGCGGAGCGTCCGCTCACCGAGCCCCGCCACTGGCGCCGGGCCGAGGGCCGGCTGGCCAGGATCCACCTGTCCGACGGCGGCGAGATCGTCGCCCGGGTGCTGGAGGCGGACGAGGACGGCGCGCTGGTCGAGGTCCAGCCGGTGAAGGGCCGGGGCCGGGCCAAGGAGCGCCGTCTGGAGTACGCCGAGGTGGCGCGGGCCCGCGTCCAGGTGGAGTTCAACCGCAAGGACGAGCAGCTCCTCGACGAGGCCGAGGACTTCGCGGACGCCTCGGCGGACGACGACGCCCCCGAGGAGGGGGACGACGGTGCGGAGTGACGACCTGCGCACCGACCGCACCATGTACGTGACGAAAGACGAGGAGGCGTAGCCGTGGACATCGACATGAGCGCCCTGCGCACGCTGGTTAACGAGAAGAACATCCCCTTCGACCTGCTGGTCGAGTCCATCGAGTCCGCCCTCCTCACCGCGTACCACCGCACCGAGGGCTCGCGCCGCCGCGCCCGGGTCGAGCTGGACCGCAAGTCGGGCCATGTCACCGTGTGGGCGACCGAGGACCCGGCCGAGCTGGAGGAGGGCGTCGAGCCGAAGGAGTTCGACGACACCCCGAGCGGCTTCGGCCGGATCGCGTCCAGCATCGGCATCCAGGTGATGATGCAGCGTCTGCGCGACGCCGCCGACGACCAGACGTTCGGCGAGTACGCGGGCAAGGAGGGCGACATCGTCACCGGTGTCGTCCAGCAGGGCAACGACCCGAAGAACGTGCTGGTGGACATCGGCAAGCTGGAGGCCATCCTGCCGCCGCAGGAGCAGGTCCCGGGCGAGGACTACCGGCACGGCACCCGTCTGAAGTGCTACGTGGTGGCGGTGCGGCGCGGTGTCCGCGGCGCCTCGGTGACGCTCTCGCGCACCCACCCCAGCCTGGTGAAGAAGCTGTTCGCGCTGGAGGTCCCGGAGATCGCGGACGGCAGCGTGGAGATCGCGGCGATCGCCCGTGAGGCCGGTCACCGCACCAAGATCGCGGTCTGGTCGCGCCGGGCCGGGCTGAACGCCAAGGGCGCCTGCATCGGCCCGATGGGCAGCCGGGTGCGCGCGGTGATGGGCGAGCTGCACGGCGAGAAGATCGACATCGTGGACTGGTCGGAGGACCCGCGGGAGATGGTCGCCGCCGCGCTGTCCCCCGCACGGGTGACCAGTGTGGAGATCGTCGACTTCGCCCAGCGCTCCGCACGGGTGATCGTGCCGGACTACCAGCTGTCGCTGGCGATCGGCAAGGAGGGGCAGAACGCCCGCCTGGCCGCCCGCCTCACCGGCTGGCGGATCGACATCCGCCCGGACACCGAGGGGCAGCCGGAGAACGGCGGCCGGGAATCCTCGGACCAGTAGTCAGCGTCGTCACAGGCCCCCCGCCGGTCCTTCCCGGATCGGCGGGGCGGCGCCATGTCCCTTCGGAGGGGTAGACTTGCCTTCGTCTGGCCGGACGCATGTCCGAGCACGCCCGGAACGCACCTGCGTGGGCTGCCGCAAGCGAGCGGCCAAGCACCAGCTGTTGCGTGTCACGGCGGTTGAGGGCGTCTGCGTCCCCGACCCCCGTGGCGCACTGCCGGGCCGGGGCGCGTACCTGCACCCCGAACCGGCCTGCCTCGACCTCGCGGTCCGCCGTCGGGCGTTCCCCCGGGCCTTCCGGCTCCAGGGCACGCTCGACACGGAGCGGCTCCGCGAGTACATCGAGGAGCGGGCAGGCGACACCCCGGGGCCCTGAGTCCACTCAGGCCCGCCCGGTGGGCACCTTCCGCTACGGCCGCCGCTCTGCGGCGGAGAACCACCGCAACAAGCACAGCGCTCGGGCAGCCGCGCGCCGTGCCACCAGTCAGGTACCTCGCGATGTGGAAGTAGGTCGAGATTGCGATGAGCACTCGATGAGTACGCGATGAGTACGCGATGGGTACGCCCATGAAGTAGCGACGGTCCGGCGGACGAGACACCCCGGACTCATAGACAGGAGTGAAGTGGCTAAGGTCCGGGTTTACGAACTCGCCAAGGAGCTTGGCTTGGAGAGCAAGGCCGTCATGGCCAAGCTCACCGAGCTCGGCGAGTTTGTCCGTTCGGCGTCCTCGACGATCGAGGCGCCGGTCGTACGCAAGTTGACTGACGCGCTGGGAGTGGCCCCCACCGGTGGCGGTTCCGCTGCCAAGCCGGGCCCGCGCAAGCCCGCGGCGCCCCAGCCCGCCGGTGGCTCCGCCGCCGGCGCGGCCGCACCCAAGCCGGGTGCCCCGACCCCGGGTCCGCGCCCTGCCGCGACCCCGGGCCCCCGTCCCACCCCGGCCGCCGCGGCTCCCGCCGCCCCGGCCGCGCCCGCCGCGACCCCGCGTCCCGCCGCGGCGCCGACCCCGGGCCCGCGCCCGGCGGCTCGCCCCGCCGCTGCCGCGCCCGCGGCCCCGGCTGCTCCGGCGGCCGAGTTCTCCTCGCCGGCTCCGGCCGGCGACGCCCCCGCCGCGCGTCCGGCCGCCCAGGCCCCGCGTCCGGCGGCCGGTCCTGCCGCCGGTGGCGCCCGTCCGGGCCCGCGTCCGGCCGGTCCGCGTCCGGGCAACAACCCGTTCACCTCGGGCAGTGCCACCGGTATGGCCCGCCCCGGCGAGCGTCGTCAGGGTGCGCCCGGTGCCCGCCCGGGTGCCCCGGGTGCGCAGGGCGGCGACCGTCCGGCGCGTCCGGGTGGCGACCGTCCGCGTCCGGCCGGTGCCCCCGGCGCGCAGGGTGGCGACCGTCCGCGTCCGGGCGGTGACCGTCCGCGTCCGGCCGGTGCCCCCGGTGCCGGTGCCCCCCGTCCGGGTGGCGACCGTCCGCGTCCGGCCGGTGCCCCCGGCGCCGGTGCCCCCCGTCCCGGTGGTGCCCCGCGTCCCGACGGCATGCCCCGTCCGGCCGGTCCGCGCCCCGGTGGCCCGACCCCGTCCGGCATGCCGCGCCCGAACCCGGGCATGATGCCGCAGCGTCCGGCTCCGGGCCCGCGTCCCGGCCCCGGCGGCCGTGGTCCGGGTGGCCCCGGCGGCCGTCCGGGTGCTCCGGGCGGTGCCCGTCCCGGCTTCGCCGGCCGTCCGGCCGGTCCGGGCTCGCGTCCGGCCGGTGGCGGCTTCGGCGGCCCGCGTCCCGGTGGCGGTGCCCCGGGTGGCGGCGGTGGCTTCGGCCCGCGTCCGGGTGGCTTCAGTGGCCGTCCCGGCGGCCCGGGTGCCCGTGGTGGCACGCAGGGCGCCTTCGGTCGTGGCCCGGGCGGTCGCCCGGCTCGCGGTCGCAAGTCGAAGCGGGCGAAGCGCCAGGAGTACGAGGCCATGCAGGCCCCGTCCGTCGGCGGTGTGATGCTGCCCCGCGGCAACGGCCAGACCGTTCGCCTGTCGAGCGGCGCCTCGCTGATGGACTTCGCGGAGAAGATTAACGCCAACCCGGCCGCGCTCGTCTCGGTGATGTTCAACCTCGGTGAGATGGTCACCGCGACCCAGTCGGTCTCCGACGCGACCCTCGAGCTGCTGGCCGGCGAGATGGGCTTCATCCTGGAGATCGTCAGCCGGGACGACGAGGACCGCGAGCTGCTGGAGTCGTTCGACATCGACTTCGGTGCCGACGAGGGCGACGAGGACCAGCTGGCCCCGCGCCCGCCGGTCGTCACCGTCATGGGTCACGTCGACCACGGTAAGACCCGCCTGCTGGACGCCATCCGCAAGTCCAACGTGGTGGCCGGCGAGGCCGGTGGCATCACCCAGCACATCGGTGCCTACCAGGTCGCGACCGTCGTCAACGGCGAAGAGCGTCCGATCACCTTCCTCGACACCCCGGGTCACGAGGCGTTCTCCGCCATGCGTGCCCGTGGTGCCAAGTCCACCGACATCGCGATCCTGGTGGTCGCGGCCAACGACGGTGTCATGCCGCAGACGGTCGAGGCGCTGAACCACGCCAAGGCCGCGGGTGTGCCGATCGTGGTCGCCGTCAACAAGATCGACGTCGAGGGCGCGGACCCGACCAAGGTCCGCGGTCAGCTGACCGAGTTCGGTCTGGTGGCCGAGGAGTACGGCGGCGACACCATGTTCGTCGACATCTCCGCGCGCCAGGGTCTGAACATCGACCAGCTGCTGGAGGCGGTCGTGCTGACCGCCGATGCCTCGCTCGACCTGCGGGCCAACCCGGACCAGGACGCGCAGGGTATTGCGATCGAAGCCCACCTCGACAAGGGCCGCGGCGCCATGGCGACCGTGCTCGTGCAGCGCGGTACCCTCCGCGTCGGTGACTCGATCGTGGTCGGCGACGCCTACGGCCGCGTCCGCGCGATGCTCGACGAGAACGGCAACAACCTCGCCGAGGCGGGCCCGTCCCGTCCGGTGCTGCTGCTCGGTCTGACCTCGGTGCCCCGCGCCGGCGACAGCTTCATCGTCGTCGACGAGGACCGCACCGCCCGTCAGATCGCCGAGAAGCGCTCGGCCCGCGACCGCAACGCCGCCTTCGCGCAGCGTCGGGTCCGGGTGTCCCTGGAGGACCTGGACAAGGCCATCGCCGCCGGCTCCATCGAGCAGCTCAACCTCATCATCAAGGGTGACGTCTCCGGTTCGGTCGAGGCCCTCGAGGACGCCCTCGTCAAGCTGGACGTGGGCGAGGAGGTCGAACTCCGGGTCCTGCACCGCGGTGTGGGTGCCATCACCGAGTCCGACGTGGACCTGGCGATGGGCTCGGACGCCATCATCATCGGCTTCAACGTGCGCGCCGAAGGCCGTGCGCGTACCGCGGCCGACAAGGAAGGCGTGGACGTCCGGTACTACTCGGTCATCTACCAGGCGATCGAGGAGATCGAGTCGGCCCTCAAGGGCAAGCTCAAGCCCGAGTACGAGGAGGTGCGCCTCGGCTCCGCGGAGATCCGCGAGGTGTTCCGCTCCTCCAAGTTCGGCAACATCGCCGGTGTCCTGGTCCGCGAGGGCCTGCTGCGCCGCAACGCCAAGGCCCGCCTCATCCGCGACGGCAAGGTCGTGGCGGAGAGCCTCACCATCGAGGGTCTGCGCCGCTTCAAGGACGACGCGACCGAGGTCCGCGAGGGCTTCGAGGCCGGTGTGACCCTGGGGTCGTTCAACGACATCAAGGTCGACGACGTCATCGAGACGTACGAGATGCGCGAGAAGCCGCGCGCGTAGGCGAGTGGCTGCCGGGGCCGGTCGACGGGTGGTATTTCCGTCGACCGGCCCCGGTCTCGCTGTGTAGGGTCCGGGGTAGTCAGATGTAGCAGTATCAGCCCGGTTCAGGGCTGCCCCCGAGGCCTCCAGGTCGGCGAGACCTGTCATACATGTTCGTGGGAACACTCACCTTCGACCTGCTGCTGGGCGACGTCCACTCGCTCAAGGAGAAGCGTTCGATCGTGCGGCCCATCGTGGCCGAACTGCAGCGCAAGTACAGCGTGTGCGCTGCCGAGACCGGGAACCAGGATCTGCACCGCCGGGCCGAGATCGGTCTGGCGGTGGTGTCCGGCGACGCCGGATACGTCACCGAGATCCTGGACAGCTGTGAGCGGTTGGTCGCCGGCCGCCCCGAAGTCCAGTTGCTCTCCGCCAGGAGGCGCTACCACGGCGACGACGATGACTGAGATCTGTGCGCGGCGGCGGAAGTCGCCGTTCTCACACAGATCAGGACCGAGAGCGCCCACAAGGCTGGGCGCGGGCCGGTACTTTGGGGCGTGGGCCCCGACGGGTGCGCAGCTCACCCGGGTACCGGGCCCACTGCACGAGGAGGCAACGTGACCGACACCGCAAGGGCGCGCAAGCTCGCCGACCGCATCCAGGTGGTCGTCGCCCAGACCCTGGAACGGCGGATCAAGGACCCCCGGCTGGGGTTCGTGACCATCACTGACACCCGGGTGACCGGCGATCTGCGCGAGGCCACCGTCTTCTACACGGTCTACGGCGACGACACCGAGCGCGAGGCCACGGCCGCCGCGCTGGAGAGCGCCAAGGGCGTGCTCCGCTCCGAGGTCGGCAAGCAGACCGGGGTGCGTTTCACCCCGTCGCTGACCTTCGTCGCGGACGCCCTGCCGGAGAACGCCCGGAACATCGACGACCTGCTCGACCGGGCCCGGGCCATCGACGCCGCGGTGCGCACCACCGCGGCGGGCGCGACCTACGCCGGCGGCGCGGACCCGTACAAGGTCCCGGCGTCCGAGCGTGACGACGAGGACGAGTAGTCATGGCGGGTGAGCCGGCGCAGGCCGGTTCGGCGGCAGGAGCGGCAACCACGGGGGCGTCATCCACCAGCACGGTGGAGGGTGCCCTCGCGGTGCTTCCGGGGCCGCGCTCCGAGACGCCCGGGTTCGAGCTGGTCTGGCAGCAGGTGGTCGCCGAGATCCGGCGGGCCCGCTCGATCGACCTGATCTGCCACATCTGCCCGGACGGTGACGCGCTCGGCTCGGCCCTGGCGGCCGCCCTGGCGCTGCGCGGGCTCGGTCACGAGGTGCGGGTGTCGTTCGGCGACGACCCGCAGATCGTGCCGGAGTCGCTGGCCTTCCTGCCCGGCCAGGAGCTGATCGTGCCGGCCTCCGAGGTGCCCGACACCCCGGAGCTGGTGCTCTGCTTCGACGTCGCCGCGGAGAGCCGGCTCGGGCTGCTGCACGGCAAGGCCTTCGCCGCGCCCGTGCTGGTGGTGATCGACCACCACGCCTCGAACCCCGGCTTCGGTACCCATCAGCTGATCGACCCGTCCGCGCCGGCCACCGCCGTCCTGGTGGACGAACTGCTGGGCAGGCTCGGCGTCGAGCTCGACCACGACCTCGCCACCTGCCTCTACACCGGCGTCGCCACCGACACCGGCTCCTTCAAGTACCGGGCCACCACGCCCGCCACCCATGAATTCGCCGCCCGGCTGCTGGCCACCGGGATCCGGCACGACCTGATCTCCCGGCAGCTGTGGGACACCTCCTCCTTCGGCTACCTCAAGGTGCTCGCCGGCGCGCTCGACCGGGCCGTCTACGAGCCCGACGCGGCCGACGGCCTGGGCCTGGTGTGGACCTGGGTGCCGTACCAGGACCTGGTGCTCTTCAGCGTCACCGTCGAGGAGATCGAGGGCCTGATCGACATCCTGCGACGCCCGGCCGAGGCCGAGGTGGCGCTGGTGCTCAAGCAGGACCCGGACGGCACGCTGCGCGGCTCCTCGCGTTCCAAGGGCGCGGTGGACGTCGCCGCCGCCTGCGCGGCGCTCGGCGGCGGCGGGCACACCTACGCGGCCGGGTTCACCGCCCGGGAGGACGTGGCCGCCGTGGTCGAGCGGTTCCGGGGCGCGCTGCGGCCCGTCCGCTGACCACTTCCAGCAGAGCTTTCCTCCAGTAGAGCCTTCACAGAAAAGAACAGATGAAGCGCAAGGGAACCGGCCCCGACGGCCTGGTCATCGTGGACAAGCCGGAGGGCATCACCTCGCACGGGGTGGTCGCCAAACTGCGGTGGCTGGCCGGCACCCGCAAGGTCGGCCACGCCGGCACGCTGGACCCGATGGCCACCGGCGTGCTGGTCATCGGGGTCGAGCGGGCCACCCGGCTGCTCGGCCATCTGATGCTCACCGCCAAGACGTACGAGGCGACCATCAGGCTCGGCCAGACCACCGTCACCGACGACCGGGAGGGCGAGGTCACCGCGTCCGTCCCGGCCGACGGTGTGACCGGGGAGGCCGTCGACGCCGGGATCGCCGCGCTCACCGGCGAGATCATGCAGGTGCCGTCCAAGGTCAGCGCGATCAAGATCGACGGCAGGCGTTCGTACGCGCGGGTGCGCGAGGGCGAGGAGTTCGAGCTGGCGGCCCGGCCGACCACGATCCACTCCTTCACCGTGCACGAGCGGCGGGCGGCCGTCGCCGAGGACGGTACGCCGGTGGTCGACCTGGACGTCACCGTCGAGTGCTCCTCCGGCACCTACATCCGGGCGCTGGCCCGCGATCTCGGCGCCGGGCTCGGCGTCGGCGGTCACCTCACCGCGCTGCGGCGCACCAGGGTCGGCCCGTACGGGGTGGAGTCGGCGCGGACCCTGGAGCAGTTGGAGGAAGGGGTGACCGGCGGTACGGGGCTGGAGGTGCTGCCGATCGGCGCGGCCGCGGCGGCCGCCTTCCCGCGCTGGGACCTCGACGCCGAGCAGGCCGAGCTGCTCTCCCACGGTGCCCGGCTGAAGGCCCCCGGGCTGGGGGTGGACGGACCGGTCGCGGTGTTCGGGCCGGACGACCGCTTCCTGGCCCTGGTGGAGGAGAAGGGCGGGCAGGCGAAGCCGCTCGCCGTCTTCGTGGGCTGACCCGGCGGGGCCGCGCAGCAGGCGGATTCGCGTCCAAGTTCACTCGCACGGGGGAGCGCGCGAGGTGAACGCCGGTGGTGAACGGCGCAGGCGCGGTCGGGCCGCGCCTGCGGCGGGCAGGCTCCCCGGCGGCGAGCAGGTCGCCGTGACGCGTCCGCCCCCGGGCCGCCCGGCCCTGCGGGGAGGGCTGCGCGCATGCCGGGATTCCTGGACGGCGACGAGGTGGCGGACGATCCGGGGCGGTACCTGCTGCGGATCCGCGACCTCGGCGGACGGCTGCACGGGCTGGGGTTCGTCGTCGACCCGCAGGGCACCGTCCTGACCGCGCACGAGAGTGTCGCGGGCCTCGACCGGGTCGTCCTGCACACCCCCGGCGGCCAGACCCGCGTCCTCGGCCCGGAGAGCGTCCTGCCGCTGCCCGGGCACGGGCTCGCCCTGCTGCGCACCGACGCCGTCGGCGGGCTGCCGGTACCGCCACTGCCGGTCGCGGCGGCGGGCGGCGGGCCCGAACCGGTGGTGCCCGGGCTGACCGGGGACGACACGGTGGTGGCCCTGCGCTGCGACGCCCTGGGGGTCACCGCCGCCGGCTACGCCCGGCCGGGCGGCTTCCACCTGCTCGGCGGGGTACTGCTGCTCGATGTGCCGGCCGCCGACGGCGTGCTGGTGCCGGCCGGGGCGCCGGTGCTGGACGCCCGCAGCGGCGCGGTGGTCGGCCTCGCCGCGCCCGCCCTGCGCGGCCCCGGCCGGGCCGGGGCGCTGCCGGCCGTACCCACGACCGGCGGGCCGGGGGAGCCCGCGCCGGAACTGCTGGCGGCGCTGGCCCGGAACGCGGTCGGCGTCCCGGCGTACGGCACCGCGCTCAACCTCGCCGGGGTGCTGCGGCTGACCGCCGCCCGGCTGGCGGCCGCCGGCGCCGGCCCGGGCCGGGTGGCCGCCCTCGCCGCCGACCGGGTGGACCGTCCGGACGGCCTGGCCGGGGAGGAGCCGTCGGCGACGGTCACCGCCCTGGTCGGCCCGGCCGGCAGCGGCCGCACCACCGAACTCGCCGCGCTCGCCGTCCGCCGCGCCGACGGCGCCCACCCGCTGCCCACGCTCTGGCTGCGCGGCGCCGACCTGCGGGCCGAGGACGCCTCACTCGCCGACGCGGTGGAGCGCGCACTGGCTCTGGCGGCGGCGGAGCTGGGCACCCCGCCGCCGGGACCGGCCGCCGTGGCGGAGCTCTGCACGGCGGCGGGGCGGCCGCTGCTGGTGGTTCTGGACGGTCCCGAGGAGGCCCCGGCCCCGCTCGGCGCCCCCTGGCTGCGGGCAGCGGGGGAGTGGCTGACGGCCTGCGGCGCGCGGTTGCTGACGGCCTGCGGGGAGGAGGCCTGGGAACGGCTTGCGGCGGTCCCGGCAGGCGTCCAAGTGCCGGATTCCTCGGGCGGGTTGGCGGCCACCCCGGCCGTCCACCCGCTGGGCCCGCTGCCCGCCGAGGCGGCCGACCGGGTGCGGCGGCGGTACGGGGTGCCGCCCGGCCTGCTCTCCCCGGGGGACGCCCGGCACCCGCTGGCCGTCCGGCTGGCCGGGGAGCTGTGGGCGGAGGGCCTGCGCGGCCAGCCGGTGCGCCGGGGCGAGCTGTTCGCGGCCCACCTCGACCTGCGCTGCCTGCGGGTGGCCCAGCGGCTCGCCGAGGACGGTGGCCTCCGCCGCCCGGGCGCCCACCGGCGGGGCAGCGCCCGGCCGCCCGGCCCCGGGCACGGCCGGGTGCGGCGGCTGGCGGCGGCGGTGGCCGGCCGGGTGCACGAGGCGTCCCGGCGGATGCTCGGCGCGGAGCAGGGCGGCCTCGGCCGGGCGGCGTTCGAGGAACTGTTCCCGACCACCGGCGGCTGGGCGACGGCGGTGCTGGCGGAGGGCCTGTTCGTGCCCGCCGGTCCCGGCTACCGGCTCGCGCACGGCGAACTGTCCGACTGGCTGCAGGGCCTGCACCTGGACCTGGACGCGGCGCTGCGGCTGCTGCTGGGCGAGGCCGAGGACACCCGGCCGCCGGGCGGCGGCCCGGGCGTCCCCCGGCACCGGATCGGCCCGGTGGTGGCCGCGCTCCGGCGACCGGCCGAGACCTGGGGCGCGCCCGCCCTCGACCCCTGGCTGCACCGGCTCTGGCGGGCCCTGGACCTCCGGCCGCCCGGCAGCGAACCCGGCTGGTGGGCGGGCCGGTTGCTGGCAGCCGGGCTGGCGGCCAGCCCGGACATCACCGAACACCGCGCCCTGCTTGCCCAGTTGGCCGGACGGATCGCCGAACACGCCGCCGCCGCAGGCGGGTTCGAACGGCTGCCGGAGGACGGCCTGGGCCGGTTCGGCCCGGCGTTCTGGACCGGCCTCGGGCTGCCCGCCGGCCTCGAACTGGAGCTGCTGCGCCGGCTGGTCACCGCGGACGGACCCGGGCAGCCGTTCCTGGCCGTGGTGACCGCCCGGCTGCGCACCGACCCGGCCGCCGTGATCCCGCACCTGTGCGGCTGGTTCGACGACCCGCACGGCCTGCCCGCCCGCCCCGGTACCACCCTCGCCGACCTCGCCCACGACCTGCTGTACGCCCACCGCAGCCTCGCGCTGGACGATCTGACGGAGGCCCTTGCCGACGCCGCGCACCCGAGGGCGGACGCGCTGCTCACCGTCCTCGCCGCCGAGGAGCCCTCCGCGCTCTGCCGGGCGGTGGACCGCTGGAGCCACGACCGGCGCCCGGCCCGCCACGTCGCCGCCGCCGTGCACGCCCTGCGCGCCGCCCCGCACGCGCACGGCGCCGCGGAGCGGCTGCTGCGGTTCACCGCGCTGACGCTGCTCGCCCGCGAGGAGGAGCCCGGCCTGCACGGCGCCGCGCTCGCTCTGCTGGTCCGGGACGGCGGAACCAGGGCCGCCCACCTCCCGGCGGCCCTGGCCCGCTACCGGAGCGGCGGTGACCCCTTTCTCACCGCACGGGCGCTGGCACCGGCGCTGGAGAGCGACCCGGACGCCGTCCTCGCCGCCCTCGCGGACCGGCTGCCCGAGCCCGGCGCGGCGGTCGCCGAAACCCTGCGGGTGCTGGCCGACGCCCGCTCGCCGCTGGCCGTCCGGCGGGGCGCCGAGCTGGCCGCCCGGCTGCTGAGGGAGCGTCCGGCCCTGGCCGGGCCGATCGCGGTGGACTACCTGGGCCGCCGGCTGGAGCGCGGCGCCGCCGGGCCGGTCGCCCGGCTGGAGCTGCGGGTGCTGCTCGGCAGCGCGCTGGCGGCTCCGGCGGCGGCCGTCCGCCGGCCGTTCGCGGAGGTGCTGTCGGCCCCCGTCGCCGAGGCCGGCGCGGACGCCCTGCGGTGCGAACTGCTGGACACCCTGCTGGTCACCGAGGGCGACCCGGTGGTGCTGACCGCCGTCGTGGAGCGGCTGGCCGAGCACTGCGCGGCCGAGCGCCCGGAGCGGGCCCGGGCGGTGCTGGTCCGGGCGGCGGCCGCACTGCCGGCGGCGGACGACCTGCTGGTGCGCTGCGCCGGCCGCTCGGCGGCCTTCGCACTGCTGCTGGCGCGGTGGCCGGACGGCGCCCCGGCCGCGCCCGGCGGGCCCCGGACGGCCAGGACGCGGGGCCTGGTGGCGGCCGGCCGTGACCCGCGGTACGCCGCCGCCGAGGCCGAACGCACAACCGCCCAGCGGTCCGGACAGCCGCCGGTACGCCCAACCCGCATTCCGGTGCCGAACCAGGGGCAGGCGCATGGCACGCTATAGGGGTTCGGGTTTTGAGCGTTTGAGCGTACAGAAGGTACGCGCCGTACGGATCAAGGAGCGGTCAGGGTGCAGCGCTGGCGTGGCCTGGAGGAGATCCCCGCCGACTGGGGGCGCAGCGTCGTCACCATCGGCTCGTTCGACGGTGTGCACCGCGGGCACCAGCTGATCATCAACCGGGCGGTCGGGCGCGCCCGTGAGCTCGGGGTCCGCTCGGTCGTGGTCACCTTCGACCCGCACCCGAGCGAGGTCGTCCGCCCGGGCAGCCACCCGGCGCTGCTCGCCCCGCAGCCGCGCCGGGCCGAGCTGATCGAGGAGCTCGGGGTGGACGCCGTCCTGGTGCTGCCGTTCACCGCCGAGTTCTCGCAGGAGGCCCCGGAGACCTTCGTCCAGCAGGTGCTGGTGGACGCGCTGCACGCGCGCGGTGTCATCGAGGGACCGAACTTCCGTTTCGGGCACCGGGCGGCCGGCGACGTGGCGCTCCTCGCCGAGCTGGGCCGGGCGGCCGGCTTCGACGTCGAGGTCGTCGACC
Source organism: Kitasatospora sp. NPDC088548 (assembly GCF_044753005.1). Lineage (NCBI taxonomy): Bacteria > Bacillati > Actinomycetota > Actinomycetes > Kitasatosporales > Streptomycetaceae > Kitasatospora > Kitasatospora sp. NPDC088548. The sequence continues at coordinate 44,213 of NZ_JBIVMI010000038.1, forward strand.
TCCAGGTGCGCGGCACGGCCGGGGACGGCGAGCCGTTCTCGTCCACGCTGACCCGGCGGCTGGTCGCGGCCGGCGACATGGCCGGCGCGGGTGAGGTGCTGGGCCGCCCGCACCGGGTCGAGGGCGTGGTGGTGCGCGGCGCGCAGCGCGGCCGCGAGCTGGGCTACCCGACGGCCAATGTGGAGACGGTGCCGCACAGCGCCGTCCCGGCCGACGGCGTCTACGCGGGCTGGCTGACGGCCGACGGGGAGCGGATGCCCGCCGCGATCTCGGTGGGTACCAACCCGACCTTCGACGGCACCGCCCGCACCGTCGAGGCCTACGCCATCGACCGGGTCGGCCTGGACCTGTACGGGCTGCACGTGGCCGTCGACTTCCTCGCCTATCTGCGCGGGATGGAGAAGTTCGACTCCATCGAGGCGCTGCTGGACCGGATGGCCGACGACGTCAAGCAGGCCCGCGAGCTGACCGACGGGCTCTGACCGACGCGCTTCGGGCGCGGCCCGTCGTACGGGCGCGCAAGAGGGCCCGCCGACCGTTCCGTACGGTCGGCGGGCCCTCGTGCGTCACTGCTGCGGCTGCTGGGGCGGCGGCGGGTAGCCGTATCCGGCGGGCGGTGCGGGCGGCGGGGGCTGCCGGTCGTCGGGCCTGGGCCCCTCCGGTCCGGCGGCGGGCCAGGCGGGCGGGTAGCCGTAGCCGACGGGCGGCGGCGGGGGCTGCTGCTGCCAGCCCGGCTGGGGCGGCTGTGCGCCCGGTGCGCCCGGCTGCGGGTAGCCGTAACCGGGCGGGGGCGGCGGGGCCCACGGCGCGCCGGGCGCGGGCGCGCCGCCCTGGTGGCCGCCGGGAGCCTGCTGGTACGGCGGCGGGGCCTGCTGCGGGTAGGGCTGCTGCTGCGGGTCCGGGTAGGGCTGGGCCTGGCCCGGGTAGGGCGCGGTGCCCTGCTGGGCCTGCTGCTGCCAGCCGGCCTGCTGCTGGGCGGCGGCCTGGTGGGCGCGGATGATGTCCTCGCCGACGAGGGTGGCCAGGTCGAAGTAGGCCTCGCGGACCTTGGGCCGCATCATGTCGAGGTTGACCTCGGCGCCGGCCGCCAGGCTCTCGTCGAACGGGACCACGACCACGCCCCGGCACCGGGTCTGGAAGTGCGCGACGATGTCCTCGACCTTGATCATCTTGCTGGTCTCGCGCACCCCGGACACCACCGTGATGCTGCGCTGCACCAGGTCGGCGTAGCCGTGGGCGGAGAGCCAGTCCAGGGTGGTCGAGGCGCTGGAGGCGCCGTCCACGCTCGGCGTCGAGACGATGATCAGCTGGTCGGCCAGGTCCAGCACCCCGCGCATCGCGCTGTAGAGCAGGCCGGTGCCGGAGTCGGTCAGGATGATCGGGTACTGGCGGCCCAGGACGTCGATGACCTGCCGGTAGTCCGAGTCGTTGAAGGTCGTCGAGACGGCCGGGTCGACGTCGTTCGCCAGGATCTCCAGGCCCGAGTTCAGGTCCTGCGAGGTGAACTGACGGATGTCCATGTAACTGCGCAGGTGCGGGATGGCCGTCACCAGGTCGCGGATGGTCGCGCCGGTCTGGCGCTTGACCCGGCGGCCGAGGGTGCCGGCGTCCGGGTTGGCGTCGATCGCGATCACCTTGTCCTGGCGCTCGCTGGCCAGGGTCGCGCCCAGCGCGGTGGTGGTCGTGGTCTTGCCGACGCCGCCCTTGAGGCTGATCACGGCGATCCGGTAGCAGCTCAGCACCGGGGTGCGGATGATCTCCAGCTTGCGGTTGCGCTCGGCCGCGGCGGCCTTGCCGCCGAACTGGAAGCGCGGCTGCTGGCGTTGCTGCTTCGGCTGGCTGCGCAGCAGGCGGTCCGAGGACAGCTCGACGGCGGCGGTGTAGCCGAGCGGCGCGCCGTGCGCGACCTGCTGCGGGGCGGCGGACTGCTGGAACGCGGCGGGCGCCTGCGGGACGCCGGACTGCTGCTGCCACGGCTGGCCCGGGCCCGGCGGCTGGGCCTGCTGGTGCGGGAGCGGCTGCTGGTACGCGGCCGGCTGCGGCCAGCCGCCCTGGCGCGGGTCGACCGGGGCGGCCTGCGGGCCGGGAGCCTGGGGCGCCCGCGGGGCCGCGGCCTGCGGGGTGGCCCAGGCCGGGGCCTGCTGGTCCTGGGGGTGCGGCTGCGGCGGCTGGGCCTGCTGCGGGTAGGCCTGCTGCGGGTACGGCTGCGGGGCGTACGGGTCGGCGTACGGCTGCGCCTGCTGCGGGGCCGGGGGCTGCGCGACGGGCGGTTGGGCGACGGGCGGCTGGGCCGGGCCCGGCTGCTGGTACGCCGCGGGGTCCGTCGGCGGCCAGGGCTGGGCCGGGGCCTGCGGGTGCTCCGGAGCGGGCGCCGGGGCCGGCGCGGGAGCCGTCGGCGTGGCGAACGGGACCTGCTGCGCCTCGACCTGAGGCGCGGGCGCGGGGGCAGGGGCCGGGACCGCCTCCGGCACGGGCACCGGTGCGGGAGCCGGAGCCGGAACAGCGGCGGCCGGCGGCGCGGCGGGACCGTCCGCCGGGAGGGCGAACTGCGCGGCCGGCCCGGCCGGTACCGGGGCGGCGGCAGGCGCCGGAGCCGGTGCGGGCACGGGATCCGGGACGGGCGCCGGCGCGGGCACCGCCACCGGCGCGGACGCGGCCTGACCGCCCCCCGCCGCCGGAGCGCCGGCCCCGCCCGGCGGCCCGGGCGCCGGCCCCGGCGCCGTCGGGGCACCGCTCGCGGGCTCGGCCGCCGGAGCCGCCGCGGACTCCGTCTGCACGTACCAGGACGGGGGAGTGTAGTCAGGCGTGTCGGACCAGTCGTCGTCGTCCTCCGCCGCGTTGTCGCCGACGTAGACGCCGTCCCGATCGCTGCTCACCTAGGGCTCCCTCGTGTTCGCCGCCGCTCTTTCGCGGTGCCGTTGCCGCATCAAAGACTAGGCCGTGAGCCACCTTCCGATGAAGGCGGAGTCTCATCCGGTCCGGGCCCGCGACCCCGGCGCGCGGCCTCAGTCCATCCGCCGCGGAGCGCCCAGGACCTGCTGCTCGGCCGGCCCGGGGACGGTCCGCACATACTGACGGCGCATCCGGGTCGCCCAGAGCGTCAGGTCCTCGCCGAGGCCGGGCAGCGCGGTGACGTCCTGCGGGTCGAGCGAGAGCACCCGGCCGATCAGCTCGGCCTCCTGCGGGGAGACCCGCTGCACCCCGACCAGGTCGGCGGAGTTGAGCACCCGGCCCGCGTTGGGCCCCAGGTACGGCAGCAGGGTCAGGGTGGTCTGCCAGGGCGCGGCGGAGAGCCGGCTGCGCGGCGGCCGGGCGCCGAGGTCGCGCACCACCAGCACCGGGGAGGCCACCGAGGCGCCCTGCGGGCCGAGGCGGCCGACCTGGTGGACCGTCACACACGGCTGCCCGCCGCCGGCGGCCTGCGCCATCGGGCCCCACAGCTGCGCGCGGCCGGTCTCGACGGCGACCCGGGCGCCGGTGGCGGCCGCCCGCAACGCGATGACCTGCGCCGTCCAGATCCCGCCGACCAGGACCAGGTCGTACGCGGTGGGCCGGAACAGGCCGAGGACGGCGGGCTGCCCCTGCGGGTCCTCGCCGATCACCACCCCGTCGTCACCGACCGGGAAGGAGAGCGCACCGAGGTCCCCGGCGGTCAGGACGTGCTTCTCCCGGCGCGGGCCGCGCAGCCCGAAGCCGGGCAGGACGCGGGGCCGGACCGGGTGCTGTTCGGCGCCGGGCTGCGGACCGGGGACGGGATAGGTCTGGTACGCCATCAGGAGGTCCCTCCCAGGGGCAGGGTGGCGAGCAGGCCGGGGGCCTGCTCCAGGTCGAGCCGGGACAGGCCGAGGCCGACGCCCTGCGCGCGCGCCTCCACCAGCCGCCCGACCTGGACCACCTCGCTCTCGCTGCGCCCGGTCAGCCGGACGTGCCCGCTGATCGTCACCGAGCCGCCGGTGCCGTGCCCGGCGGTCAGGCTGAAGGTGCTGGCCAGCGCGGGGGTGCCGGTGACCAGGTTGACCAGGTCGGGGGCGGCGATCCGCCCGGGGGCGCCGCCCGGCCGGCTGAGCTGCGGCCACCGGGAGATCCAGTAGGTGCTGTGCCAGCGGTCGTCGATCCGCCAGAACCGGTTGCCCTCCTGGGTCCGGCGGCCGCTGCCGCCGCCGCTCGCCGTGCCCTGTCGTCCGGCCACGGCGAGCGGGTTGGCGCAGGTGGAGATGGAGAGTGCGGCGATCAGCTCGCGTTCGTCCAGCACGGTCGCGTGGAAACCGGCGCTGTTGAGCCGGCCGGCCAGCTGGTCGGTGACCCGCTGGAGGGCCTTGCGGGCGCCCTCCTCGCCACCGCCCCGGGCCCGGACGGCGGTGGCGGCCCGCTCGGGGTCGAGCTTGAGCGCCACCCAGGTCAGCCGCAGTCCGGGGGTGGTGGTGCCGGCCGGGAGCTCCTGGTAGGCGCGGGTGGCCAGCGACTGTTCGGGCAGGTGCGGCGCGGGCGCCGGCTGGGTGTGCTGGACCAGTTGGACCGACTCCAGCGTGATGTCGTCCACCCGCAGGGCCGAGCAGATCACGTCCAGCGGCAGCGGCAGCGCGGTCCGCACCGGGCGCAGCGGCTGGTCCTTGGCCTGGACGAGCAGCACCGAGCTGAGGAAGGTGCCGTCGCCGACCATGCCGGTCTCGCGGCGCACCGGGCGGCCGCCGAGGTCGGTCTCGGTGGCGTGGGTGCAGGTGCGCAGCGCGGGTTCCAGCTCCAGCGCCGGGGCGAGGGCCGGGTCGGTGCCGGCCGGGAGCGTGCTGGTGCGGGCCTGCTTCCGACGGGCCTTCAGGGCGGCGCGCACCCGCAGCGCCTCGGGGATGGTGCGGCCGCGCAGCGGGACGACGGCGAGCACGACCAGCGCCAGCGCGACCGCGCCGAAGGCGCCGGCGACCGGCCTGCTGATCGTCCATCCGACCGCCACGAGCGCCACCGCGACCTCGACCAGCACGAGTTGCTGGAGCCTCAGCCGCCCGCCGAGCAGCCCGGGCCTGGGGTGGACCCGTACCGGGACGGGGGCGCCGGGGCCGTCGGCGGGCGCGGGCGCGGTGGCCGGGCCCGGCTCGCGCTGCGCCCGGTGGCCGGGGCGGCGCGCCCCCCTGCCCGGTGCCGTGCTGCGGCCTCCTGGAGCGGTCTGGCTTGGCATCCCCCGAGTGGCCCTCTCTGATCAGTTGTCGCGGCCCGGCTGGCCGGTTCGCGAACCGTACCCGTACCGTACTCACCGTCTGCTGCCGCATCGTAGAGGGTTCGAGGGTGCTCTCGCCCGGCGGGTGCGGACCACGGGGTATGTCGGTCAGACAGGGGAGACGACGAGCATGGCATCGCGCCGCGACGAGCTGAACGCCTACACCTTCGCGCGCAAGCGCACGGTCGGGGCCTTCCTGCTGCCCGGGGGCGGCGGAAGTGACGAGGACGCGCCGCGTCCGGTCAAGGCGATCCTGCCGAGCGTCGTCGTGGCGGCCCTGGTGGTCGGCGGGTTCGGGGTCTGGGGGGTCTTCAAGCCGAGTGCGCCGGTGAACTGGGACGACGGCAAGAACGTCGTCCAGGGCAAGAGTTCGACCACCCGGTACGTGGTGCTGACCGATCCGGACGGCCGGACCAAGCGGCTCCACCAGGTGCTCAACATGTCCTCGGCGCGGCTGGTGCTGCCGGTGGACGCGAAGGTGGTGGTGGTCGCCGACGAGGTCCTCGACAAGTACCCCAACCACGGTCCGACGATCGGCATCCCGTACGCGCCGGACAAGTTGCCCACCAAGGACAACGCGAGCAGGCCGATGAAGTGGTCGGTCTGCGACCGCCCCGGCTCGGACGACAAGCAGGAGACCGTCAACCAGGCGGTGTTCGTGGCGGCCGGTGCCGAGGCCGCGGCGCTGGAGGCCAAGGACCGGATCCTGGACACCGACCAGGCGCTGCTGGTGCAGCAGAAGGACGAGCAGCAGGTGGCCGCGCAGCCGGGCCCGGGTGAGCCGCCGCTCAAGCAGAGCACCCTGAACATCTACCTGGTGGACGCGCAGGGCCGTAAGCACGCCATCGGTGGCACCCAGACGGAGGACAAGGAGAAGAGGTCGCTGATAACGGCGATCTTCGGACCCAACGCGGAGCCGCAGCGGGTGAAGCGGGAGTGGCTGGACACCCTGGCGACCGGCAGCGCGATCCAGTTCCCGCAGGTAGAGGGGGTGGCCGCGGAGCCGCAGGCGCCCAACTCCTCGGTGGCGCTGGAGAACCAGGCGGACCGCAAGGTCGGTCGGCTGGTGCGTTACGGCGACCGCAACTACGTCGTCGGAAAGACCCAGTTGTTCCTGGTCACGCCGTTCGAGGCGCAGTTGATCCGTCAGAACCCGGCGTACCAGGGCCTCTACAAGTTCGACCAGGACAAGCAGCCGCGGATCGACGAGCTCACCCCGGCCGACCACGCGACGTACGGCAACGGCACCAGGCTGAAGAACCCGGGCGAGGACTGGCCGCTCAGGACGGGCGCGCCGGCCAACAACTGGCAGGCGCCCGCCGGGGCGCGCAAGGTCGTCTGCAGCACCTTCGACGGGGTCGCCGAGGACGGCAAGACGCCCCGGCGCAGCGTCTGGGCGGGGCAGGATTACCCGGCGCAGTACAGCAACGGCGCCGGGTCGGCCCATGTGACGCCCGGTCACGGCCTGTTCTACCGCGCGCTGGACAACGGGACCGGCGGCTCCGGCAGCGACTTCCTGATCACCGAGACCGGCCTGCGCTACTCGGTCCCCGCCAACGGCGACGGCGGCAAGGCCGGGACGGCCGCGCAGCCCGGCCAGAGCGGCACGCCCAAGGCGCCGTCGACGGCGCCCAGTACGCCGGCCGCGGCACCGCAGCAGCCGCAGCCGCAGGAGGAGGCCGGCGGCAACCAGGCCCGGCTCGGCTACCAGGGCGTGCAGCCCGTGCCGGTCCCCCGGGAGTGGTCGAACCTGGTGCCGGCCGGACCGGCGCTCAACGCCAGGAACGCGGCGCAGCAGCAGAACGCCTGACCCGCCCTGCCCGGCAGGGGAATTGGCGGACCCGGTCCGGTGTCATGGTCCGGTAACCGCCGTCCGGCCGGGGTTGGGTGAGCTGCGTGTGCCGACTACAGTGCTGCTGGGCATCACACGGGTGATGCGACGGGCGGGCCGGGAAGGCCCCCCGGACACAATGTCTGTCTCATGGGGGACGGTAGAGCATGGGTCAGTTCAAGACGACCGCTCAGGAGATGCTGGCGTTCGCCAAGCACATGGATCAGGTCATCGGCCAGATCGAGGGCGAGATCCGCGCGTTGGACCAGCTGGTGACCAACATCACCGGCGGGTGGCAGGGCCAGGCGGCCACCGCCTACAAGGGCCTCCAGGCGCAGTTCAACGAGGACGCGGTCGAGCTCAACAAGTCACTGCGGGCGATCAAGAGCGCGATCGAGCTGACGACCAAGCAGTACTCGGCCACCGACGCGGACCAGCAGGCCCAGTTCAGTGCCGGCAAGGTCTGATTCCTCGCTCTGACCGGCCATCCGTCGGAGCGCCCCGGTCGATGACGGGGTGCTCCGGATCCTCGACAAGGAGACATCGTGTCCGACTCGCACATTCTCGTTAACTTCGAAACCGTCAAGCAGGCCGGCGCCGACGTGCGCGCCACCGCGAAGCGGATCGAGAGCCAGCTGGAGGAGCTGAAGAGCGGCGTCAACAAGATCGCCTCCAGCTGGGAGGGCGCGGCCCAGCAGGGCTACCAGGCCCACCAGGCGAAGTGGGACCAGCGCGCCACGCACCTGCAGCAGGTCCTGACCCAGATCGCCGGCTCGCTGGACAAGGCCGCGGACAGCTACAACGCCACCGAGCGGAGCAACGCCGGCCTCTGGGGCTGACGAGGGTCCTGCCCCGGCCGGGGCGGTGAGCGACTCCGCCGCGAGGGGCGGGTGCCCGGCATCCGGGCACCCGCCCCTGGCACGCGATCACGGGTGGACGACATGAGGGGTGGCAGGGTGTCCGGAGTCAGATACCGGAAGGCGGCCGCGACGCTGGCCGCGCTCACGGTGCTGGGCGGTCCGCTGGCCGCCCCGGCGTCCGCCGACGCACCCCAGCCCGGTCTGGCCGCCGCCGGCGACTGCCCCAACCCCGCGCCCAATGTGCAGGTCGTGCCGTGGGCGCTGCAGCGCGTGGTGCTCGACGAGGTCTGGCAGGGCGGGCAGACCACGGGCGCGGGCGTCACCGTCGCGGTGATCGACACCGGGGTGGACGACCAGAACCCGCAGCTGGCCGGCAAGGTCGTCGACGGGGGTTCGCTGCTGAAGGACAAGGAGAAGGGCACCGTCCTCGGCACCGGCAGGGAGGACCCGGTCGGCCACGGCACCAAGGTGGCCGGCATCGTCGCCGCCGCCCGCAGCGACCGGACCGGCTTCGTCGGGCTGGCCCCCGGCGCGACCATCCTGTCGATCCGTCAGAACGACAGCGAGGGCAGCGGCGACGTCTCCACCCTCGTCGAGGCGATCTACAAGGCGCTGCAGGCCGGTGCCAGGGTCATCAACATCTCGCAGGACGTGCGCGGCGCCGGCGGCACGGCCTTCGCCGGCTATCCGGAGCTGAAGGCCGCCATCGACGCCGCCGAGGCGAAGGAGGCCGTGGTCGTCGCCTCGACCGGCAACGACGGCAAGGAGGGCGACACCTATCCCGGGGCCTTCCCGACCGTGCTCGCCGTCGGCGCCTCCGACCGCAACAACGAGCGCGCGGGCTTCTCGCAGTACGGCGAGTTCGTGAAGGTCGCCGCGCCCGGTGTCGACATGCTCTCGACCGTCCCCAAGGGCGGCCAGTGCGTCGACAACGGCACCAGCTTCGCCGCCCCGTACGTGTCCGGGCTCGCCGCGCTGCTGATCGGCGCCCACCCGAAGTGGAAGGCCCGGCAGGTCCGCGCCTGGATCGAGCAGACCGCGCAGCGCACCGAGCACGGCCCGAACCGCTTCATCGGCTGGGGCGTGGTGGACCCGCTGAAGGCCGTCACCAAGGCGCCCGAGGTGGCACCGGAGAAGGCTTCCGAGGACACCCCCGTCGAGCTGGCCGCCGCCCCGATCGTGCCGCGGCCGGTCGGCCTCGGCGAGACCCAGGCCGACCGCGACGGCCGCACCGCGACCTATGTACTGGCCGTCGGAGGCCTGCTCGTCGCGCTGCTCATCGGCGGTGGCGTGGTGCTCAGGGACCGCCGTCGGAGCCCCGGGGACTGACCCGGGAGCCGTTCGAAAACCCATCCGGATCCGTCTGTAACATCCGGCCCCGCTCACCGCATCCAAAAGATGTCAGTGACAGTCGGCGGGGGGACAGGACGGATGCGGCGGATCGGCGCCACACGGCAGGCCAAGGACGCGGAGTTCCTGGAACTCGTGTCGGGCCGGACCGGTCATCTGTACCGCTCGGCCTGCCTGCTGACCAGCGGAGACACCCACCACGCGGAGGACCTCGTCCAGGAGGCCCTCGGCCGGATGTATGTCCTCTGGCGCCGCAGCGCGTGGACCGGCGGACGGGACCGGATCGTCAATCCCGGGGCGTACGCCCACACCGTGATGGTGCGCACCTTTCTCGCCCAGCAGCGCCGCCGCTCCAGCACCGAGCGCCCCACCGGTGACCTCCCCGAACCGGAGGTGCGCGAGGCGGACAGCACGCTGCGGCTGACGCTGCTCGGCGCGCTCGCCCGGCTGCCGGCCAAGGACCGGGCGGTGCTGGTGCTGCGCTACTGGGAGGACCGCAGCGTCGAGGAGACCGCCGAGGTGCTGCGGTGCTCCTCCGGCGCGGTGCGCACCCGTACCTCCCGCGCGCTGTCCCGGCTGCGCGGCCTGCTCGGCGACTCGTTCGCGGAGCTGGCCGCCCGCTGAGCCGACCGGGCCCGTTGAGTCCGTAGATCCCGCTGAGCCCGCTGAGTGCCCGAGCTCCGCCACCGACCGACCCCGTGACCGAAAGAAGCGGTGATCACCCATGTCCGAGCAGGACAGATTCGAAGACGACGTCGTCTACGCCCTCACCCGTACCGGTGAAGGCTTCCGCACCGAGCAGGCCCCGCTGGTCTCCGGCGGCCTGGACCGTGGCCGCCGCCGCTGGCGCCGCCGCTCGGCCGCCGCGGTGGTGAGCGGTACGGCCGCCCTGGCCGTGGTGGCCACCGGCGCGGTGTACCTCTCCGGCTCCGCCGGGAACTCCCCGGCCGGCACGGTGCTCACCGCGGCCGCCGAGCCGGCGGCCGGCAGCGGCACCGGGACCGGAGGCGGTACGGGCTCCGCCTCCCCGACGCCGTCCGGCTCCGCGACCGCCGAACCGCCGGTGATCACCGGGGACGAGGTGCTGGCCACCTTCAAGGCGCTGCTGCCGAAGGGGACGGTGTCCAACGGTTCCGGGCGGGGTACCGACGACAGCAGCGGACCGGGCAACGGCACCTTCGCGGCCGCGGACCTGGTTTTCGACGACGGTCAGGGCAAGTCCTTGATCTCGGTCGCGATTCAGAAGCACCGCAAGGGCCAGTCGCAGCCGCGCACCTGCCCGGCCGACCTCAAGACCGCCCGGCTCGACTCCTGCGCCGTCACCGTCCTGCCGGACGGTTCCCGGCTGCTGCTCAGCCAGGGCTACGAGTACCCCGATCACCGGGCCGACACCAAGCAGTGGCTGGCGCAGCTGGCCGGGCCGGACGGCCGGGAGATCCTGGTGAGCGAGTGGAACTCGCCGCAGGAGAAGGGGGCGCCGGACAGCCGCCGCAATCCGCCGCTCGGCCTCGACCAGCTGAAGTCCGTGGCCACTGACAAGTCCTGGGACCGGATCGTCGCGGCGGTCCAGTACGACGGGGTCGACACCGAGCCGCTGGACACGGGCCTCTCGCTGGAGGACCGCGAGGCCGTCTTCGCCGGGCTGCTGCCCGCCGGGGCGCGCGTGACCGCCCGCGACGGCAGCCAGATCTACGCCACCTTCCAGGTGAGCAGCGGGACCACGACCGGCCCGGTGATCCTGAAGGTCGAGAACTGGTCGAAGCAGGCCGGCGACACGCAGCTGGGGGAGCTGTTCAAGGACGCGACCACGCTGCCCGACGGGACGAAGGTGGTCGAGTACGGCCCTGGTTCCGCCAAGGCGGGCTCGGCCCAGCCGATGGTGGACACCCTCCACCCGGGCGGCCTGCGGGTCATGGTCACCCTCGGTTCCGGCCCCGCCAAGGGCGGTCGGACCGCGGGCGTACTGACCCTCGACCAGCTCAGGGCGATCGCCACCAGTGCGCAGTGGAAGCTCAGGAAGTGACCACGCCGTAGGAGACGGCAGTGCCCCGGGCCAGGGGGAGCCCGGGGCACTGCCGTGTGGGGGAGGGGTGGGGTCTCAGGCCTGCTGCTCGTCCTCGGGGAGGCTGATCACCCAGTGGCTGTCCTGCCGGGGGCGCAGGTAGAACAGCCAGTAGAGGGTGGCGGCGGCGGTGATGCCGCCGGTCCACAGCAGGGGTTCGGTGTCCAGCTGGGTGATGATGTAGACCAGCAGCGCGATCAGCACCACCGGGACGGCCGGCCACAGCGGCATCCGCCAGGCGGCGGCGTGCTTGTGGTGGGCGCGGCGGGAGAGCAGCGCGGCGATCGCGACCAGCAGGTACATCCCGGTGACGGCGACGCCGGTGATGTTGCTGAGCAGCTCGCCCGGGACGAAGCAGAGGGCGGCGCCGGGGAGGCCGACGGCGAGGGTGGCGACCCACGGGGAGCCGAACCGGCCCAGGGTGCCGAAGGCCTTGTTGACCGGCTCGGGCCAGGCCTTGTCACGGGCGGAGGCGAACAGCACCCGGGAGTTCTGGATCACCATGACGATGCCGGCGTTGATGATGGCCAGCGCCACGCAGAGGCTGATGAAGGTGCCGACGGCGGAGTTGCTCCAGGCCGTGACCATGCCGGAGATGTCACCGGAGCTGAGGGTGGCCAGGTCGGGGGCGCCCATGGTGATGGCGGCGACCGGGATCAGGAGGACGGCGGCGGAGATGCCGAGCGTCCACAGCACCGTGCGGGAGACGTTGCGGCGCGGGTTCTCCAGCTCCTCGGAGAGGTAGACCGCGGTGGAGAAGCCCTGGGTGATGAAGAGCGCGATGCCGAGTGCGCCGATGATGGCGCCGATGCTCACCGTGGTGGTGGCGCCGCCCTCGCCGGCGACCACGCCGTGCAGCAGGCTGGGCGCGTCGCCGTTGGCGTGGGCGAAGCCGAGCACCGAGACGACACCGGCGGCGATGACCTCCAGGACCAGGAAGATGCCGGTGATCCAGGCGTTGGCCCGCAGGTCCAGCAGACCGGCCAGGGTGGCGGCCAGCATCACCGCGGCGCCCGCGATCGCCTTGTCGACGTGCAGCACCGGGGCGAGGTAGTCGGCCGTGCCCAGGGCGATCACCGAGGGGACGATCATCACCACGATCAGCGAGAGCACGAAGACCAGCCAGCCGGCCAGTCGCCCGGCCAGGGTGCCGACCATCGCGTACTCGCCGCCGGCGCTGGGGATCAGGGTGCCGAGCTCGGAGTAGCAGAAGGCGACGGCGATACAGAGCACCGAGCCGATCGCGATGGCCAGGGCGGTGGCGCTGCCGATGCTGGAGAACAGCTCCGGGACGATCACGAAGAGCGTGGAGGCCGGGGTGACACAGGACAGCGTGAGCAGGGTGCCGCCCACGACGCCGATCGAGCGCTTGAGCTTCTGGGGGGAGGCGGTTGCGCCCTCGGTCGCCGCAGCGGGGGCTACGGCGAGTGGTGGGCGAAGCGTGTCGGTCATGTGGCTTCCGATCGGCTCTGTGCGGTCCTGGAGAGGGAGCGGTATCGCCTCCGCCGGCTGGCTGCTCTGGGTCCTGGTTCTGAACGCTCCCTGGCCGCCATGGAACCTTGGCCGTATTGATTGCGTCAATGGCGGAATTGCTTCGGAATCCGTTGCGGCAAGCGGCATAAACATGCGATCTGATGATCACTCACGGTCATTGTCATGCATGTCCGACTTGTTACTTTCGCCGCACCGTGCCTGAATCCAAGGTGAACGGAGTGTTGCAAGCGCCCATTCAAAGGCTGGGGTGGGGTGTGGCAGCGACTGCCCAGGCGCCCCTCCCGTGTCCGCCGTCCTCCCAGGCCGCAACGGGAACCGCAGCGACACGCCGTAAAGATCTAGGTAACGTTTCAGTAGCCGGGACGCCGAAGGGGCCGGGCTCCTCCGAACCCGACCCCTTCAATCACCCTCCGTGACCGCCGCGCGAGGCGGCGCGGCGGACGGCGGCCCGTCCTACGCCGACGGCAGCCAGCCCGTCTGCACCATCTGCCCGCTGCTGATCCGGCGCGACACGTACACCCCCCGGCCCGGCGGCAGCGGCTGCGGCTTGACCGTGCCGAGCAGCGCGCCCTCGTCCTTGTTGCCGGACAGGATCACGCCCTGGCCGCCCAGCTCCCGCATCCGCTGCATCACCGGCTCGTACAGCGAGCGTCCGGCGCCGCCCGCGCTGCGCGCGATGACCACCCGCAGGCCGATGTCGCGGGCGAACGGCAGGAACTCGGCCAGCGGCGCCAGCGGGTTGCCCGAGCCGGTCGCCACCAGCTCGTAGTCGTCCACGATCACGAACATGTCCTTGCCGCTGTACCAGCTGCGGTTGCGCAGCTGCTCGGCGGTCACGTCCGGGCCCGGCAGACGGCGTGCGCAGGCCCCGCGCAGCATCTCCACGATGCTGGTCATGGCCGGCTGCGCCGCCGCGTACTCCACCAGGTACTCCGGTGGCACCGCGCCGAGCAGCGCCCGCCGGTAGTCGCCGACCACGATGCCGGCCTGCTCCGGGGTGTACCGCTCGGTGATCTGCTTGACCAGCATCCGCAGCAGCGCGGACTTACCGGACTCGGTGTCGCCGAAGACGATGAACAGCGGATCGGTCTCGAAGTTGACGAACGCCGGCGCCAGCTCCACCTCGTCCACGCCGAACGCGATCCCGCGCTCCGGGTGCTCGAAGCCCTTCGGCAGCGAGAAGCCGTCCAGCACCGTCGGCAGCATCCGGACCTGCGGCGCGCGCGGGCCGGTCCAGGCCGCGTTGACCGCGGCGACCAGGCCGGCCACCCCCTCCTGGAGGTCGTCCACGGTGTGCGAGCCGTCCAGCCGCGGCAGACCGGACAGGAAGTGCAGCTTGCCCGCGGTCACCCCGCGCCCCGGGACGGCCGGCACGTTCTGCGCCACCCGGCGGTCCACCTCGGACTCCATCGCGTCACCGAGCTTCAGCTCGGTCCGGTTCTGCAGCAGGTCCTTCAGGGCCGGGCGGACCTCGGCGTAGCGGGCCGCCGTGACGATCAGGTGGACGCCGTACCCGAGACCGCGCTGGGCGATGTCCCCGATCACCGGCTCCAGCATCTCGAACTCCTGCTTGAAGGTGTTCCAGCCGTCGATCACCAGGAAGACGTCGCCGAACCGCTCGTCCGGCAGCTGCCCGCCGGCCCGGCGGACGCGGTAGGTCGCGATGCCGTCGATCCCGGTCGCGCGGAACAGCTCCTCGCGCCGGTTGAGCACCCCGTGCACCTCGCTGATCATCCGGCGGACCTTCTCGCCGTCCAGCCGCCCGGCCACCCCGCCGACGTGCGGCAGGTCCTGCAGCGTCTGGAAGCCGCCGCCGCCGAAGTCCAGCAGGTAGAACTGCGCCTCCAGCGGGGTGTGGGTGAGCGCGAACGCGGCCACCGTGGTCCGCACCACGGTCGACTTGCCCGAACGCGGACCACCCACGATCAGACCGTGGCCGGCCGCCCCCGCGTAGTCCTGGTGCAGCACCTCGCGCCGCTGGTCGCGCGGCTTGTCGACGATGCCGATCGGCACGTTCAGCCGGCCCAGCGCCCCGAACCCGGGCGAGGTCAGACCGCGCTCGGTGGTCGCCTGCAACGGCGGCAGCAGCTCGTCCACGCTCGGCGCCTCGTCCAGCGGCGGCAGCCACACCTGGTGGGCGGCCGGCCCCTGGCCCGCCATCCGCTGCACGAACACGTCCAGCACGGTGTCGACCAGCGCGTCGTCCTGCTCCTCGGTCTCCGGCTCCACCTCCCGCACCAGCGGCTCCGCCACCGGCACCTCGGCCGCGGTGAACCGCACCGGCTGCGCCGTCACCAGCCGGCCGCCGGTGGAGCGCTGCTGCCCCGGGGCGCGGTACGGCCCGGAGACGTACGCGGCCTTGAAGCGGTCCATCACATCGGTGCCGAACTTGAGGTAGCCCACCCCCGGCACCGGTGGCAGGTGGTACGCGTCCGGCACCCCGATCGCCGCCCGGGACTCCGCCGCCGAGAAGGTGCGCAGGCCGATCCGGTACGAGAGATAGGTGTCGAGGCCGCGCAGCTTGCCCTCCTCCAGCCGCTGCGAGGCGAGCAGCAGGTGCACACCCAGCGACCGGCCGATCCGGCCGATCTGGATGAACATGTCGATGAAGTCCGGCTTGGCGGTGAGCAGTTCGGAGAACTCGTCGATGATCAGGACCAGGGACGGCAGCGGGGCCAGCGCCGCGCCCGCCGCGCGGGCCCGCTCGTACTCGTTCAGGTTGGCGTAGTTGCCCGCCGAACGCAGCAGCTCCTGGCGGCGGTTCATCTCGCCCTCGATCGCGTCGCGCATGCGGTCGACCAGGGTGAGTTCGCCCTCCAGGTTGGTGATCACGGCCGAGGTGTGCGGCATGTCCGCCATGCCGGCGAAGGTCGCACCGCCCTTGAAGTCCGCGAGGACGAAGTTCAGCACCTCGGAGGAGTGCGACATCGCCAGGCCCAGCACCAGCGTCCGCAGCAGCTCCGACTTGCCGGAGCCGGTCGCGCCGACGCACAGGCCGTGCGGGCCCATGCCCTCCAGCGCGGCCTCCTTGATGTCCAGGTAGACGTGCTCGCCGCCGGCGCCGACCCCGATCGGTACCCGCAGCCGCTCGTGCTGCGCGCGCGGCCGCCAGCTGCGGGTCACGTCGAACGAGCCCGGGTCGCCAGAGTTCATCAGATCCGTGAAGTCCAGGTTGGACAGCAGCGGCTCGTCGTCGCCCCCGGCCGAGATCCGGTACGGCGCCAACTGCCGGGCCAGGGCCTCGGACTGCCAGGTCGAGAGGGTGTCCGGCCGGCCGGCGTACGTCGCACCCGAGACCGAGCGCAGCACCAGCTCCTCCGGCGTGACGGTGACGATCAGATGGCCGGTCGGCTCGTCCAGATCGCCCGGGACCACCTCGATGATGGTGACCCCGTGCACGCCCTCCGGGCCGGCCAGCAGCGAGTCGGGCGGTACCGAGGCGCCGTCCATCACGACGATGACGTGCGGCTGGTCCGGTGCCGGCGCGGCGTCGCGCACGAAGCGCTGACGGCCGGCCAGTTCGTCCTGGAGCAGGTCCTCCAGCTCACCGAGGCCGGTGGCGATCAGCCGCCGCGAGCCGGCCCCGTCGCCCTCCTTGCGGTGCTGGTTGTGCGGGAGCCACTTGGTCCACTCCCACTCCTCCACCGCGCCCGGCGCCGCGGCCACCGTCACCAGCAGGTCGTCCGGCGAGTGCAGGGTCGTCATCTGGGCGATCATCGCCCGGACGTTGCCGTACACGGTGTCCGGGTCGCCGCAGACCGTGATGTGGTAAAAGGCGCGCAGCGAGACCGCCAACGGCAGGTCCTGCAAGGTCCCGTGGGCCTTCAGGAAGGTGTGCATCGCGGCCGCGGAGAGCGGCTCCAGCTCGTCCATCGGCGCGGTCTGCGGCGCCACCAGCGGCGTGGACAGCTGCACCGGCCCCCGGCCGACCCTGATCTGCGCGAAGTCGGCGTCCCCGGTGCGGCGCTCCCACAGCCGGCGGCCGTCCGCGACGATCGACCAGAGCTGGTCCGGCTCCGGGTTCAGGAACAGCTGCGCGCCGCGCTGCCGTTCGGCGGTGCGGCGGACCTGGCGGCGCATCTGCTGCAGGTACTTGAGGTAGTCGCGCCGCTCGTCGGCGGTGGCCGTCGAACCGCCCTTGCGCGCCCGGACGATCTGCGCCAGCGCCATGCCGACCGTCGAGACGATCATCAGACCGCCCATGATCTTCATAGGGGCCTGCGCGCCGGGCGAGAAGAAGAACACCGCCGAACCGCCCATACCGAGCATCGGCAGAATGCTCATCACCCAGTCCTCGCCGCCCGCCCTGGGCAGTTCGGGCGGGCTGACCAGCTCCACCGGCTCGTCCGGCACCGCGGGCGGATAGGCCCGGGCGGGCCGCTTGACCGTGATCACGCTCATACGCACCCCACCGCACGGCCCAGAACGGTTCGCTCGTTCACTTCGGCATCAGCCCTCACGCAACTGGAAATACGTACGGGTGAGGGCGCCCCGTGTGACGCCGCCCCCGCTTCGCCGACCGCAGGCATCCGGGGAGGAGCGCGGCCCCTGTCCCCGTCGCCGTGCGCAGGGGCCGATCCTACTGGTCACCCCCGGGGCCCGTACCGGCCCTACCCCACCGGCCCTGAGCGGTACCGCGCACGAACGGAGCGGGTAGGGTAACGCCGCGCCAACTCGCGGCCGGAACGAGCCAGTTCCACCGGCCGGCGCCCGCGCAGCAGCCAGACCGACCGCCGCCCGAAGCCGCGGCACCGTCAACAAGGGGGAGCGCCCAGTGCGTCGAGCGATCGAGGGGTGCCCATGAGCACTTCCGCCACGACCGGATTCTGCCGGGTCACCGTCGTCGCCCCGAACAGCCGGATCGACGTCGCCCTGCCCGAGGACGTCCCGCTCGCGGACATCTACCCCGAGGTGCTGCGCCTCTCCGGCCAGACCCAGCCCGACGGCGTCCCGACCGGCTTCCACCTGGTCCGCCGCGACGGCACCGTGCTGGACAGCGGCCTGCCGCTCGCGGCCCAGCAGGTCCGCGACGGCGACCTGCTCAGCCTGCGCCCCTTCGCGGAGTCGCTGCCGCCGGCCGTCTACGACGACGTCGCCGACGCCATCGCCACCGCCGTCGAGGCCGACCGCCGCTTCTGGAGCCCCGAGCTGATGCGGGCCTTCGGCCTGATCGGCGCCGGTGTGCTGCTCGCCCTGCTCGGCTTCGCGCTCTGGTTCTCCGACCTGCGCCACGACATGCACGGCCTGCCCGGCGTCCTCTCCGGCGTCACCGCCGTGGTGCTCACCGCGCTCGCCGGCGTCCGCGCCCGGGTCTACCAGGACGCCTACGCCGCCCTCGCGCTCGGCCTCGGCGCCCTGCCGCACGCCATGATCGGCGGCAGCGGCGTCATCGCCGTCGCCCACCCGTGGGACGGCCCCGGCCGGCTCCAGTTCCTCACCGGCTGCGTCGCCGTCCTGGTGGTCGCCGTCCTGCTGGCCGGACTGCTGCCGGAGAAGGACGCGCTGTTCGTCGCCGCCGCCTTCCTGGCCGCCGCCGGTGCCCTGGCGACCTTCGCCGCCGTCCTGCTGCCCGGCACCCCGGCCGGCCACGTCGCCGCCGTCACCGGCGTGGCCGCCGTCGCCGTGATCGGCTTCCTGCCCGGTCTCTCCGCCCGCTTCGCCCGGCTGCCCGTCGGCTTCAGCGCCCCCGGCCAGACCCGCACCCGCAGCCGCGACTACGACGAGGAGGCCGGCCGCGCGGAGGCCGTCCAGTACGAGCGGATCGCCCACCAGGCCCGCCGCGGCCACGAGGTGCTGGTCGGCCTGGTCGGCGGCTGCGCCGCGGTGATCGTCGGCGCCTGCGCGGTGCTCGGCTTCACCGACGAGCTCTTCCCCCAGCTGCTGGCGCTGGCCCTCGGCCTCGCCACCATGCTGCGCGCCCGCCTGTTCCGCTACACCGCGCAGGTCTTCAGCCTCACCATCGCGGGCCTGCTCGGCCTGTCGCTGCTGATCATCGGGCTGTCGCTGCACACCTCGCTGTTCATCCTGAAGGCCGCCGGCTCCACCGACGTCGACCTGCGCACCATCTGGCTGGCCGCCTCGATCGCGGCCGGCGCCGCCCTGCTCACCGCCATCGCCCTGGTGGTGCCCCGGCTCGGCGTCTCACCCTTCTGGGGACGCATCCTGGACCTGGTCGACAGCCTCACCCTGATGGCCCTGGTGCCGCTCGCCCTGGCCGTCCTCGACATCTACCACCTGGTGCGCGGAGCGACCGGCTGACCGGCCGGGCGAACGGCACTGGTACGCTTGGCCTCCGAGCGCAGCCTTGTACCCGGCCCCAGGCCGGTGGCAGCAGGCGGCGCCCGCGTTACGACACCGAGTTCTTCAAGAGTCCTGTGCCGTAGACCAGGACCGCTCGGTATCACCTGTTAAGGAGTTGCAGTGGCTCTCGCCTCTGACGTCAAGAAGCAGATCATCGCCGAGTTCGGCCAGAAGGAGGGCGACACCGGCTCCCCCGAGGTTCAGGTGGCCATGCTCTCCCGCCGTATCTCGGACCTGACCGAGCACCTCAAGACCCACAAGCACGACCACCACTCGCGCCGCGGCCTGCTGATCCTGGTCGGCCAGCGTCGCCGCCTGCTGCAGTACCTGGCCAAGAAGGACATCGAGCGCTTCCGTACGCTCGTCGACCGCCTGGGCATCCGCCGCGGTGCCGCCGGTGGCGCCCGCTAAGACCGCCGCTCGGGGCGGCTCCCCACACCGGGGAGCCGCCCTTCGCGCGTATGCCGCGGGCCACGGCCCGTGGTCGGAGATAACAACTCGCGCCGACCTCCCCAGGTGGCCGAGGATTGCACCGTAGGGTTGTGGGCATGCCGGGTGATGGCGCCGACGAGCGCCACCCGAGCAGAGACCCGACCCCCCGCGGGCCGAAGGCTTCAAACGGAAGCCGCCCGCATCCGAGAGAGCGTCCAGACGCGGACCGCCCGTCCAGGCCTGGCAGCCGAGAGGCGCCGGTCCTCGGTAGTGGCCGCCGGAAGCCCCGCAGACCGAGCGGGGCCCACCGGAGGCTTCGATCGAAGACCGGCCCGGACTGTCCAGGGCCACCAGCGGGCCATGCGCGGGGACGCTCTCCCGGAGACGTACGAAAGAGGAGATCTTCCAGGTGGAAGAGAACGTGTTCTATGCCGAGGCCGTGATCGACAACGGTTCCTTCGGCACCCGTACCATCCGCTTCGAGACCGGCCGCCTGGCCCGTCAGGCCGCCGGCTCGGCCGTGGCCTACCTCGACGACGACACCATGGTGCTGTCGGCCACCAGCGCGTCGAAGCAGCCGAAGGAGCACTTCGACTTCTTCCCGCTGACCGTGGACGTCGAGGAGCGGATGTACGCCGCGGGCCGGATCCCCGGCTCGTTCTTCCGTCGTGAGGGCCGGCCCTCCGAGGACGCCATCCTCACCTGCCGCCTGATCGACCGCCCGCTGCGCCCGTCCTTCGTCAAGGGCCTGCGCAACGAGGTCCAGGTCGTCTGCACGATCATGGCGCTCAACCCGGACCACCTGTACGACGTGGTGGCCATCAACGCCGCCTCCGCCTCCACCCAGCTGGCGGGCCTGCCGTTCTCCGGCCCGATCGGTGGCGTCCGCGTCGCGCTGATCAAGGGCCAGTGGGTGGCCTTCCCGACCCACAGCGAGCTGGAGTCGGCCGTCTTCGACATGGTCGTCGCCGGTCGCGTCCTGCCGGACGGCGATGTCGCGATCATGATGGTCGAGGCCGAGGCCACCGACAAGACCATCAAGCTGGTCGAGGGCGGCGCCGAGGCGCCCACCGAGGACGTCGTCGCCGCCGGTCTGGACGCCGCCAAGCCGTTCATCAAGGTGCTCTGCGCCGCGCAGGCCCAGCTGGCCGCCCAGGCCGCCAAGCCGACCGGCGAGTTCCCGGTCTTCCTGGACTACCAGGACGACGTGCTCGCCGCGCTGACCTCCGCCGTGAAGGACGAGCTGGCCCAGGCCCTCACCATCCCGGGCAAGCAGGAGCGCAACAACGAGCTGGACCGCGTCAAGGCGCTGGCCGCCGAGAAGCTGCTGCCGGAGTTCGAGGGCCGCGAGAAGGAGATCAGCGCCGCCTACAACGCGCTGACCAAGAAGATCGTCCGCGAGCGCGTCATCAAGGACAAGATCCGCATCGACGGCCGCGGTGTCACCGACATCCGCACCCTGGCCGCCGAGGTCGAGGCCATCCCGCGCGTTCACGGCTCGGCCCTGTTCGAGCGCGGCGAGACCCAGATCCTGGGTGTCACCACGCTGAACATGCTGCGCATGGAGCAGCAGCTGGACACGCTCTCCCCGGAGACGCGTCGCCGCTACATGCACAACTACAACTTCCCGCCGTACTCGGTCGGCGAGACCGGCCGCGTGGGCTCGCCCAAGCGCCGCGAGATCGGCCACGGCGCGCTGGCGGAGCGGGCGATCCTGCCCGTGCTGCCGACCCGCGAGGAGTTCCCCTACGCGATCCGCCAGGTCTCCGAGGCGCTGAGCTCCAACGGCTCCACCTCGATGGGCTCGGTCTGCGCCTCGACCATGTCGCTGCTGAACGCCGGTGTGCCGCTGAAGGCCGCCGTCGCCGGTATCGCCATGGGCCTGATCTCGCAGGAGATCGACGGTGAGACCCACTACGTCGCGCTGACCGACATCCTGGGCGCCGAGGACGCGTACGGCGACATGGACTTCAAGGTCGCCGGTACCCGCAACTTCATCACCGCCCTGCAGCTGGACACCAAGCTCAACGGCATCCCGGCGTCGGTGCTGGCCGCCGCGCTGAAGCAGGCCAAGGACGCGCGTCTGCACATCCTCGACGTGATGAACGAGGCCATCGACGCGCCCGACGAGATGTCGCCGAACGCGCCGCGCATCATCACCATCAAGATCCCGGTGGACAAGATCGGTGAGGTCATCGGCCCCAAGGGCAAGATGATCAACCAGATCCAGGAGGACACCGGCGCGGACATCACCATCGAGGACGACGGCACCATCTACATCGGTGCGGTCGACGGTCCCTCGGCGGAGGCTGCCCGTACGACGATCAACCAGATCGCCAACCCGACCATGCCGGAGGTCGGCGAGCGCTACCTGGGCACCGTGGTCAAGACCACGACGTTCGGCGCGTTCGTCTCGCTCATGCCGGGCAAGGACGGCCTGCTGCACATCTCGCAGATCCGCAAGCTCGCCGGTGGCAAGCGAGTGGAGAACGTCGAGGACGTGCTCGGCGTCGGCGCCAAGGTCCAGGTCGAGATCGCCGAGATCGACCCGCGCGGCAAGCTCTCCCTGATCCCGGTGGTCGAGGGCGAAGAGGACGGCGAGGCCGCTTCCGAGTGAAGCGCCGCTAGTTGACCCCGCGGCCCGCACGCCACGTCGGCGTGCGGGCCGCACCCTGTTGTTGCACATGCTTTCTACGGAGGTACACCCCGTGGCTCAGGCCTCGGCGGCGAAGCAGCGCCCCGGCACCACCCGGACCCTGCTCAAGGGCGTGGACGGCGCCGGCACGGTGCGCCGCACCGTCCTCCCCGGCGGCCTGCGGGTCGTCACCGAAACCCTGCCGACGGTGCGCTCCGCGACCTTCGGTATCTGGGTCGGCGTCGGTTCGCGGGACGAGACCCCGCAGCTCAACGGCGCCACCCACTACCTGGAGCACCTGCTCTTCAAGGGCACCGAGCGGCGCAGCGCGCTGGACATCTCGGCGGCCCTGGACGCGGTCGGCGGCGAGATGAACGCCTTCACCGCGAAGGAGAACACCTGCTACTACGCCCGGGTCCTGGACACCGACCTGCCGCTGGCCATCGACGTGGTCTGCGACATGCTCACCGGTTCGCTGATCCGCCCGGAGGACGTGGAGGCCGAGCGCGGCGTCATCCTCGAGGAGATGGCGATGGCCGAGGACGACCCGGGCGACGTGGTGCACGACCTCTTCGCCAAGGTGATCTTCGGCGACGGCCCGCTGGGCCGCCCGATCCTCGGCACCCAGGAGACCGTCCGGGGGCTGACCCGCGACCAGATCGCCGGCTTCTTCCAGCGCCGCTACCGGCCCGAGCAGCTGGTGGTCTCCGCGGCCGGCAACCTGGACCACCGCAAGGTGGTCCGGCAGGTCGAGCGGGCCTTCGCGCCGATGCTGGCCCGCTCCACGGCCGCGCCCGCCGAGGCCCGGCGCGGGGTCAAGGCGCTGCGGACGGCCGGCCGGATCGAGGTGCTCAACCGCAGCACCGAGCAGGCCCATCTGGTGCTGGGCGTGCCCGGGGTGCCCCGGCACGACGAGCGCCGCTGGGCGATGGGCGTGCTCAACGCGGCCCTCGGCGGCGGGATGAGCTCGCGGCTGTTCCAGGAGGTCCGGGAGAAGCGCGGCCTGGCGTACTCGGTGTACTCGTACTCCTCGTCGTACGCGGACAGCGGCCTGTTCGGCATCTACGCGGGCTGCCAGCCCAAGCGGGTCGAGGAGGTGCTGCGGATCTGCCGCGAGGAGCTCGCCAAGGTGGTCGCCGAGGGCATCACCGAGGAGGAGCTGCAGCGGGCGATCGGGCAGATCTCCGGTTCCACCGTGCTCGGCATGGAGGACACCGGCTCGCTGATGAACCGGATCGGCAAGGCCGAGCTGAGCTACGGCCACCATCTGTCGGTGGACGACATACTGGCGAAGATCGCGGCCGTGACCCTGGACGACGTCCACGCGGTGGCCCGTGATGTGCTGGGCGCGTACCGGCCGTCGCTGGCGCTGATCGGCCCGGTCAGCGACAAGCGGGCCGCCCGGCTCGCCGACCTGCTGGTCTGACCGGCGCCGCCGGTCGTGTTGCTCTTGCTGGTCCCACTGGTCTGAAGGGAAGTTCGTCATGACGCTGCGTGTCGCCGTGATCGGTGCCAGGGGCCGGATCGGCTCGGAGGCCGTCAAGGCCGTCGAGGCCGCCCCGGACATGGAACTGGTCGCCACCCTCGGCCGGGAGTCGAAGCTCTCCGAGCTCACCGACGCCGGTGCGCAGGCCGTGGTCGAGCTGACCCACCCCGACTCGGTGATGGGCAATCTCGACTACTGCCTGCACCACGGCATCCACGTGGTCACCGGCACCACCGGCTGGACGGACGAGCGGCTGGCCACCGTCCGCGGCTGGCTGGACGAGGCACCGGAGCTGGGCCTGCTGATCGCACCGAACTTCTCCATCGGCGCGGTGCTCGGCATGAAGTTCGCCCAGACGGCCGCCAAGTACTTCGAGTCGGTCGAGGTGGTCGAGCTGCACCACGACCGCAAGGCCGACGCGCCCAGCGGCACCGCCACCCGCACCGCCCAGCTGATCGCGGCCGCCCGGGCCGAGGCGGGCCGGCCGCGCCAGCAGGACCCGACCACCCACAGCCTGCCGGGCGCCCGCGGCGCCGACGTGGACGGGGTGCCGGTGCACGCCGTCCGGCTGCGCGGGCTGCTCGCCCACCAGCAGGTGATGTTCGGCGACACCGGCGAGACCCTCACCATCCGGCACGACTCGCTGCACCACAGCAGCTTCATGCCGGGCATCCTGCTCGGGGTGCGCAAGGTGGTGGAGACGCCGGGGCTCACCCTCGGCCTCGAACACTTCCTGGACCTGTGACCGTGATCACCGCTTGGAGCGCCGCATGACCTCGCGTACCGGCTTCTTCGTGCTCGCCGCCGTGCTGCTGCTGGTCGCCCTGATCTGCGTCGGCGAGGGTCTGCAGCTGATCGCCACCGGCAAGCCGCTCGGCATCGGCATCGGGCTCTGCGCCTTCGTCATCCCGCTGATCGGTGTCTGGTTCCTGCGGCAGACCGTCCGCTTCGGCCGGGCCAGTGAGCGGCTCGCCCGGGAGCTGGAGGCCGAGGGCGGCCTGCCGGTGGACGAGCTGCGGCGCACGGCCGGGGGACGGATCGACCGGGCCTCGGCCGACGAGGTGTTCACCCGCCGCCAGGCGGAGGCGGAGGCGGCGCCCGGCGACTGGCGGGTCTGGTTCCGCCTCGCCGTGGCGTACGCCGACGCCGGCGACACCCCGCGCGCCCGCAAGACGATGGCGCACGCCATCCGGCTTCACGGCGCGGCCAGTGCGCCGATCCCCGCGGGCTAGGCTGTCGGCCGGCACGTACCCGAACTCTGGAGGATTCTCGCGTGAGCGACGAAGTGGGCACCGCCCCGCAGTTCCGCAGCGACGTCACGGTGGAACTGGTCCGCAGCGCCGCCGCCGACTCGGACGTCATCTGGGCGGCGCGGGTCTCGACGGCGGGGGAGCAGTCCCTGGAGGCGCTGCAGCAGGACCCGGAGAAGTCCACGGGTCTGATCAACTACCTGATGCGGGACCGGCACGGCACGCCGTTCGAGCACAACTCGATGACCTTCTTCATCAGCGCGCCGATCTTCGTCTTCCGGGAGTTTCACCGCCACCGCAGCGGCTGGTCGTACAACGAGGAGTCCGGCCGCTACCGCGAGCTGCAGCCGGTCTTCTACGTGCCGGGCGAGGAACGCAGGCTGGTCCAGCAGGGCCGGCCGGGCCGCTACGAGTTCGTCGAGGGCACCCCGGAGCAGCACCGGACCGTCACCGGGGCGATGGAGGCGGCGTACCGCGAGGCGTACCGCCGCTACCAGGAGATGCTGGCGGCCGGCGTCGCCCGCGAGGTGGCCCGGGCGGTGCTGCCGGTCGGTCTGTTCTCGTCGATGTACGCGACCTGCAACGCCCGCTCGCTGATGCACTTCCTGTCGCTGCGGACGAAGAAGGAGAACGCCAGCGTGCCGTCCTTCCCGCAGCGCGAGATCGAGATGGTCGCCGAGCGGATGGAGGAGCAGTGGGCACGGCTCATGCCGCTCACCCATGCGGCCTTTGAGAAGCACGGCCGAGTCGCCCCCTGAGCTGGGACGACAGGCATATGGACGGCTTGTCCAGAATGTCTGGATTGCGGCTTTTCTAGCCGCTCCCTACGCTCGTGACACGGATTCCGGTGCTGCTTGAACCCCCGAGCATGCAGCACCGGGATCCCATTCTCCCGCCGCCCTGAGTGCTACACCTGTCCGAACCCTGGACCGGCATGGGTACCGCCCCACCGCCTACGAGTAGCTTTGGACGCATGGCTCCGACCTCCACCCCCCAGACGCCTTTCGGCCGGGTCCTGACCGCGATGGTGACTCCGTTCACCGCCGACGGCGGTCTCGACCTCGACGGCGCCCAGCGCCTCGCCGCGCACCTCGTCGACTCCGGCAACGACGGACTCGTCGTCAACGGCACCACCGGTGAGTCCCCGACCACCAGCGACGCCGAGAAGGCCCAGCTCGTCCGCGCCGTGGTGGAGGCCGTGGGGGACCGGGCCCACGTGGTGGCCGGTGTCGGCACCAACGACACCCACCACAGCGCGGAGCTGGCCCGCCAGGCCGAGGCCGCCGGAGCGCACGGCCTGCTGGTCGTCACGCCGTACTACAGCAAGCCCCCGCAGGAGGGTCTGTACCGGCACACCACGCACATCGCCGACGCCACCGGCCTGCCGGTCATGCTCTACGACATCCCCGGCCGCAGCGGCGTCGCGCTCGCCCACGAGACGCTGGTCCGGCTCGGTGAGCACCCGCGGATCGTCGCCAACAAGGACGCCAAGGGCGACCTCGGCGCCGCTGCCTGGGCCATCGCCCGTTCCGACCTTGCCTGGTACTCCGGGGACGACGTCCTCAACCTGCCGCTGCTGTCCGTCGGAGCCGTCGGTGTGGTCAGCGTGGTCGGGCATGTCGTCGCCGGCGAGCTGCGCAGCATGATCGAGGCCTTCCTGGGCGGCGATGTGGCCAAGGCCACGGCGATCCACCAGGGCCTGCTCCCGGTCTTCAGCGGTATGTTCCGCACGCAGGGTGTCATCCTCACCAAGGCCGCGCTGGAGCTCCAGGGCCTGCCGGCCGGGCCGCTGCGGCTGCCGCTGGTGGGGGCGACCGCCGAGGAGATCGTGCGATTGAAGAAGGATCTCGCCGCCGGCGGGGTACACCTGTAACAGACACAGACGTGCGCGCCCCGGCTCGCCGGACCTCTCGGGGTCTGCCGCTGAACCGGACGAAGGCGTGAGAGCACCGACCCAGTAGGAAACCGACACTGAGTACACACGCCATATGTCTCCAGGGGGAGGACCCCGGGCATATGGCGTGCGTCGTGAGGAGAGTCTTTTGAGCCACCCGCACCCCGAACTCGGCGCGCCCCCCGCACTCAAGGAGGGCGCCCTCCGCATCACTCCGCTCGGCGGCCTCGGCGAGATCGGCCGCAACATGACGGTCTTCGAATACGGGGACCGCATTCTCATCGTCGACTGCGGTGTCCTCTTCCCCGAGGACGAGCAGCCCGGCGTCGACCTGATCCTGCCGGACTTCAGCTACATCCGGGACCGTCTCGACAAGATCGACGGCATCGTCCTGACCCACGGGCACGAGGACCACATCGGTGCCGTCCCGTTCCTGCTCCGGGAGAACCCGGACATCCCGCTGATCGGTTCGAAGCTGACCCTCGCCCTGATCGAGGCCAAGCTCACCGAGCACCGCATCCGGCCGTACGTGCTGGAGGTGAAGGAGGGCCAGCGCGAGCGCATCGGCCCGTTCGACTGCGAGTTCATCGCGGTCAACCACTCCATCCCGGACGCGCTGGCCGTCGCCGTGCGGACGCCGGCCGGCATGGTCGTCGCCACCGGTGACTTCAAGATGGACCAGCTGCCGCTCGACGGCCGCCTCACCGACCTGCCAACCTTCGCCAAGCTGGCCGAGGAGGGCATGGACCTGCTGCTGGTGGACTCCACCAACGCCGAGGTCCCCGGCTTCATCCCGCACGAGCGCGACATCTCGGTCGCGCTGCGAAACGTTTTCGCGAACGCGGACAAGCGCATCATCGTCGCCTCCTTCGCCAGCCACGTGCACCGCATCCAGCAGGTGCTGGACGCCGCGCACGAGTACAAGCGCAAGGTGGCCTTCGTCGGCCGCTCGATGGTCCGCAACATGGGCATCGCGCGGGAGCTCGGTTACCTGAAGGTGCCGGGCAACCTGATCGTCGACGTGAAGACCCTGGACGACCTGCCGGACAAGGAGGTCGTGCTGGTGTGCACCGGCTCGCAGGGCGAGCCGATGGCCGCGCTGTCCCGGATGGCCAACCGCGACCACCAGATCCGCATCGTCGAGGGCGACACCGTCGTCCTGGCCTCGTCGCTGATCCCGGGCAACGAGAACGCCGTGTACCGGG
This sequence comes from Kitasatospora sp. NPDC088548, assembly GCF_044753005.1. Classification (NCBI taxonomy): domain Bacteria; kingdom Bacillati; phylum Actinomycetota; class Actinomycetes; order Kitasatosporales; family Streptomycetaceae; genus Kitasatospora; species Kitasatospora sp. NPDC088548. Next base: position 72,221 of record NZ_JBIVMI010000038.1, read on the forward strand.
TGATCAACGGCCTGACCCGCTGGGGCGCCAAGGTCGTGCACAAGGGCAACGCCAAGGTGCACGTCTCGGGCCACGCCTCGGCCGGCGAGCTGCTGTACTTCTTCAACATCTGCAAGCCGCGGAACCTGATGCCGGTCCACGGCGAATGGCGCCACCTGCGGGCCGCGGCCGACCTCGGCATGGCGACCGGTGTGCCGCGCAACCGCACGGTCATCGCCGAGGACGGTGTCTGCGTCGACCTGGAGGGCGGCGTCGCCCGGATCGTCGGCAAGGTGCAGGCCGGCTACGTCTACGTGGACGGTTCCTCGGTCGGTGACATCACCGAGGCCTCGCTCAAGGACCGCAGGATCCTCGGCGAGGAGGGCTTCATCTCCGTCTTCGTGGTGGTCGACTCCGCCAACGGCAAGATGGTGAGCGGCCCGACCATCCAGGCCCGCGGCTCCGGTATCGACGACAACGCGTTCGGCCCGGTCGTCGCCAAGCTCCAGGAGGCCCTGGAGCGTTCGGCCGGCGACGGCGTCCTGGAGGTCCGCCAGGTCCAGCAGCTGGTCCGCCGGACCATCGGCAAGTGGGTGGCGGACAACTACCGCCGCCGGCCGATGATCCTGCCGGTCGTGGTCGAGGTCTGACCCCTCCACTGCCCGGTTTGACGTGGGGCGGCCCGGTGCGTAACGTTCTCCGGGTTGCCCCACGGGACGGCCGGAAGCTTTCGAATGGAATTCGGGAGCGGAAAGTGGCCCGAGAAACTCTGATAGAGTTCGGGAGCGCCGAAAGGCGAAAGCCAATCAGATAAACGAAACTCCGGAAAACGGAGCGGAAAACATCTGATAAGCTGAGAACACGAAAGAACGAAGCGCCCGGAGGGCCCGCTGGAAGGCGGCCTGAAGGAA
>NZ_JBIVMI010000039.1:0-73011 GCF_044753005.1 Kitasatospora sp. NPDC088548
GTGAAACGGAGGTCGTCGCCGTGTCCGGCAGATCCCCATGTGGGTGACCAGATCGAACAACCTCAAGCCGATCACCGGAGGTAAAACGACAAGCTGAGGGTCGGCGGCCGAGGCGCGACAGGACGACCCCCGGCCCGATACTCGGGAAGCCGCCCGCCTGCCGCTCCAGGACGGCGCACCGCAGTGATCCGCCCCGAATCTCAGCACCAGGTCGGCACGGAAAAGAAATCGAGGCTTGCCTCAAGAGAGGCAAGCCTCGCCCGACCTGTGCATTTGACAGATCAAGTTAACTTAGGACATTAACCCGGTCACACGTTGAAGCGGAACGTTGAGTACAGAGCTCCGACCTGTGGAAACGTCGATTCCAGCGACCTAAGTCAGCACGAAATCAGCACGGTGGGACGACCTTCGCCAGAGGACGATCAGTAGTGATAGCGAGCAGCGAGGATGATGATCTCCTCATCCGTGACCAGGTAGACGAGGCGATGCTCGTCGTCGATCCGCCGTGACCAGGCGCCGGCCAGGTGGTACTTCAGCGGCTCGGGCTTGCCGATCCCGGCGAAGGGATCACGGCAGGCGTCCTCAATGAGCTTGTTGATCCGGGCGAGCATCTTGCGGTCGCTCTTGAGCCAGGACGTGTAGTCCTCCCAGCCCTGATCCTCGAAGACGAGCCTCACGCGGCGCCCTGCCCCGCATCCGCCGCATCGGGGTCGACCAGTTCGCGCTCGGCGAGGTTGATGCGACCGAGAGCGTTTTCGTACGCCTTGAGCAGGCGGCGGGCATTGGCGGGCGAGCGCAGCAGATAGGAGCCCTCGCGCAGGGCGGCGTAGTCCTCGGCGGATACGAGGACGGCATTCCCGTGCTTGGAGACGATCTCGATGGCCTCGTGATCGTCATTGACTTTCTTGATGAGCGGGAAGAGATCCTTGCGGGCCTCGCTCGCAGTGATGGACATGGCAGGAAACCCTTCGAGAGTGGTACCGAATAACGTACCACTCACGGCGATGACCAGTGAGGCATTCAGCGCGATGCCGACCCGGAGAAGCCAGCACCAAGTCAGCACGGGAACAAGCAAGGGGCCCACCCCCCGAGAGAGTGGGCCCCATCTGACCTGCACAGTTGACAGGTCATCTAGCGCAAAGTATGCACATCGTCACACGTTGAAGCGGAACTCCACCACGTCGCCGTCCTGCATGGTGTATTCCTTGCCCTCGATGCGGGCCTTGCCCTTGGCGCGGGCCTCGGCGATGGAGCCGGTCTCGACCAGGTCGGCGAAGGAGATGACCTCGGCCTTGATGAAGCCCTTCTGGAAGTCGGTGTGGATCACACCGGCGGCCTCGGGGGCGGTGGCGCCCTTCTTGATGGTCCAGGCGCGGGCCTCCTTGGGGCCGGCCGTGAGGTAGGTCTGCAGGCCCAGGGTGTCGAAGCCGACCCGGGCGAGGGTGGCCAGGCCGGGCTCGTCCTGGCCCATGGACTGGAGGAGCTCCAGCGCCTCGGCGTCGTCCAGCTCGATCAGCTCGGACTCGATCTTGGCGTTGAGGAAGATCGCCTCGGCCGGGGCGACCAGCGCGCGCTGGGCGTTCTTGAAGTCCTCGTCGGCCAGCTCGTCCTCGTCGACGTTGAAGACGTAGAGGAAGGGCTTGGCGGTCAGCAGGTGCAGCTCGCGGATCGGGGCGGTGTCGAAGCCGGCCTCGAAGAGGGTCTTGCCGGTCTCCAGGATCGCCTGCGCGGCCTCGGCGGCGGCCAGCACGGGGGCGGTGTCCTTCTTCAGGCGCGCCTCCTTCTGGAGCCGGGGCAGCACCTTCTCGACGGTCTGGAGGTCGGCCAGGATCAGCTCGGTGTGGATGGTCTCGATGTCGTCCTTGGGCGACACCTTGCCGTCCACGTGCACCACGTCCGGGTCGGTGAAGGCGCGCACGACCTGGCAGATCGCGTCCGACTCACGGATGTTGGCGAGGAACTTGTTGCCCAGCCCCTCGCCCTCGCTGGCGCCGCGCACGATGCCCGCGATGTCGACGAAGTCGACCGTCGCCGGCAGGATCCGCTGCGAGCCGAAGATCTCGGCGAGCTTGCCCAGCCGGGCGTCCGGGACACCGACGACGCCCACGTTCGGCTCGATGGTGGCGAACGGGTAGTTGGCCGCCAGCACGTCGTTCTTGGTCAGGGCGTTGAACAGGGTCGACTTGCCGACGTTCGGCAGGCCGACGATTCCGATCGTGAGCGACATGAAGCGCAGTCCCGTGGGCTTGGAGGAGTTGGGTCGGCACCGTGCGGGCCGATCCCCCAGTCTACGGGCAGCCGGTCAGGCCGCCGGCGCCGCCAGCAGCGGCTCCAGGAACTCCAGGCGGTTGCCCAGCCGGTCGCTGGAGTGGAACCGCCGGTAGCCGGGCAGGTCACCGTCCCAGACGACGTCATGGCCGTGGGCCGCCAGCCGCTCGGCGAGCGCGTCCAGCCCGCGCACCTGGAGGCCCGGGTGCCCCTTGCGGGCGGGCCGGAACTCCGCCGCCACGCCCAGGTGCACCTCCACCCCGCCGCCCCGGAACCAGCAGCCGCCGCGCGCGGCCAGCACCGGCGGCTTGGTCACCTCCGTCATGCCGAGCACGTCCCGCCAGAACGCGCGGCATTCGTCCTCCGCGCCGGCCGGGATGTCGAGCTGGACGTGGTGCAGCCGCTCGAAGCCGAAACCGCCGGTGAGATCGCTGGTGAAATCGCTGGTCATGAATCCCCCTGGCCGAGTTGATCGACGATCACACGAGTACTCCGTCCGAAGACACGGACGAAGCCTCGAACAACCATTACACAGTGTGGCGATGATCGGACCGTACGTTGGGTGGGTGGAGCAGAGCATCCGAACCCAGCCGCCAGGGCCCAGACGCCGACCGCCGAGCAACGCGGCCAGGGCCGCCGTCCCCGGGCCCAAACGGGCCCCCGAGACCGCCGGAGCGCCCGCCCCCTCCCCCTCCCGGCTACGCCCCGTGGCCGGCGTCCCCGCCCCGAGCCGCTCCGGCGGGCCCCGGCTCCGGCTGCGTCTGCCGCTCGCCGCCCGTGGCGAGCGGCCGGCCGAGGGCCGCGTCTACGGCCGGCAGCGCAACGGCCGGCCGACCCGGCTGACGGCGATCGGCACCGGGGTGGCCGCCCTGGTCGCGACCGTCGCCGTGGCGGGCCTGGACCGGCTGGTGTTCGGCGGTCTCGGCCCGCTGTTCGGCATCGGCTACCTGGTGATCTGCTTCCAGCTGGCCGTCCGGGTGCGCTTCGCCGACCTGCCGGCCGCCCCGATCAGCGGGCCGATCGGCTTCGCCGTCGCCCTGCTGCTGTTCGGCCCGGTCACGTCCACGGGCACGACGGCCCAGGTGGTGGCGCTGGCGACGGGTCTGGCGCTGCGGGCCGGCTGGCTCTTCTCCGGCACCGGCCTGGCGGCGGCGATCGTCCTCGCCCGGTTCGTGGCCCAGCGGCGGATCCACCGCGCGCGCTGAGGAGTGGGAAGTCGGCCGGTCCGACCTTCCACTCCTGCGGCCGTGGATCGCCACGGTCCACCGGCCGGTACCGCGGGCCCGCCCGGCGCCGGACCCACCGCCGGCCGGACCGTCCGTCAGCCGGACGCCCGGGCCGCCGCCATGGCCGCTCCGACGATCCCGGCGTCGTTGCGCAGCTCCGCCGGGACGATCCGCGCCTCCCGCGCGCGCAGCAGCGGCAGGAACTTCTCGTGCTTGCGGCTCACCCCGCCGCCGATCACGACCAGCTGCGGCGAGAACAGCATCTCCACCGCGTCGAGGTACTCGTCGACCCGGACCGCCCACTCCTCCCAGGTCAGCCCGTGCCGTTCCTTGGCCGCCGAGGAGGCCCGCCGCTCGGCGTCCTTGCCGCGCAGTTCGAGGTGGCCCAGCTCGGTGTTGGGCACCAGTGTGCCGTCCACGAACAGGGCGCTGCCGATGCCGGTGCCGAAGGTGAGGACCAGGACCACGCCCCCCTGGTCGCGGCCGGCGCCGTGGACGGTCTCGGCGTACCCGGCCGCGTCCGCGTCGTTCAGCACGGTGGCCGGCAGGCCCAGCGCCTCCCGGAACAGGCCCTCGGCGTCCAGGCCGATCCAGCCCTTGTCGACGTTGGCCGCCGTCCTGGTGTGCCCGTTCACCACCACACCGGGGAAGGTCAGCCCGACCGGGCCCTGATGGTCGAACTGGCGCACCACCTCGCACACGGCGGCGACCACGGCCCCGGGGGCGGAGGGCTGCGGGGTGAGGACCTTGTACCGCTCCTGGGTGAGCTCCCCCCGGCCCAGGTCGACGGGGGCGCCCTTGATGCCCGAACCGCCGATGTCCACGCCGAATACCGCCGTCATGACGATCACCCTCCGCCGAAACCCTTGTCCACAGGCCTGTGCACAAAGCTACGAGAGGCCGGACGGCCCCGCACAGCAGAGAGCCCGGTACCCCGCAGGGGCACCGGGCATCCGCGTCCGGCTACAGCTTGCCCGCGGCCTCGGCGCGCAGGTCGCGGCGGAGCTCCTTGGGCAGCGAGAAGATCAGGTGCTCCTCGGCGGTCTTGACCGTCTCCACGTCGGCGTAGCCGCGCTCGGCGAGCCAGGAGAGCACGCCGTCGACCAGGATCTCCGGCACCGAGGCGCCGCTGGTCAGGCCGACCGTGGTGACGCCCTCCAGCCAGGACTCCTGGATCTCGTCGGCGAAGTCCACCAGGTGGGCGGCCTTGGCCCCGTACTCCAGACCGACCTCGACCAGACGGACGGAGTTGGAGGAGTTCTTGGAGCCCACCACGATCAGCAGGTCCGCCTCGGGCGCCAGCTGCTTGACGGCGACCTGGCGGTTCTGGGTGGCGTAGCAGATGTCGTCGCTGGGCGGGCTGACCAGCAGCGGGAAGCGCTTCTTCAGCTCGCCGACGGTGGCCATGGTCTCGTCCACCGAGAGGGTGGTCTGGGAGAGCCAGACGACCTTCGACTCGTCCCGGACCCGGACGCCGGCCACGTCCTCGGCACCGTCCACCAGGTGGATGCGGTCCGGGGCCTCGCCCATGGTGCCGACGACCTCCTCGTGGCCCTCGTGGCCCACCAGCAGGATGTCGTAGCCCTCGTCGGCGAAGCGGACGGCCTCCTTGTGCACCTTGGTGACCAGCGGGCAGGTGGCGTCGATGGTGGCGAGTCGGCCGGCCTCGGCCTCGTCGTGGACGGCCGGCGCGACGCCGTGCGCGGAGAACACCACGATCGAGCCCTCCGGCACCTCCTCCGTCTCATCGACGAAGATCGCGCCCTGCTTCTCCAGGGTCTGCACCACGTACTTGTTGTGGACGATCTGCTTGCGGACGTAGATGGGCGCCCCGTACTGCTCCAGGGCCTTCTCCACGGCGATCACGGCGCGGTCGACGCCCGCGCAGTAACCCCGGGGGGCGGCGAGCAGGACACGGCGCTGCGCGGTGTTGGACATGGCTCCATCGTACGGGCGGCGGCGAGCCGCGCCGACGGCCGGCGCCTTCGGGGCGGAATCGGTCCCGAATGCTCAAATGTGGAGTTTATGAGCGAGCGAGTCGAACCCGGCGGGCTGCGACGCAGCCTGGGTGTCCGCGATCTGATGGTCTACGGGCTGCTGTTCATCGCCCCGATGGCGCCGGTCGGCGTGTTCGGTGTGCTGGACGCCAAGAGCCACGGCGCGGTGGCCTCGGTGTACCTGGCGGCCACGGTCGCCATGGGATTCACCGCCTTCTCGTACGCCCAGATGGTGCGCGCGGTGCCGCAGACCGGCTCGGTGTTCGCCTACGCGCGGGCCGGACTGGGCGAGGGGCCGGGGTTCATCGCCGGGTGGATGGCGATGCTCGACTATCTGCTGATCCCGGCGGTGGCGTACCTGTTCTCCGGCATCGCGCTGAACTCCCTGGTGCCGGACGTCTCGCGCTGGGTCTGGACGGCGCTGGCGGTGCTGGTGACCACCGCGCTCAACCTGGTCGGGGTGCGGACGGCGGCGGCGGTCGGCTTCGCGGTGCTGGCGATGGAGATCGCGGTGCTGGCGGTCTTCGTGGCCGCCGCCGTGGTGGTGCTGGTCCGGGACGGCGCGCAGCGCGGCCTGGCCACGCCGTTCACCGCGGTCGGCGCCTTCTCGATGACCGCCGTAATCTCCGCGGTCTCGGTGGCGGTCCTCTCCTACCTGGGCTTCGACGCCATCGCGACCTTCGTGGAGGAGGCCGTGGGCGCCTCGGCGGCGGTGGCCAGGGCGGTGCTCTGGTGCCTGGTGCTGGCCGGGGTGCTGTTCGTGGCGCAGACCTACCTGGCGGCGCTGCTGGAGCCGATGACCCCGCAGCAGCTGGCGGCCGACCCGGCGGCACAGGGCTCGGCGTTCTACGACACGGTGGAGAACGGCATCGGGCACTGGCTGCACGTGCTGGTGGCGGCGAGCAAGGCGATCGGCGCGGCCTTCGCGGCGCTGGCCGGGCAGGCCGCGGCCGGGCGGCTGGTCTTCGCGATGGGCCGGGCGGGCCGGCTGCCGCGCTTCCTGGGCGCGGTCGACCCGGCCTCGGCGGTGCCGCGCCGGGCGCTGCTGACGGCGGCGGTGATCACGCTCGCCGCGGCGGTCTGGGCGGCCCGCCGGGACGACGGGCTGGACCAGCTGACCTCGGTGGTGAACGTGGGCGCGCTGACCGCGTTCGCCCTGCTGCACGCCTCGGTCATCGGCTGGTACGCGGTGAAGCAGCGCTCGCGGGACCTGCTTCGGCACGTGGTGGTACCGGTGCTGGGGATCGCGGTGATCGGCGCGGTGGTCTACGAGGCCTCGTCCACGGCGCAGACCGTGGGGGCGGTGTGGCTGCTGGTCGGGCTGGTGGTGCTGGCCGTCCAGGGCTCCCCCGGTGTCGGCGTGCGCCACTAGGTTGGTACGCATGGCCACCACCAGTTCTCCCGAAGCCCCGCTCCCGGTCGGCAAGGTCTCCGCACTGATCGGCGGCTGGATCGACCGGCTCGGCGCCGTGTGGGTGGAGGGGCAGATCACCCAGCTCAGCCGGCGGCCGGGCGCGGGTGTCGTGTTCCTGACGCTGCGCGACCCGCAGGCGGACGTCTCGCTGACGGTGACCTGCTTCCGTTCGGTCTTCGACCGGGTCGCGGACGCGGTGCAGGAGGGCTCGCGGGTCGTCGTGCACGCCAAGCCGGAGTGGTACGCGGCCCGCGGCCAGCTCTCGCTGCGGGCGGCGGAGATCCGGCTGGTCGGGCTGGGTGAGCTGCTGGCCCGGCTGGAGCAGCTGAAGCGGCGGCTCGCCGGGGAGGGCCTGTTCGCGGCCGAGCGGAAGCGGCCGCTGCCGTTCCTGCCGCAGTGCGTCGGGCTGGTCACCGGGCGCGGCTCGGCCGCCGAGCGGGACGTGCTGGAGAACGCCCGGCGGCGCTGGCCGGCCGTCCGCTTCGAGGTGCGCAACGTGCCGGTGCAGGGGGTCAGCGCGGTGGAGCGGGTGAGCGCGGCCGTCCGGGAGCTGGACGAGCACCCGGAGGTGGACGTGATCGTCGTGGCCCGGGGCGGCGGCAGTGTGGAGGACCTGCTGCCGTTCTCGGACGAGGGGCTGGTGCGGCTGGTCGCGGCCGCCCGGACGCCGGTGGTCAGCGCGATCGGGCACGAGCCGGACCAGCCGCTGCTGGACTTCGTCGCCGATCTGCGCGCCTCGACCCCGACGGATGCCGCCAAACGGGTGGTGCCGGACGTCGGTGAGGAGCTGACGAAGATCCGCCACCTGCGCGACCGGGCCCGCCGGCACGTCCTCGGCCGGGTGGAGCGGGAGCAGCACGGGCTGGACGGCGTGCGCAGCCGCCCGGCGCTGGCCGCGCCGCACCGGATGCTGGACGGGCGCGCCCATGAGCTGGAGTCGCTGCTGGAGCGGGCCCGGCGCACCCTCGGGCACCGGCTGGACCGCGCGCAGGGCGATCTGGGGCACACCCTGGCCCGGGTGGTCGCGCTCTCCCCGGCGGCCACCCTGGAGCGCGGCTACGCGGTGCTCCAGCGGGCCGACGGCACGGTGGTGACGGACCCGGCGCAGACGGCGCCGGGCGAGGGGCTGCACGCCCGGGTGGCACACGGCTCGTTCGGGGTGACCGTCGGGGAGCCGGCGGCCGTCGGAGCCGAGGCCCCCGCCGGCCGGGATCAGCCGTAGGAGCGCTGCCGGGAGAGCGCGACGGAGTGCTCGCCGAAGCCCAGGCTGCGGTAGAGCGCCTCGCCGCCACTGCTGGCATGCAGGTCGATCCGGCCGACCCGGCGGGCGTCGAACCAGTCGAGCAGCGCCTCGGTGCAGGCCCTGGCGTAGCCGCGGAGCCGGTGGCCGGGGTCGGTGCAGATGTTGAAGACGAAGCCGAACCGGCCGTCCGGGTTGCCCGGCGAGGGCAGCCGCTGCTCCAGGGTGCCGACGGCGCAGGCGGCGAGCGCGCCGGGGCGGCGCGGGTCGTCGACCACGAAGGACGGCATGGTGAGCAGTTCGGCCGGGACGGCGAGGCGTTCGCGCAGTACCGCCTCGGCGGTGGCCTGCCAGGGTCCGGGGCCGTGCAGGCCGGCCATGCCGGGCATGGCCTCGAACATCAGGTCGCGCAGGCGGACGAGCTCAGGTGCGTCGGCCGGAACGGCCGGTCGAACGTCGATCATGCGGCGGAGGTTAGCGCCCGGGGGCGCCGGGGCCTACTTGTTTTCCCCGGACGGACGAACGGGCGGACGGACGAACGGACGGACGAACGGACGGCCGGGCGAGCGGTACGCGCCGGAGGGGCCGCGCTGTCGGGGGCACCCTCTACGCTGGCTCCCATGGCAGATCAGCAGGAGCAGGCCGCGCCGCGGACCCCGGACGACGCGCTGGGCTACGAGCACGCCCGGGACGCGCTGCTGGAGGTCGTCCGGCAGCTGGAGAACGGCGGCACGTCGCTGGAGGAGTCGCTGGCGCTGTGGGAGCGGGGCGAGCAGCTGGCGAAGGTATGCCAGCGCTGGCTGGACGGCGCCAGGGCCCGGCTGGACGCCGCGCTGGCCGCCGGGGAGGACGAGCCCGCGGGCGAGTGACGCAGGTCACGCCGGCCGCCGGGAACAGTTGAAACTTCACTCATGTTGGGACCAGGTGATCGGCACCGGCCGACCGCACAGACGAACCCCGTTCCTCATGAGGTGTAGAGAAACATGACCACCGCCGCCACCGACGCCCTGGTTCTGGACGACGCCGCTCAGGACCTGCTGTTCCGCGAGGCCCGCACCGCGAACACCTTCACCGACGAGCCGGTCTCCGAGGAGCAGATCCAGGCCATCTACGAGCTGGTCAAGTTCGGCCCGACCGCCTTCAACCAGCAGCCGCTGCGCGTCGTCCTGGTCCGTACCGCCGAGGGCCGTGAGCGCCTGGTCCAGCACCTGGCCGACGGCAACAAGGCCAAGACCGCCGCCGCGCCGCTGGTCGCCATCCTGGCCGTGGACAACGAGTTCCACGAGGAGCTGCCGACCCAGCTCCCGCACTTCCCGCAGGCCAAGGACCTCTTCTTCACCGAGCGCTCGGTGCGCGAGCAGTCGGCGGTGCTGAACGGCGCCCTCCAGGCCGGCTACTTCATCATCGGCGTGCGCGCCGCCGGCCTGGCCGCCGGCCCGATGACCGGCTTCGACGCCGCGGGCCTCAACAAGGAGTTCTTCGGCGACGGCGAGCACTCGGTGCTGGCCGTGGTCAACATCGGCAAGCCGGGCGAGGACGCCTGGTTCCCGCGTTCGCCGCGTCTGGCCTACGACGAGGTCGTCACCTCCGTCTGAGCCTGACGGTCGCGTCCGACCGGCACGCGAAAGGGCCCCGCACCGGTGCGGGGCCCTTTCGTGTGTCCCGGGGCACGGCCCGGGGCGGCTTTCGCCAGGGTTACTTGAGCGCCTGCGCCAGCTCGGCCAGCTCCTCGTAGGAGGCGGTGCCGGTGAGCACGGTGGTGGCGCTGCCGCTCTGGATCGTCAGGGCGCGGGACTTGGGGCCCTGGAGGCGCTCCCAGGTCTGCCCGGCCACCTCCGAGGTGCCGTCCGGCTTGCCGCCGGCGACCGTCGAGCCGAGCACGGTGTCGCGGGCGAGATCACTCTGCTCGACCGCCGCGTACTGGCCGGACGGGGTGACGAAGCCCAGGTGCCAGGCGTTGCCCTTGCCGCCGCCGAGCGCGGCCGGCTGGTACGTGACCGAGGTGGCCCGCCACTGGTCGCTCAGGCCGTCCGGAGAGAGCAACGGGTACGGCGCGCCGCGCTTCGCCGAGGCCGCCGCCACCTTGTACTCGACCTTGTGCACGCCGTCGCCGTCCGCGTCGTGCGGAAGGAACAGGTACCCGATCCAGACCACGAAACCGACCGCGACCATCGACAGGACCATGTCCCGTACGGTCTGCCGACCCCTCATGCCCTTGTTGTTTCCTGCCACCCCCACATGGTGACTCATCGGGTCCGCGGTCCCGACACCCGGGGGTGTGCGCGCACGGGTGAAGCGGGACGAACCGGCCGGTTCCGACGGGGGGTGGCGACCCGCGCCACAGACAGTCATCTCATGGGCAGATACGATCGCAGGACCCTCACCACGGCGTTCGACCTGGCAGTAGTCGGGCGCTTACTGGCCGTCGCGTACAGAGAGGTAACGACGATGACCACGCAGTACCCGCACAATCTTCCGCGATCCCTTGAGGTCGCGCCCGAGGCTCCCGACCGGAACCTCGCGCTCGAACTCGTCCGGGTGACCGAGGCGGCCGCGATGGCCGCCGGCCGCTGGGTCGGCCGGGGCGACAAGAACGGCGCGGACGGTGCCGCCGTGAAGGCGATGCGCACCCTGGTCTCGACCGTGTCGATGAACGGCGTCGTCGTCATCGGCGAGGGCGAGAAGGACGAAGCCCCGATGCTCTACAACGGCGAGCGGGTCGGCGACGGCACCGGCGCCGAGTGCGACGTCGCCGTGGACCCGGTCGACGGCACCACGCTCACCGCCAAGGGCATGAACAACGCGGTCGCCGTACTGGCGGTCGCCGACCGCGGCACCATGTTCGACCCCAGCGCCGTGTTCTACATGGACAAGCTGGTCGCCGGCCCGGAGGCCGCCGAGTTCGTCGACATCACCGCCCCGCCGGCCGTCAACATCCGCCGGGTCGCCAAGGCCAAGGGCAGCGCCGTCGAGGACGTCACCGTCGTCATCCTCGACCGCCCCCGCCACGAGAGCCTGGTCCAGGAGATCCGCGAGGCCGGTGCCCGGATCAAGTTCATCTCCGACGGCGACGTGGCCGGCGCGATCATGGCCGCCCGCGAGGGCACCGGCGTCGACCTGCTGATGGGCGTCGGCGGCACCCCCGAGGGCATCATCGCGGCCTGCGCCATGAAGTGCATGGGCGGCGTGATCCAGGGCCGGCTCTGGCCGAAGGACGACGCGGAGCGCCAGAAGGCCCTCGACGCCGGCCACGACCTGGACCGCGTGCTCACCACCGACGACCTGGTCAGCGGCGAGAACGTGTTCTTCGTCGCCACCGGCATCACCGACGGCGAGCTGCTGCGCGGCGTGCACTACCGCCAGGAGACCGCCACCACCAGCTCGCTGGTGATGCGTTCCAAGAGCGGCACCATCCGGGAGATCCACTCCACCCACAAGCTGTCCAAGCTGCGGGCCTACAGCGCGATCGACTTCGACCGCGCCAACTGACCCCCGGAGGCGCACCGCGCCCCGCGGGCCCACCACGACGGCAGAACCCGGGGCCTCGGCGGAATCCCCCTCCGCCGAGGCCCCGGGCGTCCGGCCCACCGGCCGTCCGGCCGGCCGGGCGTTCCATCGGCGTCCCGCCGGCCACGCTCGGCCGGCGACGGGCGCTGACGCCCGCTCAGCCCGCTATCCGGCGCTGGGCGGCCTGCACCCGGGCCGGCTCGCGCAGTTCCGTCTCCCGGCGCCGCCGCCGGGCCAGCACCACCCGGCGCTCGGCCGCCGTCAGCCCGCCCCACACCCCGTAGGGCTCCGGCTGCGCCAGCGCGTGCTCCCGGCACTCGAGCAGCACCGGGCAGCGCGCACAGACCTGCTTCGCCTGCTCCTCCCGCGAAAGCCGGGCCGCCGTCGGCTCCTTGGACGGCGCGAAGAACAGCCCCACCTCGTCCCGGCGGCAGGCCGCGCCGGTGTGCCAGGGGTCGTCCTCCCCCTGTGGCTGGGCGCCTGGCCGGCGTTCCAGCAGCTGGGCGGCGGCAACGGGCGAGGTGGTGCGGGACTCGATCGGATGCAGCACGGCCGTACTCCTGACGAGGCTCTCGGACACGGGGGAAGCTCGCTCCCCTGCCCGGCTGCGAGCCCCCGCTCTTCACCCCCCGGGCCGGCCTCAGGCCGGCTCCGGTGCGCAGCCGTACAAGAAGCGATGTGCGAGAGGAACTACCCCGCCGCGCCGCGATTCATGCACACTGCACGCAATCGACTACGGAGTGCACCGGCCGCAACGACAAGTGCCCGGCCGGGAGTTGCTCCCGGCCGGGCAGTCCGGTCAGACAACTCCTAGTCGGCGCCGAGCTGCTTGCGCACCCACTCCTTGAGCTTCTTGCCCTTGCGCGGCTTGGCCTCGCAACCGCCGAACACCGCCGCCCCCTTGACCCGCACCACCGGCGCGTACGGGTCGGCGGCGGTCTGCTCCTTCACGTCGAAGCCCCCGAAGATGCCGACGCCGCCGCCGTGCAGGCTGACGTTCTCCGGCACCTTGATGTCGACCCCGCCGAACAGGGCCGTCACCTCGATCACCACCTCGGGCGACTCGAAGACCGCGTCGGTCAGGTCGATCTCCACCCCGCCGAAGACCGCGACCGCCCGCAGGTGCGAGCCGACCCGCCAGCGGCCCTTCCGGGACGCCCCGCCGAAGATCGCCACCATGGACGGCGACTCCTGCCGGGCCGGCAGCCGCACCGGGCCGGCCGGGCGCTGGTCCGGGGCGTCCAGCGGGGGCTTCTCGAAGGAGACCGCCCGGTGTGCGGGAAGGTCCCGGGTGAGCGGCACGAGGTCCCCCAGGGTCTTGGCCCCGTAGGCGGCCTCGATCCGCTCGGCGTGCTCCTCGACGTCCAGCCGGCCCTCGGCGTAGGCGTCGCGCAGCAGCTCCGCGACCCGCTCGCGGTCGGCGTCCGAGGCCCGCAGCTCGGCCTCGGCCACCGGAGTGTGCTCGGTCCGGACGGCGGGCTTGGCCTCCGGTTTGGTCATCGGTACGGGCGGCTGCCCCTGGTCGTCCTGCGACGGCGAGTTGTCCACGCGCCAAGCCTAGTCAACCGGGCAAGTCCCGTACGCGTGTCCGAGTGACCCCGGTCACGCAGGCCGACCTCTCCGCGTGCGACGTTCCGCCGGGTCCTACCCTTGAGGGTGCTTCGCCGACGCAGCCGGACCACTGGAACACTAAGGACCGCCCCCATGGCTCCCACGCCAGACTTCGAGTACAGCGACCTGCTCCCCCTGGGCGCTGACCCGACCCCGTACCGCAAGCTGACCTCCGAGGGTGTCTCCACCTTCGAGGCCGGCGGTCGCACCTTCCTCCAGGTCGAGCCCGAGGCCCTGCGGCTGCTCACCGCCGAGGCGATGCACGACATCTCGCACTACCTGCGCCCCGCCCACCTCGCCCAGCTGCGGCGCATCCTGGACGACCCGGAGGCCAGCCCCAACGACCGCTTCGTCGCGCTGGACCTGCTGAAGAACGTCAACATCTCGGCCGGCGGCATCCTGCCGATGTGCCAGGACACCGGCACCGCGATCGTCATGGGCAAGCGCGGCCAGAACGTGCTGACCTCCGGCGGCGACGACGCGGCGATCGCGCGCGGCGTGTACGACGCGTACACCAGGCTCAACCTGCGCTACTCCCAGATGGCGCCGGTGACCATGTGGGACGAGAAGAACACGGGCAACAACCTGCCCGCCCAGATCGAGCTGTACGCGACCGACGGCGACGCCTACAAGTTCCTGTTCATGGCCAAGGGCGGCGGCTCGGCCAACAAGTCGTACCTGTACCAGGAGACCAAGGCGATCCTGAACGAGGCGAGCATGCTCTCGTTCCTGGAGCAGAAGATCCGCTCGCTCGGCACGGCCGCCTGCCCGCCGTACCACCTGGCCATCGTGGTCGGCGGCACCAGCGCGGAGTTCGCGCTGAAGACCGCCAAGTACGCCTCGGCGCACTACCTGGACCACCTGCCGACCGAGGGCGACGCCCGGACCGGCCACGGCTTCCGCGACCTGGAGCTGGAGGCCAAGGTCACCGAGCTGACCCAGCAGATCGGCATCGGCGCCCAGTTCGGCGGCAAGTACTTCTGCCACGACGTCCGCGTCATCCGGCTGCCGCGGCACGGCGCCTCGCTGCCGGTCGCGATGGCCGTCTCCTGCTCCGCCGACCGCCAGGCGCTCGGCAAGATCACCGCCGAGGGCGTCTTCCTGGAGCAGCTGGAGACCGACCCGGCCAGGTACCTGCCGGACACCACGGACGAGCACCTGGACGACGACGTGGTCCGCGTCGACCTCAACCAGCCGATGTCCGCGATCCGCGCCGAGCTGTCCAAGTACCCGGTCAAGACCCGGCTTTCGCTCACCGGCACGCTGGTGGTCGCCCGCGACATCGCGCACGCCAAGATCAAGGAGCGGCTGGACGCCGGCGAGGGCATGCCCAAGTACCTCCAGGACCACCCGGTCTACTACGCCGGCCCGGCCAAGACCCCGGAGGGCTTCGCCTCCGGCTCCTTCGGCCCGACCACGGCCGGCCGGATGGACTCCTACGTCGACCAGTTCCAGGCGGCCGGCGGCTCGATGGTCATGCTCGCCAAGGGCAACCGCTCCAAGCAGGTCACCGACGCCTGCGCCAGGCACGGCGGCTTCTACCTCGGCTCCATCGGCGGCCCGGCGGCCCGCCTGGCCCAGGACTGCATCAAGAAGGTCGAGGTCCTGGAGTACGCCGAGCTGGGGATGGAGGCCGTCTGGCGGATCGAGGTCGAGGACTTCCCGGCGTTCGTCGTGGTCGACGACAAGGGCAACGACTTCTTCCGGGAGACCACCGAGGGTCCGCTGATCACCAGCCTGCGGGTGCGCTCCAAGGAGTGACGCGCCCGGCTCCGCACGGCACCGCCCCGGCCGCCCGCACGGCGTCCGGGGCGGTGCCGTCGGCCGCCTCCGGGCCCGGCGGGCGCGGCGTCCTCACGCGTCGAAGTCGTACTCCAGGACGTAGGACGCCGCGTCGAGCGTCATCTCGTTCAGCTCGACGACCTGGCCCTCGTCGGCGAAGGCCGTCCGGCAGATCAGGATGACCGGGGTACCGGCGGACAGGTCGAGCCGGCTGCTCTCCTCCGCGCTGGGCATCCGGGACCGCACCTCCTCGCGGAAGTGGACGGGCTTCGCGCCGATCTCGGCGAGTCGGGCGTAGGTCCCGCCCGGGCCGGTGTCCTCGCGGGTGATCGCCGTGCCGGCGACCAGCCCGGCCGGGAGGTAGGAGGTGGAGAGCAGCACCGGCTTGCCGTCCAGGACGAACCGGCGGTGCCGCACGCACATCGGCACCCCGAGGTCGACGCCCAGGACCCTGGCCACGTGGTCCGGCGCGCCCTGCTCGGTGACCGACACCTGGTCGACGACCAGCGTCCGCCTGTCGATGTCCGCGGACCATATCGACCGCCCGGACCCCCACTGCCCCTGGGCGAGCCGCTGGATCCCGCGCCGCCGCAGCGGCCGGAAGTCCCGGACGAAGACCCCCGCGCCCTTGCGCGCCTCGGCGATGCCCTCGCTCTGCAGGACCCCGAGCGCCTGACGGGCGGTCATCCGGGCGACGCCGTAGGTCTCCATGAGGTCGTTCTCGCCGGGCAGCCGGTCGCCGGCGCGGTACTCCCCCGAGTCGACGGCGGCCCTGAGCGCGTCGGCGATCCGTTGGTACTTGGGCTGCTTCTCGCCACTGCTGCCGGCCATCGCCCTGTTCCTCTCCTTCGCGAAAACCCTAGGCGCGCCCGCGGCCGTCGGTAAACCGATAAGACCGTTGACATCTCTAGAGATATTAGCTTCTCTAGAGATGCTGGGTAGTCGCCGAGCAGAACACGCACCGACAGCGACCAGGGCCGGCGAACCCATCGCCGCGCCCGCACCAGAGCAAGGAGCAGCGCGGTGAGCACCCGAAAGCGCGACGCCGCGGCCTACCGGCCGCGTGCGGGTGAACTCGTCCTGGACGGCAGGACCGGACGCACCGGCATCTACATGGACACCATCGGCGGGGAGCACTACCTGCGGCCCCTGGGCGGCGGCCGCGAGTGGACCACCCGCCCCGACCGCGTCGGCCCGGCACCGGAGGCGGTCCCGGAACCACGGACGGCCCAGGAACCGCAGACGGCCCAGACCGGGGCGGACCCCGATCCCGCCGCCGAGAGCCGGGCCAGGCTCAGCGCCCGCCTGGCGGCCCGCAACCGGGACTCCCGCCTCAACGAGGGCCGGGTGGCCTGACCCGGCGGGCCGGGAACGACGAACGCCCCGCACCTCAGGAGCGCCGAGGTACGGGGCGGATGGCCTTGCGGGCGGCTACGGGTGAGCGTTGATCGCACCGAGCGGGACGGTCTCGCCCGGCTTGGCCTCGACGTGCTCGGGCTCGACGGCCTCGCCGCCGAAGAGCTCCTGCGGCTCCTCGTGCTTCTCGTCGGCGGGGGCCGTGTACCCGGCCACATCGGCCGCAGCCTCGGCGATGACCTCGGCAGCCGTCTTCGCCGCGGCCTCGGGGGTGTCCGCATCGGCCGACGGGGTCGTGGCGCTGGTGGGCTCAATCTCGGCCATGGCTGGCTGCCTTTCAGGTCATCGGGATCTGCGTGCGCCCGACCGGTTCGACCCAGGCGCCCGGACAGTATCGTAGGAACCGTTAAATGTCCTATAAACATCGCAACGCTGATGCTGATCTCCAGCGTTTGCAGCTGTCCGCCTAAGCTGATGCGACCGCAGCGGGACCGCCGAACGCCCTGTACGTGCAGGGCACCGCCACAGGTCATCGGGGGAATTCATGGAGCCTCAGGAAACGCCGCACAGTTCGACGCTGCGCTTCCAGGTGCTCGGTCCGGTGCAGGCGTGGCGCGGCCCGGAGTCGCTCGCGCTGGGCTCTCCGCAGCAGCAGGCGGTGCTCACCTCGCTCCTGCTCCAGCAGGGCCGCCCGGTCGCCACCCAGGATCTCGTCGACGGCCTCTGGGGTGATCGCCCCCCGCCGCAGGCCATCGCCGCACTGCGCACCTACGTCTCCCGCCTCCGGGCGGTGATCGAACCGCATCGCGAGGTTCGCGCACCGGCCGAGATCCTCATTTCGGTGAGCGACGGATACGCCCTGCGGACTTCCTCGGAAGCACTCGATCTCACGGTCTTCGAGACCACCGTCGCGCAGGCCACCGCGGCCAGGGCCGACGGCGACCTGTTCGAGGCCCACCGGCTGCTGGTGTCGGCACTCGGGCTGTGGAGCGGCCGGGCCCTGGCCGGAGTGCCGGGGCCGCACGCCGAGACACAGCGGAGCCGCCTCGCCGAGCGCCATGTCTCGGTGTGGGAGGAGTGCTGCGCCGCCGCGCTGGAGATCGGCCAGCACACCGAGGTCGTCTCCGAGCTGAGCTCGCTCACCGCCGAACACCCGCTCCGGGAACGGCTGCGCGAACTCCTGATGCTCGCGCTCTACCGCTGCGGCCGGCAGGCCGAGGCGCTCGGCGTCTACACGGACACCCGGAAGCTCCTGATCGACGAGCTCGGGGTCGAGCCCGGAGCCGGCCTGTCCACCATGCACGCGCGCATCCTCGCGGGAGATCAGGCCCTGACCCCGGACCCGCCCGCGCGACCGCACAGCCGGAGCCGGGACGACGGTTCCGCGGTCTCCCCGGCGCCGGCCCAACTGCCCGCCGACGTCTCCGACTTCAGCGGCCGGACCGCACTGGTCGCGGAACTGCGGGCGACCCTGCGCAACGGCACCGGCCAGGCGGTCGTGGTGACCTCGCTGGCCGGCATCGGCGGCGTCGGGAAGACCACCCTGGCCGTGCATGTCGCGCACAGCGTGCGCTCCGAGTACCCGGACGGCCAGCTCTACGTCGATCTGCGCGGCGCGGGCGCGTCCCCCGCCGACCCCGCCGTCGTACTCGGCGACTTCCTGCACTCGCTGGGCGCCACCGAACTGCCCGACTCGCTGGAGCAGCGGGCGGCCCTCTACCGCTCCCTCCTGGCCAAGCGCCGCATGCTGATCCTGCTGGACAACGCCCAGGACGCCGACCAGCTGATGCCACTGATCCCCGGCGTGTCCGGGTGCGCGGTGCTCGCCACCAGCCGGTCCCGGCTGGCCGGAATTCCCGGCGCCCACCTGGTCGACGTCGAGGAGATGACTCCCGAGGAGGCCCTGGCGCTCTTCTCCACCATCGTGGGTGAGCAGCGGGTCGCCGCCGAACCCGACGCGGCGCTGGCCGTGGTCTCCTCCTGCGGTTTCCTGCCGCTCGCGGTTCGGATCGCCGCGGCGCGGCTGGCCAGCCGGCCTCGCTGGAGCGTCTCCGATCTGGCCCGGCGGTTAGCGGACCAACGGCGGCGGCTCGACGAGCTGCAGCTGGGCAACCTCGCGGTGGAGACCACCATCGGCCTCGGCTACGGCCAGCTCCGGCCCGACGAGGCCCGCGCGTTCCGTCTGCTCTCCCTGGTGGACTCGCCCGACCTTCCGCTCGACGCGGTGGCGGCGCTGCTCGGGGAGGAACAGGCGTACGCCGAGACGCTGGCGGAGTCGCTGGTCGAGGCGAACATGCTGGAGTGCTTCACACCCGGCCGCTACCGGTACCACGACCTGCTGCGGCTGTACGCCCAGCGCAAGAACGAGAAGCTGGCGGACTCCGCCGAGCAGGAGCGCGCCGTTCTCCGGCTGCTGGAGCACGTGCTGCCGACCATGCGCAACGCCGCGCAGGCCATCGAGCCCGACGACCAGCTGCCCGAACCGCTCGACGGGCTGAAGACGCCCGGGCTCGCCCTGGCGACCGGGGCGGCGGCACAGCAGTGGCTGCGGACCGAGGTCGGCATGCTGCTGAGCACGGTGGAGGCCGCGGTCAACGGGCCGTCCGCCCTGCTGCGGCCCGCTCTCGATCTGCTGATCGCGCTCAACAGCATCGTCGAGGACCCGACGCACGGTCCCCGCACGCGCCGGCTGCTGGAGACCGCCGAGTCCAACGCGCAGGCGCACGGGGACACCCAGGCCCTCGCCCGGGTCCATTTCGCCCTCGGGACGCTGGAGTACTTCGCCAACAACTTCCAGGGCGCCGAGCGCTCGCTGCGGGCCAGCCTGGACCTTCAGGGCACGGACGACATCACCGTGCTGCGCTCGATGGTCGCCAACATTCTCGGGATCGTGCTGAGCGTCTCCGACCGCGCCGCCGAGGCCCTGCCGTTCTTCGAACAGGCCCTGGCGATCAGCCGGGTCATCGGGTTCCCCATCGGCGAGGCCCGGCTGCTCGGGAACATCGCCCGCGCCCAGCTCAACGCGGGGCAGAGCGAGTCCGCGGTCCGTTCGGTGGAGGAGGCGGCCGTCACCGCCCGGCGTTCCGCGAACGGGCCCTGCCTCGCGGACACCCTCTACCAGCTCGGCGTGGTGCTGTCCTCGACCGGTTCGCCGGCCGAGGCGGTCGCGCACCTGCGCGAGGCCCACCAGCTCTACCAGACCCAGCAGAACCGGCTCCGCGAGGGCTACGCGCTCGCCCGGCTCGCGGTGAGCCTGCTGGCGAGCCGGCAGACCGCCGAGGCGGCCGAGGCGGCGGGCGAGTCGCTGGCGATCGCCCAGGAGATCGACGGCGCCTACTGCCAGGGCCTGGCCAACGCCGCGCTGGGCGAGGCGCTGCTCGGCCTCGCCCAACCGGCGCGCGGACTCGCGTGCCTCCAGGAGGCCCACGCGATCTTCATACGGCTCGGTGTGCCAGAGGCCTCCCCCGTGGCGGACCTCATCTCCCAGCAGCACACCGAGCCCCTCTGTCCCCCCGCGCCGTAGACCTCCGACGTCCCCCGACATCCCCCCGTGGAGGTCTCCCCCGATGCGTTCGGTGCCCCCGCAGCCCCCCGGCTGCGGGAGCACCCTCAACGCTTCCCCGGCGCTGGTTCCACTCTGCACCGGACCGATTGACGTTCGATAAACGCCGGGTCGTCGGCCCGCCGGACCGCCCGCTCGCAGGTCGGCGGCGCAGGTCAGCGGCGCGGCTCGAACGCGCCATGCGGCGTGCGGTCCCGGCCCGCACCACCTCGGCCCGCACCGTCGTGCTTCCGCAACCCGGGCCACACCACCCCAACCGCGACGAGTTGGCTGGAAAGGGACCCTATGGTGGAGTGATCACGCATATTCTCAGATGCCAGTACACACACGAGTGCACCTGTCCGGCGGAGCATCCGGAAACGGCAGCGCGCAGGCGCTCCCACGGTGCAGAGTGTCTCTGTGCAAAGTGTCAGAGTGCAGTCAGAGTGACGCGGGGAGCGTGACGTACCGCCACCGGCAGCTGGCCGGCGGGGCAGCGCGGGCGCCGGGAGGACGGCGGCCCGGCCTCGTACAGCCGACCGGAGGCCAGGGTGGAAGGGTGCCTCTCAATCGTGACGACCGGACAGATATCCGACCCGTTCCCCGTCGACGAGGACGCGGGTGACGACGAGCCCGACGTGCTGCGCCGCCGGGCCGCTCGCGCCCTGCAGGCGGTCGCCTTCGACACCATCGGCACCGGCTACGCCGAGGCGTTCCCCGCCAAGGACGGACAGCTCGCCTGCGGCCACCGGCTGCTGGCCGCGCTCGAACCGGGTGCCGCCGTCCTCGACGTCGGCTGCGGCGCCGGTGATCCGACCGTCCGGCAGCTGGTCGCGGGCGGTGCGCACGTCACCGGTATAGACCTTTCGGACGTTATGCTCACGCTGGCCCGGCAGGCCGGCCACGGCGGCCCGCACCCGCCCGCCTTCCACCGCATCGACCTGTACGACCTGGCCACCGAACGGGCCGACCGCGCCTGGAACGTCCCCGAACTCGGGCCGCGCGGCCGGGGCACCTTCGCCGCCGTCACCGCGTTCTTCTCCCTGATCCTCCTCCCCCAGGACGAGATCCCCACCGTGCTCGCCCGGCTCCGCGAACTGCTGCGGCCCGGCGGGCTGCTGGCGCTCGGCATGGTCGAGGCGGATCTGGATCACGTTCCCCTCCCGTTCCTCGGCCGGGAGCTGCGGATCAGCGGGTATCTGAGGGAGGATCTGGAACGGGTACTGGTGGAGTCCGGGTTCGCCGTCGAGGAGCGGTCGGGGCATTCCTACGCACCGGCCAGTACCTCGCTGCCGCCGGAGGAGCAACTGTTCCTGTGCTGTCGACGCGTCGGCTGACCACCCGCCAGACCAGAAGAGCCAGTACTCCCCACCGATCCCCAGGACAGGCAGCCGTGCGCGACCAGCTCAAACCCGAGGCCGGACAGCCTCCTGCCGTCCCGAACCGGCGCCGCCCGCCGGACACCGCGGACGGCCGGACGGGCGACGACCCCGGACAGGTCGCCGAACGGCTCTCCTACCTCGACTCCGCCACCCGGCGGATCAACAGCGCGCTCGACCTCGCCGCCACCCTGCGCAACATCTGCCGGGTCCTGGTCCCGGCCCTGGCCGACGCCGCCGTGGTGCACCTGCGCGACCCGCTGCCCAACGTCGAGCGCGAGCCCGGCTTCCCGGACGAGCTGCGGATCCACCACAGCCACGGCACCCGGCTCGGCCGCCGCGGCCGCCCCAGCGGCGGGGCCGACCACCGCAACTCCCGCTACGCCACCCGGTACGGCTCGCGCTCCACCGCCGACACCGGGCCCGCCACCCCGGTCACCCGGGGCGGAGCGCTCGCGCACGCCCTGCTGAGCCGCCGCCCCGCCGAGCCCGCCGTACTCGGCACCCCCGGCGCCGAACGGACCGCCGGGCTGCTGCGCGAGCTGTACGGCGCCCGCGGACTGGCCCGGCTCGGCCCGGGCACCTCCGTCCTCGCCCTGCCGCTGCGCGGCCGCAAGGCCGTCCTGGGGATGCTGGTGCTGATCCGCCGGCCGTCCGAGAAGACCGGCCGCCCCACCTTCGACGCCACCGACACCGCCACCGCCGCCCACCTCGCCACCCAGGCGGGCCTGGCGATCGACACCGCCCTGCGGTACGCCCGCGAGTGGGAGATAGCCAACGAACTCCAGCGCAGCATGCTGCCGTTGCGCCTCCCCCAGCCGCACGGCGTCCGCCTCGCCCAGCGCTACCTGCCCGGCGAGCGCGGCGCCCAGGTCGGCGGCGACTGGTACGACGCCGTCCCGCTGCCCGGCAACCGGGTGGCGCTGATCGTCGGCGACGTGATGGGCCACTCGCTCACCTCGGCCGCCATCATGGGCCAACTCCGCACCAGCGCCCAGACCTTGGCCGCGCTCGACCTGCCGCCGCACGAGGTGCTGTACCACCTCGACGAGCAGGCCCAGCGGCTCGGCCGGGAACAGCACCTGGCCACCTGCGTGTACGCGGTCTACGACCCGATCGCCAACCGGGTGGTGCTCGCCAACGCCGGGCACGTACCGCCGGTGCTCGTCCAGCCGGACGGGACGGCCGAGTTGCTGGAGCTGGACGCCGGGGCGCCGATCGGGGTCGGCGGCGTCGACTTCGCCTCCGTCGAACTGCCCGCACCGCCCGGCTCCTCCCTGCTGCTCTTCACCGACGGCCTGGTGGAGACCCGCAGCCGCCCGATCAGCGACGGGCTGGAACTGCTGCGCGCCCGCCTCGCCAGCGCGCAGCGGCACACCCCCGAGCAGCTCTGCCAGGAGGCGCTGCGCATCCTGCCGCCGGGCGACCGGGGCGACGACATCGCGCTGCTCGCCGCCTGCTTCGAGGGCATCCCGGCCGGGGATGTCGCGCACTGGTACCTGCAACCGCGCAACGAGACCCCGGGGCGGGCCCGTCGGCTGGCCGCCCACACGCTGCGCCGCTGGGGCCTCGACGAGCTCTGCGAGGCGACCGAGCTGATGGTCAGCGAGCTGGTGACCAACGCGGTGCAGCACGCCACCCGCCCGGTCACCCTGAGCCTGGTCCGCACCACCCGGCTGCGCTGCGAGGTCGGCGACGACAGCCCGCTGCTGCCCCGGCCGCGCCGCATCGGCCCGGAGGACGAACGCGGGCGCGGGCTGCAGATAGTGGCCCGGTGCGCCGAGCGCTGGGGCGCCACCCGGCTCGGCACCGGCAAGGTGGTCTGGTTCGAGCAGCGGCTGCCGTGACCGGCGGACGCCCGGTGGTCCCCGCGGACCACCGGGCGTCCCCGGGCCGGCCCGGAACGGGTCAGACCGGCTCGGCCACCTTCACCGGCCCGGGCCGCTCCTCCAGGTGGGCCATCAGCTGCTCGCCCTCCATGTCGACCCTCGGCACCACCTTCTCCAGGCTCTTCGGGAACCACCACGCCGCCCGGCCGAACAGCGCCATCGCGGCCGGCACCAGGGCCATCCGCACCACGAAGGCGTCCACCAGCACGCCGGTCGCGAGCGCGAAGCCGATCGGCTGGACGATCGGGTCGTGGCCGAAGACGAAGCTGCCGAAGACCGCCACCATGATCAGCGCCGCCGCGGTGACCACCCGCGCGCCGCCCCGCACCCCGGCGACCACCGCGTCCCTGGGCGCCATGCCGTGCACATGGTGCTCCTTCATCCCGGAGACCAGGAACAGCTCGTAGTCCATCGCCAGCCCGAACAGCACCCCGATCAGCAGGATCGGCACGAAGCTCACCACCGGCCCGACCTTCGGCACGTCGATCACACCGTCCAGCCAGCCCCACTGGTAGACGGCGACCACCGCGCCGAGCGACGCCGTGATGCTGAGCAGGAACCCGGCCACCGCCTTGAGCGGCACCAGGATCGACCGGAACGCCAGCGCCAGCAGGACCATCGCGATGCCGACGATCACCGCGACGAACGGCGGCAGCGCCTGCCCGAGCTTGGTGGAGACGTCGATGTTGGCGGCCGTGGTGCCGGTGACGTCGATCCGCGCGCCGGTCGCGGCCCGCAGTCCGTCGCGCTGGTCGCGGATCCCGGAGACCAGCGCCTCGGTGTCCGCGTGGTCCGGGCCGGTCTCCGGGATGACGGTCAGCAGCGCCGTCCGGCTCACCGGGTCGACGGTCGGGGGCAGCAGCGTCCGCACCCCCTTGAGCGTGCCCAGCTTCTCCGCGACGTCCTGCACCGCCTGCTCCGGCCGCGGCGCGCCCTGGGCGTCCACGACCACCACCAGCGGAGCGTTGAAGCCGGGCCCGAAGCTCTCGCCGATCAGGTCGTACGCCTTGCGGGCGTCCGTTCCGGCGGCCTGCGAGCCGCCGCCCGGCAGGCCGAGGGTGAGGCTCGCCGCCGGCACCGCGAGGGTGACCAGCGCGGCCAGCCCGGCGAGCAGGACGGGCAGCGGCCGGCGCACCACGAACCGGGCCCAGCGCTCACCCATCGGCGGCCGGCCCGGCTCGGTCCGCGGCGCCCGCCGGCGGACCGGCAGCCGGTCGACGGCCCGCCCGGCGAAGCCGAGCAGCGCGGGCAGCAGGGTGATCGCCACCAGCACCGCCACCACCACCGCGCCGGACGCGGCCAGGCCCATCACGGTGAGGAACGGCACGTCCGCGACGGCGAGCCCGGCGAGCGCGACGACGACCGTCAGCCCGGCGAAGACCACCGCGCTGCCCGCCGTCGCGTTGGCCCGCGCGGCGGCCTCGTCCGGATCCAGGCCCTCGGCGAGGTGCCGGCGGTGCCGGGAGACGATGAACAGGGCGTAGTCGATGCCGACCGCCAGGCCGACCATCAGGGCCAGCACCGGCGCGGTGGTGATGATCTCGAACGAACCGGAGAGGGCCAGCAGCGCGGCCATCGCCACGCCGACCCCGACGAAGGCCGTCAGCAGCGGCAGCCCGGCGGCGACCAGGGAGCCCAGCGTGAGCACCAGGACCACCCCGGCGACCGCGAGGCCGACCGCCTCGCCGCCCTCGACCTGTGCCATCCGGTTGTACGCGTCGCCGCCGAAGGCGACCGTCAGCCCGGCGGCCCGGGCCGGCTCGGCGGCCGCCTTCACCGCGTCGCGCTGCTCGTCGGTGATGTCCGCGAGCTTGCGGTCGAAGGAGACCAGGGCGATCGCGGCCCTGCCGTCCGGTGAGACCGCCCCGGTGGCATACGGGTCGGGCACGGCCGCGACGCCGGGCACGCCGGCTATCCGGCCGACCGCCTCGGTGACGGCCCGGCCCGCCTCGGGAGCGGCGATGCCGCCCGGCCCGGCGGCGGCGAAGACCACCTGCGCGGAGCCGTGGCCCTGGGCCGGGAAGGTGTCCTTGATCCGGTCCAGCGTGCTCTGGGCCTCGGTGCCGGGCACTTTGAACTCGTCGCTGGTCTTGCCCGCGAACGCCCCGGCGGCGCCGCCGACCGCGATCAGCACGGCGAGCCAGACGGCGAGCACGGCCCGCCGTCGGCGGAAGCAGTAGCGGCCAAGGCGGTACAGATACGTGGCCATGAGTGAGCCCTCGGTCAGGTCGGTCGGGCAGCCGAGTGCCCGAACAGGTCGCCCACTACCGTAGGGGCAAGTTTGTCATCTGACAAAGTCGTTCGACAGAGCCGCTCGACCGAGTCGATGTGTCACGTCGTTCGACCACGTCAATCGACCAGAGCGCTACCCTGTCCCAATGGCTCACGTCCCCGCCGCCGAAAGGCGTCCGCAGCTCGTCCAGGCGGCCATCGACCTCATGGCCCGCGAGGGCGTCCCCGCCGGCAGCACCCGGGCGATCGCGGCCGAGCTGGGCGTGGCGCAGGCGACGGTGCACTACACCTTCGGCACCAAGAAGGACCTGTACCGGGCCGTGGTGGAGCAGCTGATGGCCGACTTCATCGGCCAGGTGCGCGCCGCGGCCCCGGGCGAGGGGCCGTTCGGGGAGCAGGTGCGGGCGCTGGTGCACGCGCTCTGGGCCAGCACCACCGGGGAGCCGGGGCGGTGCATCCTGCTCGCCGAGCTGGAGACGCTGGCGATGCGCGACCCCGGTCTGCAGGACATCATGCGCGGACTCCAGGACGAGATGGAGCGGACGGCGGCGGGCATCATCACCGCGCTCGCCGAAGCGCACGGCCAGCCGCTGGCGCGGCCCGCGCACGACATCGCCGTCCACTTCCTGGCCGGCTTCGACGGCCTCTGCGGGCGCTATCTGGTGCTCAGGGACGCCGGCCCGGCGGCCGAAGCGGAGGCGGTCCGGGCGCTGGACCTGCTGGTCGCCACCACGGTCGACCTCTGCGCCGCACCGCCCGCCTGACCACCGCCCGCCTGACCACCACCGGCCGGCCTGCCACCGGCCGCCGCGGCTACTGGACGATCCGGACCGGCAGTTCCACCAGCACCTCGCGCAGCGAGGCGGCGAAGCGGTCGTACTCGCCGCTGCGGGCGGAGCCCGGCCGGGTGGCGAGCCCGATCCGACGGCCCGGCGCGGGGGCGGCGAAGCGGACGGCGGCCAGCCGGTCGGTGCGGCCCGCCTCGACGTCCAGGGCGGTGGCCGGCAGCAGGGTGACCCCCAGACCCCCGGCGACCAGCTGGACCAGGGTGGAGAGCCCGGCCGCCCGGGTGGTGGAGCCGCCGGGATCGGCGCCGACCTCACGGCAGATGTCGAGCGCCTGGTCGCGCAGGCAGTGCCCCTCCTCCAGCAGCAGCACCTCCAGGTCGAGCAGCACGTCGCGCGGAACGTCGATCCGCCCGGCGAGCGAATGCCCGGGCGGGGTGACCAGCACGAAGTCCTCGTCGAACAGCGGGACGTCCCGGGTGGGCGAGGCCCCGCCGGCCGGGAGCGCGAGCAGCAGCACGTCCAGCCGCCCGGCGGCCAGCCCCTCCAGCAGCGAGGGCGTGCGCTCCTCGTGGACGTGCAGCTCCAGCTCCGGGTAGCGGTCGCGGACCAGCCGCAGCACGGTCGGCAGCAGATAGGGGGCGACGGTCGGGATCACCCCGAGGTGCAGCGGGCCGGTGAACGGGCGGCGGGCGGCCTCGACCTCCTCGGTGAGGGCCTGCACGGAGGCCAGCACCCGGCGCGCGTGTTCGACCACACGCTCCCCCAGCGGGGTGACAATGACCTTGCGCGTCGTACGCTCGACCAACTGCGCGCCGAGCGACTCCTCCAGCGCCGCGACCGCCCCCGACAGAGCCGGCTGGCTGGTCCCGGTGGCGGCCGCCGCCTCCCGGAAGTGCCGGTGCTCGGCCACCGCGACGAACGCCCTGAGCTGGGCGACCGTGGGTGTGCGGGGGCTGCGGACTGTGGCGCTCGACACAGTCGCGTCGGGTTTGCGCGAGGCGCCCTTGCGGGGCCTGGTCCCAGCGGGGGGCGGCGGGGTATTGATAGCTCTCTCCGATCAGACACAACGAGTCTAGCTATTTCCCTGATCAGTCCACGATGTGGAATCGTGGAGGGCGTTCCGCAATCCGGACAAAACTCCCCTCAGTCTCACCTTCAGGAGAAGCGAACGTGCTCACGATCGGTGACAAGTTCCCCGAGTTCGAACTCAACGCCTGTGTCGACCTGGACGCCGCGAACGCCTTCGCCGAGATCAACCACAAGTCCTACGAGGGCAAGTGGAAGATCGTCTTCTTCTGGCCGATGGACTTCACCTTCGTCTGCCCGACCGAGATCGCCGCGTTCGGCAAGCTGAACGAGGAGTTCGCCGACCGCGACGCCCAGATCCTCGGCATCTCCGGCGACTCCGAGTTCGTCCACCACGCCTGGCGCAAGGACCACAAGGACCTGCGCGACCTGCCGTTCCCGATGCTGGCCGACGTCAAGCACGACGTGATGCGCGCCTGTGGCGTCGAGGCCGCCGACGGCACCGCCCAGCGCGCGGTGTTCATCGTCGACCCGAACAACGAGATCCAGTTCGTCATGGTGACCGCCGGCTCCGTCGGCCGTAACCCCAAGGAGGTCCTGCGGGTGCTGGACGCCCTGCAGACCGACGAGCTGTGCCCGTGCAACTGGACCAAGGGCGAGGACACCCTCGACGCCCAGGCCCTGCTGGCGGGCTGACCCATGGCCCTCGACGACCTGAAGTCCGCCCTCCCGGACTACGCCAAGGACCTCAAGCTCAACCTGAGCGCGGTCATCGGCAACTCCGACCTCCCCGCCCAGCAGCTCTGGGGCACCGTGCTCTCCTGCGCGATGGCCACCCGCAGCCCCGCGGTGCTGCGTGCGCTGGAGCCCGAGGCCAAGGCCAACCTCTCCCCGGAGGCGTACAACGCCGCCAAGGGCGCGGCCGCGATCATGGGGATGAACAACGTCTACTACCGGACGCTGCACCTGCTCTCCGACAAGGAGTACAGCAGCATGCGGGCCGGTCTGCGGATGAACATCATCGGCACTCCGGGCGTCGAGAAGGTCGACTTCGAGCTCTGGTGCTTCGCGGTCTCCGCCATCAACGGCTGCGGCCAGTGCCTCGACTCGCACGAGGCCGTGCTCCGCAAGGCGGGCGTCGAGCGCGAGGTCGTCCAGGCCTCGATGAAGATCGCCGCCGTGCTCCAGGCCGTCGCGGGAGTCCTCGACTCCGAGGCCGCGCTGGCCGACGTCGACGCCTGACACCTGGCGCCGCACCACGCGGGCCCCGCCGGACCTTCCGTCCGGCGGGGCCCGCGCGCGTTCGCACCGGAACCGCTACGGCGGCGCGGGCGTCCGGGACAGAGAAGATCAACCCTGGGGGAGAGCGCCATGACCGACGCCGGCCGGCCGGAGGCGGAGTCGCTGTGGCCGACCCTCGCGTTCATCAGCTGGGGACTGGTGGCGATCGCCGTCGCGGGCTGGGCAGCGATCGGCGGGGTGATGGCGACGGCCTGGGCCGACGACACCGACGGGCTCCGGCGGGCCGCCACCGTGTTCCTGCCCCCGCTGCTCGGCCCGGCCATCGGCGCCGCCCTGGCGTGGACGGCAATGGCGCTCACCGCCCCGGCCCGGCAGTGGGCCGGAGCGATGAGGACGGCCGTGACCGGCGGCGCCGCCCTGCTCGGCGGCATGGCCTCGGCCTTCGGCTGGGCCCTGATGCCGCTCTGACACCCGCTCCGGCCCCGGCCGGGAATCCGCGTCCCCCTCAGGGCGCCGGGGTCTGCGGCGCCGTCGCGGCGGTGCGCCCGGCGGCCTCGCGGGCGGCCTCCAGCGCGGTGAAGACGGCCTGACCGGCCTCGTTGCGGCGGCGCAGATGGGTGACCACGGTGTTGGTGACCGCGATCAGCGGCACCGCGACGATCGCACCGCCGATACCGCCGATGATGCTGCCGGCGGCGACGCCCAGCACCACGCCCAGCGGGTGGACCCGGACGGCCCGGCCGAGGATCAGCGGCTGGAGCACATGCCCCTCGATCTGCTGGACGGCGACCAGCACCACCAGCACCATCAGGGCGGTGAACGGCCCCTCGGTGACCAGCGCGATCAGGACCGCGACGGTGCCGGTGACCAGCGCGCCGACCAGCGGGACGAAGGCACCCAGGAAGATGATCACGGCCAGCGGCAGCGCCATCGGCACCCCCAGCAGCTCGATGCCGATCCCGATGCAGACGGCGTCGATGAAGGCCACGCAGACGGTGCCGCGCACATACGCGGTGAGCGTCGCCCAGGCCTTCGGCCCGGCCCCGGCCATCGCGTAGCGGGAGTGCCGGGGCAGCCCGCGCAGCGCCCAGTTCCAGATCCGCTCGCCGTCGTAGAGGAAGAAGAAGGTGGTGAAGAACGCCAGCAGCACGGCGGTCAGCACCTCGACGGCGATCTGCGCGCCGGTCAGGCTGGCCGAGGTGATCTGCTCGGTGTTGGTGCTGATCGCCTTGGTGATCTGGTTGGCGAAGTCGGTGATCTGCTGCTGGGTCAGGTGCAGCGGGCCGGTGATCAGCCAGTCCCGCAGCTGGTCGACACCGGCCTGGACCTTGGTGGTGACCGTCGACAGGTTGGTGGTCACCTGCCAGACCACGAACCAGCCGACCAGCCCTATCCCGGCCAGACCGCTCATGAACACCCCGCCGGCGGCCAGCGAGCGCGGTACGCCGTGCCGGCGCAGCCAGGAGACGGTGGGCTCCAGCAGCGCGGAGATCAGCAGCGAGGCCAGCACCGCGAAGGCGACCAGCCGCAGCATGTCGACGACCATGAAGACGACGTAGAGCGCGGCGCCGAGCAGCAGCAGCCGCCAGG
Organism: Kitasatospora sp. NPDC088548; assembly: GCF_044753005.1. Taxonomy (NCBI): domain Bacteria; kingdom Bacillati; phylum Actinomycetota; class Actinomycetes; order Kitasatosporales; family Streptomycetaceae; genus Kitasatospora; species Kitasatospora sp. NPDC088548. The sequence continues at coordinate 30,089 of NZ_JBIVMI010000039.1, forward strand.
TCGACTCGGCGGCCACCCGCAGACCCCACGGCACGGCCTCGGCGGGGGTGGCGGGCCGCCCGAGGTGCGGCTCCCGTCCGAACGCCGCGTGCGGGGCCGGCCCCGGAACCGGTGCGGGCGCGGGCTCCCCGGCCGTCCCGGGCAGGGCCGGCGGCACGGGGGCGGTCTCCGCCCGCGGCGCCGGAAGCGGTCCCGCCACCGCGGCGATCGCCGCGGCCTCGACCCCGGCCCCGGACTCGATCTCGGTCCCGGTGACCGGTGCCCCGGCGAATTCGGCCGCCATCGCGGCCCGTCGGCGCCGCTCGATCACGGCGGCCGCACTGGCCACCACGGCCACGCCCTTGGCCACGACCTTGAAGGCCTTCCCGCCCCGCGCCATCCCTGCTACCACCACTCCCCGCCGGGCCGCCGTACCCGGCGGTACGCCGTGGGTCCTGCCACGGCCGTCGGGGATGACGCTACCCGCCCGGCGGGCCGTGAGTCCGGCGGGCCGGGCGGTTCCCCGCCCCCGGCGGCGATCGGCCGGCCCGGTCCGGTCCCGGACCGCCCCCGAGCCGGCGCCCGAATCAGGGCGAACCATCGGAAACAGGTGGTTTCAGGCAGGGGGCAGCGGGGAGGAGCCCGAACGGGGCCCGGAGCCATCTGTCGGCGGACCGGCCGGTGCGGGGAGCAACCAGGACCCCTTCCCGCGCCCCGCGTCCGCACCCAGGGCCGCACCGCCCGCGAGCGCACTGGTCAGCGCGGCCCGGGCGGCGCGGCCCGCTCGTCCCAAGCGGAACGGCCCCCGACCGGAGAGCGGTCGGGGGCCGTTCGGCGGCTCCGGTGGTGGCCGGTGCCGGTGGTTCCTAGTACCAGTGGTGCGACTGCCAGAACGACCAGGCGCCACAGGGGCTGCCATAGCGGCTGTTCATGTAGCTCAGGCCCCACTGGATCTGCGTCGCCGGGTTGGTGCGCCAGTCGGCGCCCGCCGAGGCCATCTTGGAGCCGGGCAGCGCCTGGACCAGGCCGTAGGCGCCGGAGCTCTTGTTGGTGGCGGTGTAGTTCCAGCCGCTCTCGCGCTTCACGATCTGGCTGAAGCACTGGAACTGCGCGTCGTTGCCGACGATCTGCTGGGCGAGCGCCTGCACCGAGCCGGGGCTGGCCGAGACCGGCGGAGCCGAGGTGTCGGTGGCGGACATCGACGAGCGGGCCTTGGAGCGGTTGGCGGCGGCCTCGTCGGCCTTGCGCTTCTCCTCGGCCGCCTTGGCGGCCTTCTCCGCTTCGGCCTTCTCCGCGTCGGCCTTGGCCTGCGCGTCGGCCTTCGCCTGGGCATCGGCGGCGGCCTGCTGACGCGCGGCCTCCTCGGCCGCCTTCTTCTCGGCGGCCTCCTTGGCGGCGGCGTCGGCCGAGGCCTGCTGGGCGGTCGCCTGCTGGCCGATGTTGTCACTGATGGTCTGCGCCTGGGCGCCAGAGGGGACTTCGGCAAGCAGGGTCGCGCCGGCGACATCGACCGTCTGCGTCGTCTTGCCCTCGCTGCCCGAGGCCACACCCACGACGGCACCGACAGCGGTGACGGCGGTGGCGGAGGCCACAGCAACTCCCCGGACCGAGATCCGAGTCACATGGTTTCCTTCCAGCATCGCCCACGCGTGACCGTGCGGGCGCAACCTGCCCCTTGGCGCTGCCCTCCGTACGGTGCTGGTCACGGGAGGTACTGACCCGGCGTCCGGCCGAGGTGAGGCGACCGGGCGTTGCGATCGGGCGGCGTACGGCTAGTCGGTGTTCAATTGTGCGTCCACTCAACAGAGTTGGCGGACTGTCCGGGTCGGACTCCCGAGACTCCGGAAGCCCTGTCACGCCGTACGCGGGGCCTGACAGAACCCTCACCATGCCGCACCGGGCCGCGTCGACGCAATTCCCTGTTGCGTGGCGCATCTCACATTCACCACACCGGAGTTCTTCGGACAGAAAGCACTCGATGTGATGAAAAGGGCGGGGGCCCGCCCCGTCAGGAGCGGGCCCCACGCCCAGAATTGACCATATTGTCCGACTATGACCGAATGGGGCGGTCAGGCCGGAACAGCCCCCCGGCTCACGGGTTGATGTCCTCCAGCATCTCCGTGACCAGCGCCGCGATCGGCGAACGCTCCGAGCGCGTCAGCGTGATGTGCGCGAACAGCGGATGCCCCTTCAGCTTCTCCACCACCGCCACCACCCCGTCGTACCGGCCCACCCTGAGGTTGTCCCGCTGCGCCACGTCGTGGGTGAGCACCACCCGCGAGCCCTGGCCGATCCGGGACAGCACCGTCAGCAGGACGTTGCGCTCCAGCGACTGCGCCTCGTCCACGATCACGAAGGCGTCGTGCAGCGAGCGCCCCCGGATGTGCGTCAGCGGCAGGACCTCCAGCATCCCCCGGGAGATGACCTCCTCGATCACGTCCGGGGTGGTGACGGCGGAGAGGGTGTCGAAGACCGCCTGCGCCCAGGGGCTCATCTTCTCCGTCTCGGAGCCCGGCAGATAGCCGAGCTCCTGGCCGCCGACCGCGTACAGCGGCCGGAAGACCATCACCTTGCGGTGCTGCCGCCGCTCCAGCACCGCCTCCAGGCCTGCGCACAGCGCCAGCGCGGACTTCCCGGTGCCGGCCCGGCCGCCCATCGAGACGATGCCGACCTCCGGGTCGAGCAGCAGGTCCAGCGCGACCCGCTGCTCGGCGCTGCGCCCGCGCAGTCCGAAGGCCTCACGCTCTCCGCGCACCAGCCGGACCCGGCCGTCACCGGTCACCCGGCCCAGCGCCCGGCCGCGCTCGGAGCTGAGCACCAGTCCGGTGTGGACGGGCAGTTCGGCGGCGCCCTCGATGTCCACCGCGGCGTCGTGGCCGGCCGCGAACAGCGCGTCCACCTCGTCCGCCGCGACATGCAGTTCGGACATGCCCGTCCAGCCGGAGGTGATCGCCAGCTCGGCCCGGTACTCCTCGGCGAGCAGGCCCACCGAGCTGGCCTTGATCCGCAGCGGCAGGTCCTTGGAGACGACCGTGACGTCGTACCCCTCGGCCTGGAGGTTGCGGGCCACCGCCAGGATCCGGGTGTCCGCCTCGCCGCCGCCGGCGCGGTAGCCGACCGGCAGTATCGACAGGTCGGAGTGGTTGAGCTCGACCCGGATGGTGCCGCCCAGCTCGCCGACCGGGATCGGCTCGTCCAGCCGGCCGAAGCGGATCCGGTAGTCGTCGAGCAGCCGCAGCGCCTGACGGGCGAAGTAGCCCAGCTCCGGATGGTGCCGCTTGGCCTCCAGCTCGGTGACCACGACCACCGGCAGGACGACCTCGTGCTCCTCGAAGCGGGTCATCGCGAGAGGGTCCGCGAGGAGCACGCTGGTGTCGAGAACGTACGTGCGCCGGTCTGGCGTCCGGCGGCTCTTGGAACTGACCACTAGGCCTCCAGAGCGGATGACCCTGCGTCATCCGCGGCAAGCCGGCCCCCGCTGCCCCGGTGGCCTCGGGGCCGGTCTGACTGGAGTATTCCCAGGCGAGGGACGGTGCATTCGCGCCCCCGGCGAACTGACGGATCATTGCCGGTGAACGTTTGGCCTCGCGCGGACTCCGGGTAGGCCAGGCCTACGGGCCCGAGGTCAGAGCCCCATTCGCCGGTTGCGCTGTTCGAAGGCGCGCAGCGCCCGCAGGAAGTCCACCTTGCGGAAGGCCGGCCAGTACGCCTCGCAGAAGTAGAACTCGCTGTGCGCGCTCTGCCAGAGCAGGAAGCCGGACAGCCGCTGCTCGCCCGAGGTGCGGATGACCAGGTCCGGATCGGGCTGGCCCTTGGTGTACAGGTGCTCGGCGATGTGCTCGACGTCGAGGATTTCGGCCAGTTCCTCGATCGAGGTGCCGCGCCCGGCGTGCTCCTGGAGCAGCGAGCGGACGGCGTCGGCGATCTCGTGCCGGCCGCCGTACCCGACGGCGACGTTGACGGTGATGCCCTCGATCCCGGCGGTCTCCTCGGCGGCGCGCTTGAGCACGTCCGCGGTGTGCTGCGGGAGCAGGTCCAGCGCACCGACCGGGTTGACCCGCCAGCGGCGGGCGCCGGCCAGGCCGGTGACGGCGTCCTCGATGATCCCGAGCAGCGGGACGAGCTCGTCGGCGGGCCGGGAGAGGTTGTCGGTGGAGAGCATCCACAGCGTGACGACCTTGACGTGGGTCTCGTCGCACCAGCCGAGGAACTCGCTGATCTTGTCGGCGCCGCGCTGGTGGCCGTAGGCGGTGGAGCCACCGGTGGCCTTCGCCCAGCGGCGGTTGCCGTCGAGGATCACCCCGATGTGGTGGGGGGTGCGGGCGAGGTGGACCTCGACCCGGCGGCCGTAGAGGCCGTACATACCGTCCAACAGGGTGCGCAGCCCCGGCGTACGTTCGACGACATCGCGCAGACCCATGATTTTCGGCCCCTCCGTACTCATTCCCGGGGGTCCGTCACAACCCCTGGCGCAGCCTACTCCCGCCCGGAGTCGGGCGGGAAAGCCGCAGGTAGCGGTCGGGTCACGGTCCTGTACGAAGTCTGTCGCGACAGGTGTGGCGGCTGTGGCCGGAAGGCGCGCCCGGACACTCCGGGGCCTCCGCGCTGCTCCGGATACGGAACGGTCTCCGGTTCCTTAAGGAATCCGTAAGCCGACGGTTCAATGCTTGACGACCCCCAATGGTCTAGTCCAGCTTTTGACCCAGGGCGGAACGAACTGCTGAACCCCGCCCTACCAGAAGCAGTACTGCGGACCTCCCCTCCCCCACACGCGGCCGCCGCGCCCCCCACCGCGGCGGCCGCCCCTCCTCTCCCAGGAGCGTCACCCCCATGGCCCGTACGCTGAACCAGCCTGCGCACAAGCGCCGCAGCACGCTCCCGGCCCTCGCGGCCGGAGCCACCGCCCTCGCCCTCGCCGGCAGCGGCCTCGCCCTCTTCGCCGGCGGCGCCAACGCGGCCGTCGGCAACCTGGTCACCAACGGCGGCTTCGAATCCGGCAGCCTGGCCGGCTGGAGCTGTACCGGCAACGCGGGCGTCGTCACCACCCCGGTCCACTCCGGCACCGGAGCGCTGCAGGCCACCCCCGGCGCCGGCGACACGGCCGAGTGCACGCAGACCATCAGCGTGCTGCCCAACACCAGCTACACCCTGAGCGGCTGGGTCCAGGGCCCGTACGTCTACCTCGGCGCGCGCGGCACCGGCGGCACCGACCCGAGCGTCTGGTCCAACCAGAACAGCTGGAACCAGCTCTCCACCACCTTCACCACCGGCGCGAGCGCCAGCAGCATCACGCTCTACGTGCACGGCTGGTACGGCCAGAGCGCCTACTTCGCGGACGACATCACCCTGAGCGGCCCGGGCGGCACCTCCTCGCCGAGCCCGACCGCGACGGCCACCCCCACCCAGACGCCGACCGCCACCGCCTCGCCGACCCAGACCGCGACGCCGACGGCCACCGCCACCCCGACCCAGACCGCGACGCCGACCCCCACGGCGACCGCGACCAGCACCAACCCGCCGGTCACCGGCCTGCCCAAGCACGCCGTCACCGGCTACTGGCAGAACTTCGACAACAACTCGACCGTCCAGAAGCTCGCCGACGTCCAGAGCGCGTACGACATCATCGCGGTCTCCTTCGCCAACGCCGTGCCGACCAGGGCCGGCGCGATCAGCTTCACCCTGGACCCGGGCCTGTCCAAGGCCCTCGGCGGCTACACCGACGCCCAGTTCCGGGCCGACCTCAAGGCCAAGCAGGCGGCCGGCAAGAAGGTCATCCTCTCGATCGGCGGCCAGGACGGCACGATCGTCGTCAACGACCCGACCGCCGCCGCCGCGTTCGTCGACAGCGCGTACGCCGTCATCAAGGACTACGGCTTCGACGGCATCGACGTCGACCTCGAGAACGCCATCAACCCGACCCAGCTCGGCAACGCGCTGCACAGCCTGCAGGCCAAGGTCGGCCCGAACTTCGTCCTGACGATGGCCCCCGAGACCATCGGGATGTACAGCACCGCCGGCGCCTACTTCCAGCTGGCGCTGAACACCAAGGACATCCTGACCGTCGTCAACACCCAGTACTACAACTCGGGCGGCATGAACGGCTGCGACGGCAAGGTCTACAACCAGGGCACCATCGACTTCATCACCTCGCAGGTCTGCACCCAGATCCAGGGCGGCCTGCGGCCCGACCAGGTCGGCATCGGCGTCCCCGCCTCCACCAAGGCGGCCGGCGGCGGCTACGTCTCGCCGACCGTGGTGAACAACGCGCTGGACTGCCTGGCCACTGGCAACAACTGCGGCAGCTTCGTCCCGCCGGCCAAGTGGCCGACCATCCGGGGCGCGATGACCTGGTCCACCAACTGGGACGCCAACAACGGGAACGCCTTCTCCAACACGGTCGGCCCGTTCGTCCACAAGATGCCGTAACTCCCCCCGGCGCGCCGCTCCTTGAGGGTGGGGCCTGCGCGCCGACGGCGGGGCCCGTCGTACCTGACCGGTACGGCGGGCCCCGTTCGCCGTTGCCGCGGGCCGTTACCGCAGGGAGACCGCGGCCACCGTACCGAGCAGCAGGAACGGGCCCATCGGCAGTTCGATCCCGCGGACCGGCCGACGGCGCGCCAGCGCGGCGGCGGCCCGGCCGAGGCCCCAGAGCCCGGCCGACAGCACGGCCGCGAACAGCGCGGTGAAGGCCGCGCCCCAGCCGTACCAGCCGAGCAGGGCACCGAGCGCGAACGCCAGCGGGGGGTCGCCGCCGCCCATCAGGCCGAACCAGACCGGGAGTTCGAACAGCGCGGCGGCGGCCAGCGCCACCAGCAGACAGCGGAGCAGCACCCCCGGACGGCCGTCCGTCAGCGCGGCCGCCACCAGCAGCCCGGCGACCCCGGCGGCCAGCGCCAGCGTCAGCGGGTACGGCAGCCGGCGCACCCGGGCGTCGACGAAGGCGAGCACCACGCCGAGCCCGGCCGCCCAGACCAGCGCCACTCCCTGCGGCCCGTCCGTGGCGACCGCCACCGCGGCGGCGACCGCCACCGCGACCAGTTCCACCCGCCAGGCACCGGGCCCGAGCCGCTCCCGGCAGCCCGGACACCGCCCGGTCGGCGGCAGCCCGCGCAGCGTCCGCCCGCACAACGGGCAAGCGGTGCACCACGGTTCGCCCTCGGGCACGGCGTACCGCACCACCAGGCCCCGCAGCGCCGGTGCCACCAGCAGGCCGGCCAGCACCGCCCCGACCACGGCTGCGATCACGGCGCGCCCCCTCTCGCTCACCGCCGGGGGGGGCCCCCCCGCCCCGGGGGGGGGGGCCCCCCCCCCGCGCCGCCCGGGGCCCCCCCCCCCCCCCCCACACCCCCCCCCCCCCCCCCCAACCAACAACCGGCGGGCCCCCCCCCCCGCCCCCCCGCCCCCCCCCCCCCCCCCCCGGCGCGGCCCCCCGCCCCCCCCCCCCCCCCCCCCCGGCCGCCCCCCCCCGGGGCGGGGGGGCCCCCCCCGGCGTCCGTCCACGTCCGGTCGGCGCGGCGAACGCCGACTCAGGGCGCCGCACCGACCACATCATCCACGGGGAGGCCACCGCGGCACCGCGGCCCGGCCGGGAAAGTCCGCCCCGCCCGCGCGGCCGGGGGCGCCCGAAGCGGTGTGCCCTCCGTCTCGTCCCGCACGGCTTTCCGCCCGGCTTCCTCGCCTACGGCACTCTCCCGGGCGGCCCGGCCCCGGTTTGGAAGGCCCGTCGGCCACCCCGGCCTGCCGATCGAAGGAGGGCTCCCGGGGTCCTTCGATCGCGTCCCGGGACACGGCCCGACCAGCGCCGTTCTGCCCCTAAAGTAAGCAGGCATGCAGGTCATCCAGTCCAGCAAGCTCGCCAACGTCTGCTACGACATCCGCGGCCCGGTGCTCGACGAGGCGATGCGGTTGGAGGAGCAGGGCCACCGCATCCTGAAGCTCAACACCGGCAACCCCGCCGTGTTCGGCTTCGAGGCGCCCCCCGAGATCCTCCAGGACATCCTGCGCAACCTGGCGTCCGCGCACGGGTACGGCGACTCCAAGGGTCTGCTGTCCGCCCGCCGCGCCGTGGTGATGCACTACGAGGAGCGCGGCCTGCACGGGCTCGGCGTCGAGGACGTCTTCCTCGGCAACGGCGTCTCCGAGCTGATCCAGCTGGCCATGACCGCGCTGCTGGACGACGGCGACGAGGTGCTCGTCCCGGCCCCGGACTACCCGCTCTGGACGGCCTCCGTCTCGCTGGCCGGCGGCACCGCCGTGCACTACCGCTGCGACGAGCAGTCCGAGTGGTACCCGGACCTCGCCGACATCGAGGCCAGGGTCACCGACCGGACCAGGGCGATCGTGGTGATCAACCCGAACAACCCGACCGGCGCGGTCTACCCGCGCGAGGTGCTGGAGGGCATCGTCGAGATCGCCCGCCGGCACCAGCTGGTGGTCTACGCGGACGAGATCTACGACAAGATCCTCTACGACGACGCCGAGCACATCCCGCTGGCCACCCTGGCGCCGGACCTCTTCTGCGTCACCTTCAACGGCCTGTCCAAGGCGTACCGGGTGGCGGGTTTCCGCTCCGGCTGGATGGTGCTCTCCGGCGAACGCCAGCGTGCCCACAGCTATATCGAGGGCCTGACGGTGCTCGCCTCGATGCGGCTCTGCGCCAACATGCCCGCCCAGCACGCGGTGGCCGCGGCGCTCGGCGGCCGGCAGTCGGTCAAGGACCTCGTCCTGCCCGGCGGGCGGCTGCTGGAGTCCCGGGACGCCGCCTACCGGCTGCTGAACGACATCCCGGGCGTCAGCTGCGTCAAGCCGAAGGGCGCGCTGTACGCCTTCCCCCGGCTCGACCCGAAGGTCTACAAGATCAAGGACGACGCCCAGATGGTGCTGGACCTGCTGCGCGCCCAGCGGATCCTGCTGGTCCAGGGCACCGGCTTCAACTGGCCCGAGCCCGACCACTTCCGGCTGGTCACCCTCCCCCGCGCCGAGGAGATCACCGACGCCGTCACCCGGATCGGCGACTTCCTCAGCGGCTACACCCAGCCGTGACCGGCCCTTGATCGACACGTACCCCGGACGGCCGCGGGCTCCGGGCGCTCCGCCGCCCGGTGACCCGGTGTCTCCGCCCCGCACTCGCGCCGGAGCCCCGGCCGGACGGCCTCCGCTCGTGCGGGAGGGCCGTCCGGCCGGGGCTCCGGCCGTACTGTCCGACCGGTTCGGCGCCCGGCTCAGCCGAGGCGCTTCACCAGGGCGCGGTACTCGTCCCACAGCTCGGTGGGCGTGTGGTCGCCGAAGAGCTCCAGGTGGGCCGGGACGAGCGCGGCCTCCTGGCGCCAGATGTCGGCGTCCACGGTGAAGAGCAGATCGCGGTCGGCCTCGGAGAGGTCCAGGCCGGACAGGTCGAAGCCGTCCACTGTCGGCAGCACGCCGATCGGGGTCTCGACGCCCTCGCCGGTGCCCTCCAGGCGCTCGACGATCCACTTCAGCACGCGGCTGTTCTCGCCGTAACCCGGCCAGACGAACTTGCCCGCGGAGTTCTTGCGGAACCAGTTCACGTAGTAGATCTTCGGCAGCTTGGCGGCGTCCGCCCGGGCGCCGACCTTCAGCCAGTGGGCGAAGTAGTCGCCCATGTTGTAGCCGCAGAACGGCAGCATCGCGAACGGGTCGCGGCGCAGCTCGCCGACGGTGCCCTCGGCGGCGGCGGTCTTCTCGGAGGCGATGTTGGCGCCCAGGAAGACGCCGTGCTGCCAGTCGAAGGACTCCGTCACCAGCGGGACGGCGGTGGCGCGGCGGCCACCGAACAGGATGGCCGAGATCGGCACACCCGCCGGGTCCTCCCACTCGGGGGCGATGGTCGGGCACTGCGCGGCCGGGACGGCGAAGCGCGCGTTCGGGTGGGCGGCCGGGGTGCCGGACTCCGGCGTCCAGTCGTTGCCGCGCCAGTCGGTGAGGTGCGCCGGGGGCTCCTCGGTGAGGCCCTCCCACCACACGTCGCCGTCGTCGGTGAGGGCGACGTTGGTGTAGACGGTGTTGCCCCAGAGCGTCTCGATGGCGTTGGCGTTGGTGTCCACGCCGGTGCCGGGGGCGACGCCGAAGAAGCCGGCCTCGGGGTTGATGGCGTACAGCCGCCCGTCGGCGCCGAAGCGCATCCAGGCGATGTCGTCGCCGATCGTCTCGACCTTCCAGCCCGGGATGGTCGGCTGGAGCATGGCGAGGTTGGTCTTGCCGCAGGCGGACGGGAAGGCGGCCGCGACGTACTTGGGCTCGGCGGTGCCCGCGGGGCCGGCCGGCGGGGTGAGCTTGAGGACGAGCATGTGCTCGGCCAGCCAGCCCTCGTCGCGGGCCATCGTCGAGGCGATGCGCAGCGCGTAGCACTTCTTGCCGAGCAGGGCGTTGCCGCCGTAGCCGGAGCCGAAGGACCAGATCTCCTTGGTCTCCGGGAAGTGCGAGATGTACTTGGTGCTGTTGCACGGCCACGGCACGTCCGCCTGGCCCTCGGCCAGCGGGGCGCCGACGGTGTGCACGGCCCGGACGAAGTCGCCGTCCTCGCCCAGCTGGTCGAGCACCGCCTGGCCCATGCGGGTCATCACCCGCATCGACACGGCGACGTAGGCGGAGTCGGTGATCTCGACGCCGTACGCGGCCAGCGGGGAGCCGACCGGGCCCATCGAGAAGGGCACGACGTACATCGTGCGGCCCTTCATCGCGCCGCGGAACAGCCCGTCGGTGCCCTGGAAGACCTCCCGCATCTCGGCGGGGGCCTTCCAGTTGTTGGTCGGACCGGCGTCCTTCTCCTGCTCGGAGCAGATGTAGGTGCGGTCCTCGACGCGCGCCACGTCCGTGGGGTCCGAGGCGGCGTAGTAGGAGTTGGGGCGCTTCTCCTCGTTGAGCTTCCGGAAGGTGCCCTGAGCCACCAGCAGGTCCGCGAGGCGCTGGTTCTCCTCTTCGGAACCGTCGCACCACTCGATGCGGTCAGGCTGGGTGAGCTCCGCGATCTCGCTCACCCAGGCCAGCAGACGCGTGTGGCTGGTGGGCGCGGATGCGCTGAGAGCAGAGTTCTCGTACGACACGATCGCTCCGTTTCACGCCATCTCGGCAGAGAGACGGCGTAGCGGGGGTTTGAGGGTGCTTGCAGCGTAGCTCCGGCCCCAAGCCCCGACTGCGGCGCAGCGGTGAAATTGACTCACCTTTTACTCCATTAAGTATGATTACTTATGGGTAACCACGCGCTTCCGTCCCAGCCCCGGCGCGCGACCCGTCGCTCCGAACACTCCAAAACGTCCAAGAGTGACGATCGCCACTACCTACGCGCGAGTAACCTACGGATCCGTAGGTAACGGGTAGCATGCTGCCCATGACTGCTGAGCTCCACGAGAGCAAGCCGAAGTGGCGCGGCTGGCTGCACGCCGGGATGTTCCCCGCCACGGTCGCCGCCGGGATCGTGCTGATCTGCCTGGCCGACTCCACCCCCGCCAAGATCGCCTGCGCGATCTACTCGGTCAGCGCCTGGCTGCTGTTCGGGGTGAGCGCCGTCTACCACCGGTTCACCTGGGGTCCGCGCGGTGACGCCGCCCTGCGCCGGCTCGACCACGCGAACATCTTCCTGATCATCGCGGGCACCTACACCCCGTTCACCATCCTGCTGCTGCACGGCGCCGCGCAGCAGGTGCTGCTCTGGGTGGCCTGGGGCGGCGCGCTGGCGGGCATCGCGTTCCGGGTGTTCTGGGTCGGCGCACCGCGCTGGCTGTACACACCGGTGTACATCGCGCTGGGCTGGGCCGCCGCGTTCTTCCTGCCGGACTTCCTGCGCACCGGCGGCGTCGCCGTCATGGTGCTGATGATCGTCGGCGGGGTGCTCTACAGCATCGGCGGTGTGGTGTACGGGCTCAAGCGGCCCAACCCGTCACCGCGCTGGTTCGGCTTCCACGAGGTGTTCCACGCCTTCACCCTCGGGGCCTTCATCGTGCAGTACGTCGGCGTCTCACTGGTGGCGTACAGCGCGGCCGGCTGAACCCGGCACCCCGTCACGGGCGGTCGACCGGTCCAGCGACCGGGCGGCCGCCCGTTCCGCCGTCCAGTCCGGGGCGGGGCGCTCCCGACCGAAGCGCTCCGGGGCCGGGCGGTCGCGGAACGGGCGCTCGGGCACAGGGCGCCCGGGCACGGAGCGCTGGGGGGCGGAGCGCTCACGGGAGCGCGTCTGCCGGGCGTCCAGCGCCTCGCGGGCCCGGCGGCAGCGCTCGCAGTGCGCGGCGTCCGGGGTGCCCCCGGCCGGGCGGTGTCCGCGCGGCACGGCCGGCCGGCGCAACGCCTGCCAGCGCCGGGCGACGTACACCATCAGCAGCAGCACCTCGACCCCCGCGACCATCAGTACCAGCGCGGCGCCGTTGATCAGATAGGCCGCGACCACGGCCAGCGCTGACATCACGACCACCGCCGCGCCCAGGACCTGGACGCTCGACTCCTTGTCGGCCATTCGCCTTCCCCTTCCTGCGCCGGGCTCGTGGTCGGCTCCTGCCGCCCCACCCCTTCTCCGCTCTCGGCACGCGTCGGTCCGCACTGACCGATTGCCACATCCTATCTACCGACAGTCACCCGCCACCGCCCCGAAGCGGCGAACGACAGATCAACGTTGCGTCAATTCCGTGTGCGGAACCCGCACTTCCAGGACACATGACAGAGCGTATCCGGGCGGCCACCTGCCGGACATATTGACTGTCGGAATCTTTTAGGAGTTACTGTCATTTGACAGGGACTTCCCCACAGCCTCCCGGAGGTTGCCGTGCCCGCCGCACCCGACTCCCCCGTACCCGAGCCCCCCGAGCCCCCCGAGCCCCCCGGGGCCGCGACGGCACCCGACCCCCGGCGCTGGCTCGCGCTGGTCGCCGTCGCGCTGAGCGTCCTGGTGATCAGCTTCGACATGACGATCCTCAACGTCGCCCTGCCCACCCTGGCCTCCCAGCTACAGGCCACCACCGGGCAGCAGCAGTGGATCGTCGACTCCTACACCGTGGTCTTCGCCGCCGTGATGCTCCCGGCCGGGCTGGTCGGCGACCGGTTCGGCCGCCGCCGTACCCTCACCGTCGGCCTCGCCCTCTTCGGCCTCGCCTCCGCCGTCGGCATGCTCGCCGACAGCCCCGGCACGCTGGTCGCCGCCCGCGCCGCGATGGGCCTGGCCGGCGCCCTGGTCATGCCGATGTCCATGGCCGTGATCCCCGGACTGTTCCCGGCGGGCGAGCAGCGCCGCGCCACCGCGATCCTGGCCGCCGCGCTCGCCCTGGGTACCCCGCTCGGCCCACTGCTCGGCGGCTTCCTGCTCCAGCACTTCTGGTGGGGCGCGATCTTCGTGATCAACATCCCGCTGACCGTGATCGGCATCGTCGCCTGCCTGCTCCTGCTCCCGGAGACCCGCAACCCCACCGCGCCCAGGATCGACCTGCTCGCCACCCTGCTCGGCGCGGGCGGCCTCTCCGCACTCACCTACGGCATCATCGAGGGCCCCGACCGCGGCTGGGCCGACCCGCTGGTGCTCGGCGTGATCGGCGGCGCCGTGGCCGCCCTCACCCTGCTGGTGCTGCGCAGCCGCCACCAGCGCGACCCGATGCTCGACCTCTCGCTGCTCGCCGACCCGACCTTCCGCTGGTCGGCGGTGGGCGCCACGCTGGTCTCGGTCGTCCTGTTCGGCGCCTTCTTCGTCCTGCCGCTCTACTTCCAGAGCGTGCTCGGCGCCGACGCCTTCGGCACCGGCCTGCGGCTGATGCCGATGATGCTCGGCCTGATGGTGGCCGCCAAGGCCGGCGACCGGCTGGTCACCCGGATCGGCCCCCGCGCGGTCATCACCTTCGGACTGGCCGCGCTGGCGGCCGCCCTGCTGCTCGGCAGCCGCACCCGGGTCTCCGACGGCTACGGCCTGGCGGCGGTCTGGCTCACCCTGCTCGGCCTCGGCATGGGGCTGTCACTCATCACCGCGCAGGCCTCCGCCCTGCTCACGCTGCCTCCCGGCCGGGCCGGCGTCGGCTCCGGGCTGCTGCAGACGCTCCGCCAGGTGGGCGGCGCGATCGGGGTGGCGGTCTTCGGCAGCCTGCTGGCCGACTCCTACCGGGGCGCGCTGGACACCGCCGGCCTCCCCGCCGAGGCGGCGGACCGGGCCGGGCAGTCGGTGATCGCCGCCGACGGCATCGCCGGAGCCACCGGGAACCCCGCGCTGGCCGCCTCCGCGCACGCCGCCTACGTCCACGGCATGGCGCTGGTGCTGCTGGTCGCCGGGGCGGTCGCGGTGCTGTCGGCGGTGCTCGTCGGGCTGCGGATGCCCACCGCCGAACCGCGCGGAGCCACCGGGCCGGGACCGGAGCAGGAGCCGACGACGGTGCCTGCCGGCGATCACGGATAATCGAAGGTATGAGCGCACCCCGGTCGACAACGGCGCATCCGGCAGGCCCGGCCAACCCGGTCCAGGCGATGCTGGAAGCGCCGCTGTCGCTGCGCGAACGCAAGAAGCTGAAGACCCGCCAGGCGATCCGCCGGGAGGCCTACCGGCTGATCGCCGAGCAGGGGTACGAGAACACGACCGTCGACCAGATCGCGGCCGCGGCCGAGGTCTCGCCGTCCACCTTCTTCCGGTACTTCGCCACCAAGGAGGACCTCGTCCTCTCCGACGAGTACGACCCTGCGATGATCACCGCGCTGCTGGCCCGGCCCGCCGACGAACCGTTCCTCCGCTCCTGCCGGGAGGCCGTCATCGGCCTGCTCCGCGAACTGCTCCAGCACGAACGCGAGGAGCTGCTCACCCGGATGCGGCTGGTCGGCGAAGTCCCCGCGCTGCGCGCCCGGATGATCGACACCGCCAACGACCCGCAGCGGCTCTACCTCGACGTGCTGACCCGGCGGGCCGGCGTCGACCAGCCGACCCTGGACATGCGGATCACCGCCGCCGCCCTCGGCGCCGCCACCACCGAGGCGGTGCTGCACTGGGCCGAGGGCCGCGGCGAGCAGGACATCGTCGACCTGGTCGACCACACCTTCGCCGTACTGGAACGGGGCTTCGCCGGCCTGTAGCGGGGAAGGGACCCGCACCCGCGGCGGCGGGACCCGGCCGCATCCCGGGCCCCGCCGTCCTCCGCGCGGCCGCCCTACCCTCGCCGGGCGCCCGCCCGCCGCCGCAGGACGACACCCGCGCCCGCGAGCGCGGTGACGCCCAGGGCCGCGGCCGCCGTGACGGCGGGCAGCGCGGTGCCGCCACCCTCCGCCTCCGTGGCGGTGGCACCGGGCTGGTAGCCACCGCCCTTCCCGGCCCGGTCGTACGCCGAGCCGGGCAGCTTGTCCCCGTACCGCTGCTGGACCAGCTTCTGGTAGGCCGCCAGGCCCACCCCCGCCGTGCCCACCGAGCGCCGCGCCTCGTCGTCCAGCGGCAGTACCCGGCCGTCGCGCAGCACGTACCAGGCGTTCAGCTGCGGCTCCCGGAAGGCCGTACCGCCACCGCCGGCCGCCGCCTTCGCCGCGTAGTCGCCCTCGTCGCCGCCGGAGGCGATGTTGACCACCCGCCAGCCGTCGCCCTGCTTGACCGTCCAGACCGAGGCGACCTGGCCGTCCGCCGAGACGGCCCGGCTGGCGGTGAACTCGGCCTTCGCCACCGGTGCGCCCGGGGTACCGGACACGAAGGCCGCGTCCAGCGTGTACACCGGCACGGTCTCACCCGACAGCCGTGGGGCGGCCGCGCTCGCCGCCCGTGCCTCCTCGGCCGCGCCGATGGTCAGCTGCTGGGTCGGCGGCACGCCCTTGCGGGCGAAGAAGTGGCCCAACTGGTCGAGGACGGCCGGGCTCTGGGCCGCGCCACGGGCCTGCGCCAGCTCGGCGGCGGTGACCGGGACGGGGGCGCCCGCCGGACCGTCCGCGTGCGCGGCCGGGGTGACGGCCAGGCCGAGGCCGGCGGCGAGCAGGACGGTGACGGCGGCCCGGCGGGCCTTGCTGAGGTCAGTCATGATCGCCCCTCACGCGCCGATCCGGTACAGGGAGTGGGTCCAGGAGAACGTGCCGTTGGACACGTAGTAGTTGTAGTCCGCCCAGTTGTAGCGGTTGTTGGACGGCCAAGGGTCGCCCCAGTAGACCCAGTTGTTGCCGGCGTCGTAGCCGTACAGCACGTGCATGTGGCCGCCGCCGGAGCTCCACTGGATCCGGGTCTCCACCGGACGGTCGGCGTTCACCTCGGTCTGCACCGTGCTGTAGCGCAGATAACCGGTGACGTACGAACCGGGGTTGATGCCGGCCCAGCTCAGGCCGTTCTGCACATCGCCCAGCGTGGCCTGGCTGTTGGGGCAGCTGGAGTTGGCCGAGCGGCCGAACGCGGCGTTGCAGAACTGGTTCTGGCTGTAGGTGTGGCCGAACCAGGTGGCGATGGTGTTGCCGCTCGCCGCCCAGCACCAGTTGGTCTGCTGTTGCTGCTGCATGGTGATGTTGAGCTTCTTGTACGTGCCGGCCGCGTCGAGCGTGCTGCCCGGCGCCGCGGCCGGACGGACCTGGGCGGGCGCGGCGGGCGCCGCCTGGGCGGGGGTGGTCACCGCGACGCCGAGCGCCGGGCCGATCATTCCGAGCGCGAGCACCGAGACCGCGCGGCGCAGCCGTATCCGTGGAACTGGCATGGGGGGATGCCTCCTTGCATAGGCAGAGGAGTCGAGGGGGTGGGTGTGCGGTCCGGATCGCGCCCCGAGCATCGCGCCGTTGACAGAGCCAGGTCAACGGCCGTCCCGCCGGCCGGGCCCGGGTGTGAACGGCCCCGCGCGGATGTGAACACCGCCCCGAAAACCCCCGTGCGGCAGGCCCCGACCGGTGACAAACCGCCCTTCACATGTGAATATTCACGACCAACCGGGCCGGCCCGCACCCGCCCACGAGGAGGCAGTCATGCAGCGCGGCGACCAGTCCGACCTCACCACCGCCCTGCGCACCGGCCCGTTCCACCTCGCCCTGCGCACCGCCATCACCGCCCGCGGCCTCACCCTGCACCGGGTCCGCCGGCACCTCGCACTGCGCGGCGTGCACGTCGGGGTCACCAGCCTCAGCTACTGGCAGCAGGGCCGCCGCCGCCCCGAACGTGCCGAGTCGCTGCGGGCCGTGGCCGCGCTGGAGGAGGTCCTGGAACTCCCCGAGCACTCGCTCACCCGGCTGCTCGGCCCCCGCCGGGCCACCCCCGCCGGCCCCACGGGCCCGCCCGTCCTCCCCTACCGGGACCTCATCACCCCGGCCACCGCCGTCGACGACCTGCTCGCCACCATCGCGAGCCCGCGCGACACCGGCCTGCACACCATCACCCACATCGAACGCGTCCGGATCGGCGCCGACCGCCGGATGCTCCGCCGCGACTCCCAGCACGCGCTGCGCGCCCACCGCGACGGCATCGACCGCTATCTCGCCATCTACCAGGGCGATCCGGGCGGCGACATCACCCGGGTCGACGTCCGGGCCGAGGAGAACTGCCGCCCCGGCCGGGTCCGCCGCGACCAGGCCCACGACCTGCTGGTCGCCGAGCTCCTCCTCGACCACCGGCTGCGCGCCGGCGACACCCGGCTGCTCGGCTACGGCTTCGACGACGCGCCGTCACCGGCCCCCAGCCGCGAATACGTCCGCGGCTTCAACTCCGGCGCCGGCCAGTACGTCCTCCAGGTCACCTTCCACCCCGCCGCCCTGCCGGTCCGCTGCCACCGCTTCGCCCTCCACTCCCCCGGCGAAAAGCCCTACGAGAACGAGGAGTTGACCCTGGACGGCCACCGCTGCGTCCATCTGGTGGCCTCCGCGGTCCGGCCGTGCCTGCTGGGGATCGGCTGGGACTGGGAGTAGGGCTTGTCCGGCACTTCGCGCCGCATCGGCGCGCGGCCGTCAGCGCCGGAAGTCCAGCGCCAGGCAGTCCTCCACCGGCCGGTAACCGATCTTCTGGTAGATCGAGTTGCTGGTCGGGTTGGCCAGGTCGGTGTAGAGCAGCACCTCCGACGCGCCCCGCGCCCGCGCGTACGCCGACGCCGCCGCCGTGATGCCGCTGGCGTAGCCGTGGCCGCGGCGCTCGGGCGGGGTGTAGACCGGGCCGATCCGGGACATCCCGACGATCACCGGGCTGTTGCCGGCCATCGCGACCGGGTGGCCGCCGTCCTCCCAGAGGTGCAGGAGGCCCGCGGCCACCCGCTCGTCCACGCTGCGCGGAACGCCGGGCAGCTGCACCCCGACCTCGAGCAGGAACGCCTCGTACCAGGCGATCAGCAGCTCCCGGTCGGCCGGCGCCGCCACCCGGTGGCGGCCTGCGGGCGGGCGCGGCGGTTCGGTCAACTCGCCGAGCCGGTAGAGGCGTTCGCTGGACCGGACGGATTCGGCGGCCCCGGTGGCGGCCTGCCAGGCGGCGGCGAACGCCCGCACCGCCGACTCGCCGCCGGCCACCCCGTCGACCTCGGTGAAGCCGGCCCCGGCCGCGGCCAGTTCGGCCGCGAGCCCGGCCGCCGCCTCGTCTGGCATCACCCCGAGGCGCGGGCTGAACGGGGGCGTCCGCAGAAAGGCGCCCTCGACCGGGCCGCCCGGCTCACGGCTCCACCACCCGAAGACCGGCGGACGCTCCCCGAAGACGTCCAGCCCGTGCTCGGCCAGCCGGTGCACGACCGTGAGCAGCACGGTGTTCTCCACCGGACGGGCATCGAGGAAGCCGCCGGCCCCGGCGCGGAAGTCGTCCAGCGAGGTGGTCAAGGTCCAGGTCATGGCAGAGTCTCCCACCCCGGTCACGTCGGACACCAACCGTTTTACCGACCCGGCGGCCGCACCGCGTCACGCCCCGGGCGTTCCCCCCAGCCGCTCCGCCAGCACCGCCGGGTCGGTGGTCGGCGCCTCGCAGCTGAAGTGCCGGCAGACGTACGCGGCGGGCGCGCCGCCTACCAGCGGCCGGTCCGCCAGCAGCGGCACCCCGCCCGACCCGGGCTCGCCGACCGCGACCACCACGCCGGGCGCGGTACCCCGCAGGGCGGCCCGGTGCAGCGCGGCGGTCGCCGGGTCACCGGCCGGGCCGACCACGGCGACTTCGCGCGGACCGTCCGCCAGCGCCTCGGCGACGGCCAGGCCCCAGCCGACGAAGCGCGGGGCCCGCGAGGCGAGCGCCCCGACGATGCCGAGCGCCCGCTCGGCGGCGGTGCGGTGGCGCGCCGAACCGGTGTACGCGGCATAGCCGAGCAGCGCGCCCGCGGCGGCCGTCCAGCCGGACGGGGTGGCGTTGTCGGTCGGGTCCTGCGGGCGCCGGATCAGCTCCTCCGCGTCGTCGGCGGTGTCGTACAGCGCACCGGACGCCTCGTCGGCGAAGTGCTTCAGCACGGTGTCCAGCAGCCCGCCGGCCAGATCCAGCCACTCGGCCCCGCCGGTGACGGCGTACAGCGCGAGGAAGCCCTCGGCGGTGTCCGCGTAGTCCTCCAGCACCCCCGCGTTGGCACCGGGCCGGCCGTCCCTGGAGGTGCGCAGCAGCCGGCCGTCGGGCGTGAGGTGGACGGCGAGCAGCAGGTCGGCGGCACGCTCGGCGGCCTCGACCAGGTCGGGCCGGTCCAGCAGGGCGCCGGTCTCGGCGAGCGCCGCGATGGCCAGCCCGTTCCAGGCGGCGACCACCTTGTCGTCCCGCGCGGGCGCCGGCCGCCCGGCCCGCGCCTCGAACAGCCGCGCCCGGACGCGCTCGTACGCCTCGGCGTCCTGCGGGTCGGACAGCAGCTGGAGCACCGAGGCCCCGTGCTCGAACGTCCCCGCCTCCGTCACCTCGAACAGCCCGGCCGCGAGGGCGCCGTCCGCCTCCCCCAGCACCTCGGCCAACTGGCCCGGCGTCCAGGCGTAGTACGCCCCCTCCGCCGACTCGCCGCTCACCGGGTCGAGGCTGTCCGCGTCCAGCGCCGACGCGAACGCCCCCTCGGGGGTGCGCAGTTCACGCAGCAGGAAGTCGGCCGTGGAGAGCGCGGTCCGGCGCGCCAGGCCGTCGCCGGTGGCCCGCCACAGGTGCAGGTAGGCGCGCAGCAGCAGCGCGTTGTCATAGAGCATCTTCTCGAAGTGCGGCACCACCCACCCGGCGTCCACCGAGTACCGGGCGAAGCCGCCGCCGAGCTGGTCGTGGATCCCGCCGCGGGCCATCGCCTCGCCGGTGCGGACGGCCATCTCCAGCGCCGCCTCCGAGCCGGTCCTGGCGTGGTGGCGCAGCAGGAACTCGACCACCATGGCCGGCGGGAACTTGGGCGCGCCCCCGAAGCCGCCGCGCCGGGCGTCGAACTCCCGGCTGAGCACGACCAGCGCCTGGTGCAGATCGGCCGCCCCGGGCGGGTGGAGGGCGCTGCCGCCCACCGTGTACACCGAGGCCCGCTCGGTCAGATCGGCCCGGATCCGGGCGGCGACCTCACCGACCTCCTCCCGGCGGTCGCGCCAGGCCGCGTCCACCCCCTCCAGCACCTGCCGGAACGACGGCATCCCGTGCCGGGGCTCGGGCGGGAAGTACGTCCCGAAGTAGAACGGGTCCTTGTCGGGCGTCAGGAAGACCGTCATCGGCCACCCGCCGTGCCCGGTGGCCGCCTGCACCGCCTCCATGTAGACGGCGTCGACGTCCGGCCGCTCCTCACGGTCGACCTTCACCGCGACGAACCGCTCATTGGCGTAGGCGGCGAGCGCCTCGTCCTCGAACGACTCGTGCGCCATCACATGACACCAGTGGCACGCCGCGTACCCGACCGAGAGCAGCACCGGCACCCCGCGCCGCCGTGCCTCCTCGAACGCCTCCACTCCCCACGGCCACCAGTCGACCGGGTTCTCGGCGTGCTGCAGCAAATACGGCGAGGTCGCATCGGCGAGGCGGTTCGGCATGCCCCCATCCTCGCGCATCGGCGCCGGTACGGGGGCGGTGTCTCACTCCTTCGGCGGCTCCGGCTCCTCGACGAAGTTGACGCGCTTGAACTGCCGGTTCATCGATTTGGCCAGGAACCAGGTGGCCACGCCGAGGGCGGCGAAGACGACGAAGCCCAGCAGGCCGGGGGTCACCTTGGCGTCGTCGACGGCGAGCGAGGCGGCGAGGTGGGTGAGGTTCACGGGGGTGCTCATCTCTCCATGGTGGCCCGGCTCACGACGAGCCGGGCCACCGGGGGTGGGTCAGTCGCGCGTGTCGGCGGCCTCGACCGCCATGGAGGGGGTGCGCAGGCCGGCGAACAGGTCGTCCTCCGGCAGGTCGGCGTCGATCAGGGTGCGGGCCAGCTCGTAGTCCTCGGTCGGCCAGACCTCCCGCTGGACGTCCAGCGGGACACGGAACCAGGGCCCGTCCGGGTCGATCTGGGTGGCGTGGGCGATCAGCGCGCGGTCCCGGGTGCCGAACCAGTCGCCGCAGTGGACCCGGGTGGTGATCTCGCGCTCCTTGCGGCCGCTCTTCTCCCAGCCCTCGATCCACTCGCCGTACGGCGACTCGTGGCCGTGCTCGGTGAGGTAGGCGTGCAGCGCGCGGATCCGGCCCATCGGGAAGCCGTGGTTGTAGTAGAGCTTCAGCGGCTGCCAGGGCTCGCCGGCCTCCGGGTAGGCGTCCGGGTCGCCGGCGGCGTCGAAGGCCAGCATGGTGATCTTGTGGGTCATGATGTGGTCGGGGTGCGGGTAGCCCCCGTTCTCGTCGTAGGTCGTGATGACCTGCGGCTTGAACTCGCGGATCAGCCGGACCAGCGGCTCGGCCGCCTCCTTCACGTCCTGCAGGGCGAAGCAGCCCTCGGGCAGCGGGGGCAGCGGATCCCCCTCGGGCAGGCCGGAGTCGACGAAGCCGAGCCAGGCCTGGGTGACCCCGAGGATCGCGCGGGCCTCGTCCATCTCCTTGCGCCGGACCTCGTGGATGTTCTCCTCGATCTCCGGGCGCCCCTGCAGCTTGGGGTTGAGGACCGACCCGCGCTCACCCCCGGTGCAGGTGGCCACGAGCACGTCCACCCCCTGGTCGACGTACATGGCCATGGTGGCCGCACCCTTGCTGGACTCGTCGTCCGGGTGAGCGTGCACCGCCATCAGTCGCAACTGCTCAGTCAACGCCAGCGTTCCTTCCACAATGTCTGGGCCTTCCGCGAAGTCCGGTCTGCCCATCGTCCGAGCCGCTCAGTTCGGGACCGCGTCACCGCGGGACCGGCCGGGCATGGCGCCGACACGGCCGAGCCCCGCCCCCGCCGGACCGGCCGCGGGCGTGCCCCTCCTATAGTGACGGACTGGAGGACCCTTCCATTCCCCCGCACCACCCCTGGCCCCTGGGGGTACCCTCCGGCCGCCGGGCCGGGGGACGCCCTCCCCAGGAGAGGACTGACTCCGATGAGCGCAGGCACCACCACCCCGCAGCTGCCCGAGGGGCGCTACGGCCGGCGCGGCGACCGCGAGGCGGACCGCCGTCTGAAGGTGGTGGGCGCGGCCTGCGGCGTGCTGCTGCTGGGCCTGGTGGCCTGGCTCGGCGGCTCCTACCTGATCCGCGAGACGAAGATCAACGGCACCGTCCCGTCCTTCGAGGCGGTCTCGGACTCCGAGATGCGGCTGCACCTGGCGGTGCGCAAGGGCGACGGCACGGCGGGCAGCTGTACCGTCCGCTCGCAGGGCGAGGACGGCGCCGTCGTCGGGGTGGCCGACTTCGCCGTACCGGCGGACGGCTCCAGCTACGACGCCGTGGTGAGCCTGCGGACCACCGCCCGCGGCACCACCGCCGAGCTGCTGGGATGCACCCCCGCCAAGTGACCCCCGGCGGTTGCGGCACGCCCGGGCGCATATTCGATCGCGGGAGCGGGAATCCGTAGAGGAGCCCCGCACCATTGCTGTACACCTTGGCGCAATGCTGTCGTCAATGGCGCGCCAACGACCCTCCCGCTTGTCGGCGGGAGTTGTTAGGCTCGTGATTTCGCCCCTTCCGCACCGGATGGTACGGGAGCGGGCGTTGCTTTGTAGTTAAGACCGAAATCACCACCACCCCGGCTGACGACTCACACCCTCAGCACAGCCCCAGCACCTACGAGGAGCACCTGTGACCCAGACCAGCGAACACGTGACCTGGCTCACTCAGTCCGGCTACGACCAGCTCAAGGCCGAGCTGGACCACCTGACCGGCCCCTGGCGCATCGAGATCGCCCAGAAGATCGAGGCGGCGCGCGAAGAGGGTGACCTCAAGGAGAACGCCGGTTACCACGCGGCCAAGGAGGAGCAGGGCAAGTACGAGCTGCGCATCCGACAGCTGACCCAGCTCCTGGAGCGCGCCAAGGTCGGCGAGGCCCCGGCGGACTCGGGTGTGGTGGCTCCGGGCATGGTCGTCACGGTCGCCTTCGACGGCGACGAGGACGACACCATGAAGTTCCTGCTCGGCTCGCGCGAGGTGGCCGGCGACGACGACCTGGACATCTACTCGCCGCAGTCGCCGCTGGGCCGCGCGATCGACGGCAAGACGATCGGTGACGACGCGACGTACGAGCTGCCGAACGGCAAGCAGGCCTCGGTCCGGATCATCGAGGTCAAGCCGTACGCCGGCTGATCACCCGCACCTGACGAGGGCGGCCGCGGAGAGTCTCCGCGGCCGCCCTCGCGGCTGCTCCGGCGGGGCTCAGGCACTGGCCGAACGGTACTTGCGCACCGACAGCCAGGAGAACACCGCGGTGATCACCAGCGACCAGAGCACCGACACCAGCGTCGCGTGCTGCATCGGCCAGGCGCTGTCCACCGGGCCGACCTGGTTGCCGAACAGGTCGCGGCAGGCCTGCACGGTGGCGCTGAACGGGTTCCAGTAGGCGATCCCCTGCAGCCAGCCCGGCATGCTGCCGATCGGCACGAAGGCGTTGGAGATGAAGGTCAGCGGGAACAGCCAGATCAGCCCGGCCGAGGTGGCCGCCTCGGGGCTGCGCACCGAGAGGCCGATCAGCGCGCCGATCCAGGAGAAGGCGTAGCCGAGCAGGAGCAGCAGCCCGAACGCGCCCAGCGCCTTCAGTACGCCCTCGTCGGTCCGCCAGCCGACCAGCAGCGCCACCATCGCCAGGACGACCAGCGTGAACGCGGTCTGGCAGAGGTCCGCCAGGGTACGGCCGACCAGCACCGCCGAACGGGCCATCGGCAGCGAGCGGAACCGGTCCACCAGACCCTTGGTCATGTCCTCGGCGATACCGGCGGAGGCTCCGGCCGTCGCGAAGGTCACGGTCTGGGCGAAGATGCCCGCCATCAGGAACTGGATGTACGTGGACGAGCTGGCCTGCGTCCCGGGGATCTGGATCGCCCCGCCCATGACGTACGAGAACAGCAGCACGAACATCACGGGCTGCATCAGCCCGAACACCACGATTTCGGGTATCCGGGTCATCCGGCGCAGGTTCCGCCGGGCGACCACCCAGGAATCGTGCAGGATCGCGGCCGCGCCCCGGCGCTGCCGGGGTACCGCTCCGCCGATGGCGTGCTCGGTGGCGGTCGTCATCTCACAGCTCCTTACCGGCCGCGACGGCCTGCTTGTCCGGGCCGGGGCCGGGGCCGGGGCCGTCCCCGCCGCCCGTCGTGCCCCTGCCGCGGCCGCCCCGGCCCCGGCTCCTTTCCCCGCCCTCGACGCCGTTCTCCTCGCCCTCGGCCGCGGCGGCGTGGCCGGTGAGCGAGAGGAAGACGTCGTCCAGGGTCGGACGACGCAGGCCGATGTCGTCGATCTCGATCGACCGGGCGTCCAGCTCGCGGATCGCGTCCGCGAGCACCCGGGCGCCGCCGCTGACCGGGACGGTGATCTTCCGGGTGTTCCTCTCCAGCACCGGCTCGCCCTTGGCGTACCCGGCCAGCGCGGCGACCGCGTCGCCGACCAGTTCGGCGCGGTGCACCACGACCTCGATCCGCTCGCCGCCGATCTGCGCCTTGAGCTGGTCGGCGCTGCCCCGGGCGATCACCCGGCCGTGGTCGACCACGGCGATGTCGTGGGCGAGGCGGTCCGCCTCCTCCAGGTACTGGGTGGTGAGCAGCAGCGTGGTGCCCTGCTCGACCAGGGTCTCGATGACCTCCCAGAGGGCGAGCCGGTTGCGCGGGTCGAGGCCGGTGGTCGGCTCGTCCAGGAACATCACCGGCGGCCGCACGACCAGGGCGGCGGCGAGGTCGAGCCGGCGGCGCATACCGCCGGAGTAGGTTTTGGCGGTGCGGTTCCTGGCCTCGGTGAGGTTGAACCACTCCAGCAGCTCCAGCGCCCGCGCCTTCGCGTCGCGGGCGCTCATCTGGTAGAGCTCGCCGACCATCTGGAGGTTCTCGAAGCCGGTGAGGTACTCGTCCACCGCCGCGTACTGGCCGGAGAGGCCGATCAGGCTGCGGACCTGGTTGGGGTGCTTGAGCACGTCGACGCCGGCCACCACCGCGCGGCCGGAGTCGGGGCGGAGCAGGGTGGTGAGGACGCGCACGGTGGTGGTCTTGCCGGCGCCGTTCGGGCCGAGCAGCCCGAGCACCGTGCCCTCGGGGACGTCGAGGCTGACGCCGTCCAGGGCTCGTACGTCACCGAAGGTCTTGACCAGATTCTCGGCTTGGATGGCTGGCGCCATGGGCCTGTCTCATCTCCTCGAACGACATTCGGACGATGGTGAGTGATCTGCCCCACTCTGCCCGTGTTCGGGCATGGGGGCGACTCGGTTTCGGCGCCCTCGGTCCACCGGGCCCCAAAACACGATGTATCGCGAGTCTGGCAGCTCGCGATATATCGCGTCAAGGGAGACGGCTCCGCCCTGAGTTCCCTCCGGA
Source organism: Kitasatospora sp. NPDC088548 (assembly GCF_044753005.1). Lineage (NCBI taxonomy): Bacteria > Bacillati > Actinomycetota > Actinomycetes > Kitasatosporales > Streptomycetaceae > Kitasatospora > Kitasatospora sp. NPDC088548. The sequence continues at coordinate 55,775 of NZ_JBIVMI010000039.1, forward strand.
TCCCGCCCGGCCGGCCCTACTGCGAGACCACGTACCCGGCGTCCCGCAGCTCGCCGATCACCAGGGCGCAGTGCTCCGGCCCCTTGGTCTCCAGGTGCAGGTCCACCTCGACCTCGGTCAGCCCCAGCCGCGGGTCGATCCGCACATGTGCCACGTCCAGCACGTTCGCGTCCACCTCGGTCAGCACCGCCAGCAGGTTCGCCAGCGAGCCCGGCCGGTCCGCCAGCCGCACCCGGAGCGACAGATAGCGGCCGGCCGCCGCCAGGCCGTGCCGCAGCACCCGCTGCATCAGCTGCGGGTCGATGTTGCCGCCGGAGAGCACCGCCACCACCGGCCCCTCGAACGAGTCCGGCTGCTCCAGCAGCGCCGCGACCGGGCTGGCCCCGGCCGGCTCGACCACCAGCTTCAGCCGCTCCAGGCTCAGCAGCAGGGCCCGCGAGAGCGAGTCCTCGGAGACCGTCCGGACGCCGTCCGCCAGGGTGTTGACCACCTCGAACGGGATGTCCCCGGGCCGGCCGACCATGATCCCGTCCGCCATGGTGGCGATGTGCTCCAGCGACACCGGCCGCCCCGCCGCCAGCGAGGGCGGGTACGCGGCCGCGCCCGCCGCCTGCACCCCGATCACCCGCACGTCCGGGCGGAGCGGCTTGACCGCCGCCGCGATCCCGGCCAGCAGCCCGCCGCCGCCCACCCCGACCAGGATGGTGCGCACCTCGGGGCACTGTTCCAGGATCTCCAGCCCGACGGTGGCCTGGCCGGTGACCACGTCCCAGTGGTCGAAGGGGTGGATGAACACCGCGCCGGTCGCTTCCGCGTAGCGCTGCGCGGCCTGCAGCGCCTCGTCCACCGTGGCGCCGTGCAGCCGGACCTCGGCGCCGTACTCGCGGGTCGCCGCGACCTTGGGCAGCGGCGCGGCCACCGGCATGAAGACGGTCGACCGGACCCCGAGCAGCGAGGCCGCCAGCGCCACCCCCTGCGCGTGGTTCCCGGCGCTCGCCGCGACCACCCCTCCGGCCCGCTGCACCGGCGAGAGTCCCGCGATCCGCACATACGCCCCGCGCAGCTTGAACGAGCCGGTGCGCTGGAGGTTCTCGCACTTCAGGTGGACCGGCGAGCCGATCAGCGCCGAGAGGTGCCGGCTGCCCTCCATTGGCGTCACCCGGGCGACCCCGACGAGCATCTTCTGGGCACCGCGGACGTCGTCGAGGGTGATCGGCCAGCTCTGCATAACGCCAGCCTACGGCCGCCGCGGCGGCCGGCCGGGGACGCCGGGCCTGTTCCCGGGCCCGCCCGGCCCGCGTACGCTGCTGCCTCTGAGCCTCTCTCACCGCACGACGATCGTGAGCCGCGATGACGACGACCTCGCCCCAGGCCACCGACCGCACCGACCCCGTGCACGCCCAACTCCAGTACCATCTGGCGGTGTTCGCCCGCCGGATGGAACAGGTCCGGACCTCCGACGGCGTCGGCGCGCTGGACCGCGCCGCCTATCTCCTGCTCGACCGCCTGGAGCGGCACGGGCCCGCCAATGTGAAGGCGCTGGCCGACGCCCTGGGCGTCGACTCCTCCACAGTCACCCGGCAGGTCGCCCCGCTGGTGGCGGCCGGCCTGGTCGGCCGGGTCCAGGACCCGGCCGACCGCCGTGCCGTACGGCTCGCACTGACCCCGCTCGGCGCCCGCCGGCTGGCCGAAGTGCAGGACGGACGGGCCGAGTTGACCCGCCGCCTGGTGGCCGGCTGGCCACCCGAGGAACAACGCGCGTTCTGCGCCCTGCTGGCCCGCTTCAACCACGCGATGGAGTCGTACACCGCGGACCGGCCAGGGCGGCAGGACTAACCCAGCGCCTGCCGGAGGTCCGCCAGCAGGTCGTCGATCGACTCGATGCCGACCGAGACGCGGACCAGGTCGGCGGGCACCTCCAGGGCCGAACCGGCCACCGAGGCGTGCGTCATCCGGCCCGGGTGCTCGATCAGCGACTCGACGCCGCCCAGCGACTCACCGAGGGTGAACAGCTCCGCGCGGTTGCAGACCTCGACCGCCGCCTCCTCGCCGCCCTTGACGCGGAAGGAGACCATGCCGCCGAACGCCTTCATCTGCTTGGCGGCGATGTCGTGGCCGGGGTGCTCGGGCAGGCCCGGGTAGAGCACCTGGCTGACCTCGGGGTGGCCGGCCAGCAGCTCGGCGACCTTCTCCGCGTTGGAGCTGTGCCGGTCCATCCGCACGCCGAGGGTCTTGATGCCGCGCAGCACCAGCCACGCGTCGAATGGCCCGGCGACCGCGCCCATCGCGTTCTGGTGGTACGCGACCTCCTCGCCGAGGCCCGCGTCGGCCAGCACCAGCGCACCGCCGACCACGTCCGAGTGGCCGCCCATGTACTTGGTGGTGGAGTGCACGACCGCGTCCGCGCCGAGCGAGATCGGCTGCTGCAGGTACGGGCTGGCGAAGGTGTTGTCGACCACCAGCAGCGCGCCGGCGCCGTGCGCGATCTCGGCGAGCGCGGCCAGGTCGGTGATGCCCAGCAGCGGGTTGGACGGGGTCTCCACCCAGACCGCGCGGGTGTTGGGGCGCAGCGCCTCGCGGACGGTCGCCAGGTCCTGGGTGTTGGCGACGGAGAACTCGACGCCCCAGCGGGTCAGCACCTTGGCGAAGAGCCGGAAGGTGCCGCCGTAGGCGTCGTTGGGGATCACGATGTGGTCGCCCGGCTTGAGGACGGTGCGCAGCAGGGTGTCCTCGGCGGCCAGGCCGGAGGCGAAGGCGAGCCCGCGCGCGCCGCCCTCCAGCGCCGCGAGGCACTCCTCCAGCGCGGTACGGGTGGGGTTGGCGCTGCGGCTGTACTCGTAACCGCCCCGCAGGCCGCCCACCCCGTCCTGCTTGTAGGTGGACACCTGGTAGATCGGCGTGACGACGGCCCCGGTCTGGGGGTCTGCTTCCTGACCCGCGTGGATGGCGAGAGTCTCGAAGCCCTGGGGAAGCTGGTGCTCGGTCATAGCACTGAGGGTAGTGCGCAAATGCGTCGAAGCCCGGTCAGAGCGAAAGCCCGGTGCAGCTCGTCACACCCGGCCGCTACGATCTGCACGCACCGTACACATGTTCACCAGCGCCGCACCCTGCGGCACCCTTCGGGGGAGGACCACCGCATGGGCGCGCCCCAGCATCCCACCGGCATGAGCACGTCCACCAGAGCCCTGACCGCCGTGGTGATGCTCGCCGGCTTCTACCTGCTCGCCCTCGGCATCGTCGTGGGCCTGATCGTTCTCGACATCGGCCTGTACCAGGCCGCCGGCCACGTGAACCCGGGCGTGCTCAAGATCTGGGCGCTCACCGCCCTCGTCGCCTACCCCGTGGTCCGGGCGGTCTTCCTGACCCGTAGTCGCGAGGACGGCGGAGAGCTGCCCGGGGTGCCCGCCGACCGCGAACAGCAGCCCGCGATCTGGGCCGTGGTGGACCGCGTCGCCGAGCGGACCGGCGTCCGCGGCCCGGCCGAGATCCGGCTCGTCCCTGACGTCAACGCGGGTGTGCTGGAGGAGACCAGGCTGCTCGGCCTGCTGCCCGGCAAGCGCCATCTGGTGATCGGCACCCCGCTGTTGATGGGCCTCACCGAGGGCGAGCTGGAGGCCGTCCTGGCCCACGAGTTCGGCCACTACAGCAACCAGGACGTCCGGCTGGCCGGTATCACCGTGGCCGGCCGTACCGCGATCCTGCGCGCCGTCGGAGACCTGCACCAGAGCGCCGACGCGCACAAGGCCGAGGAGGCCGCCAAGCTCCAGGCCAAGGCCGAGAAGCGGATCGCCAAGGGCCGCAAGCCGTCCGAGGAGAAGGCCACCGGCGGCGTCGACCGGGTGCTGGCCAAGCTCTTCACCCTGTACGCGAAGCTGTACTTCCGGGTCTCCGAGTCGGTCAGCCGCCGTCAGGAGTACGCCGCCGACCTGGTGGCCGCCCGGCTGGCCGGCCGCGAGGCCACCGCCTCCGCGCTGCGAAAGGTCCCGGTGCTGGACGCCGCCCAGGGCTTCTACCTCAACGGCTACGCCACCCTCGGCTGGGGCGCCGGTCTGCTCCCGCCGCCCGGCCAGTTCTACGGCGGCCTCGCCCACCTGCTGAGCGACCCGAAGCGTCGCCAGGAGCTGGCCGATCTCGCCCTCGGCCTGCCCGAGCACGAGCCCGACCCGTACGACTCGCACCCGCCGATCGACCGCCGGGTCGCCGCCGTCGAGGCACTGCCCGACGACGGCCGCGGCGCCGGTGCGACCGGGCCCGCCTTCGCCCTGCTGCACGACGCCGAGCGCGTCCTCGTCGAGCTGGAGGTCGTCAGCCTGGTCCCGGAGGCCGCCGGCAAGCAGCGGGTGGAATGGCCGGAGCTGGTACGGACGGCCATGCTGGCGCACGCCCGTGAGGCGGCCGGTCCGGCCTGCCGGGCGCTGACCGGGCTGGGCCTGCCGCCCACGGTCCACGGCCTGCTCGACGCCGTCGACGGCGGCCGGGCGTGGGAGTTCACCGACCTGCTGCCGAAGAGCGAGCAGGCGGCCGCCGCCACCGGCCGGGCCGCCCGCGAGTTCGCCCGCCCCGTGCTGCGCGAGGAGCTCGGCCACGCCTTCGTGGTGGCCCTCGTCGAAAGCGGCCTGGCCTCCTGGGAGTTCTCCTGGTCGCGCTCGGCCGAGCTGCGCCTGCCCGAGGGCATGGCCGACGCCCTCGACCGGGCCCTCGACTCCGCCTGCGCCGACCGGCCGGACACCGCGCCGCTGCGTGCCCTGCTCGCCGGCGCGGCCGAGCCCGCCTCGGCCTGACCGTTCCGCCGTCCTTTCCCCGCTGTCCGGAAGAACATCTGTGATCGGCATCATCGTCCTGGCCTTCGTCGGACTGGCCCTGCTGTTCCCCGTGGTCATGACCCGGCTCGCCAAGCGCAAGCTGGCCCAGCTGGAGCGGGCCAGGGCCGCCATCGCCCGCCACGAGGGGCGGCTCGCCGAGGAGGAGCGCGCCGGCAACACCATCACCCCGGCCGAGCACGGCCTGCTGCTGGGCAGCGAGCTGGTCGTGGAGGGCGAGCCGGGCCCCGAGGAGCTGGCCGCGCTCCGGGCCGCCGAGTCGGGCGACTGGCGGCCGGCCGCCGCGTACCTGGCCGGCGGCGCGAACGCCGACGCCCGGGTGCGGCGGATGCGCCCGCTGTCGCAGCTGGCCGCCGAGGACGACACCTGGCTGCGGGCCTGGCGCGAGGAACGGCCCGAGGACCCGACCGCCGCACTGCTGCACGCCGACGCGCTGGTCCTGCTGGCCTGGAACATCCGCACCGGCTCGGCCGCCCGGCAGGTGTCCGCCGAGCAGTTCGCGGGATTCCACCGGGTGCTGCGGGAGGCCGAGGAGGCTTCCGCCGAGGCGGCCGCGCTGGCCCCCGACGACCCGAACCCCTGGGCGACCCAGCTCTCCATCGCGATGGGCCTCGGCTGGGACCACGACCGGTTCGGGGCACTGTGGTCCGAGATCGTCAAGCGCGACCCGTACCACTGGGCGGCCCACAACCGGGCCCTGCAGTACTGGTGCGCCAAGTGGCGGGGCAGCCACGAGCTGATGCACGGGTTCATCGACGAGGCCGTCGCCGCGGCGCCGGCCGGCAGCCTGCTGGCACCGATGAGGCTGGAGGCGTACTACGAGCAGTTCGCCCGGGACGACGAGAAGCGCACCGCCTGGCAGCGGCCCGAGGTGGGCGCCGCGCTCGACGCCGCGCTCGCCGACCTGGCCGCCGCCGACCCCGGCCACCACCGGATCCTGTACGCCCGGGGCTGGCTCGCCTTCGCGCTGACCCGCGCCGGCCGGGCCACCGAGGCGATGGAGCAGTACCGCGCGCTGGGCCGGTTCATCCCCCAGCCGTGGGCCGCCTGGTACGACGACCCCAGGCAGCACTTCGTCGACACCCGGATCGACGCCGTCAAGGCCTCGACGAAGGCCGCCGGGGCCTCCGCCTGACCCCCTGCCCCACCCGCTCGCGGCCGCCTCCGGAATCCGGTGGCGGCCGTCGGCGTTGGACTGTCTGCCATCCTTGCCGACCAGTTGGAGCAGGCCGTGCTGTTCAACCGTCACAAGACCTCGCTCGTCCCTCCCGACCAGGCGCTGCCCGGCCGGCCGGAGCCGTCCTTCGCCCTGCGCGAGCCGCACACCGTGCTCGGGCACCCGCTCACCGGGCCGTACCCGGACGGGCTGGAGGTGGCCGACTTCGGGCTCGGCTGCTTCTGGGGCGCCGAGCGGACGTTCTGGCGCCTGCCCGGCGTCTGGACGACGCTGGTCGGCTACCAGGGCGGGTACACCCCCAACCCGACGTACGAGGAGGTGTGCAGCGGGCTGACCGGGCACACCGAGGCGGTCCGGGTGGTCTACGACCCGGCGGTGATCTCGTACGAGCGGCTGCTGAAGACCTTCTGGGAGTCGCACGACCCGACGCAGGGCAACCGCCAGGGCAACGACGTGGGCACCCAGTACCGGTCCGCCGTCTACACCCACTCCCCGGCCCAGCAGGAAGCCGCGACCGCCACCCGGGACGCCTTCCAGCCGGCGCTGACCGCGATCGGCCTCGGCCCCGTCACCACCGAGATCGCTCCGGCCGGCCCGTTCTACCCGGCCGAGCCGTACCACCAGCAGTACCTGTCCGACGCCAAGAACCCGAACGGCTACTGCGGCCTCGGCGGCACCGGCGCGAGCTGCCCGATCGGCGTCGCCCGCACCGGGGGCTGACCGGGCGGCCCGGGTGACGTCATGGTCTGCCCGGCCGGGCACGACGCCCGGGTGGTCGGCGACGAGCCCTGCGTCTTCATCGACCGGCAGGGCTTCGCCGACTACGCCGAGCGCTGATCCACCGGCCGGTTCAGGCCCTCCGGACCTCGTGCAGGAAGCAGCCGAAGTGCAGTGCCCGGACGTGCACCACGGCCACCTCCGGGTCGGCCAGCAGCTCGGTGGCGGCGGCCTCGGCGGTGTCCGGGGTGACCGGCACACCGCGCAGGATGTGCCCACGCCGGTCGTAGGCGCGCAGCACCCGCTCGCCGCCGTGGAAGCCGGTCGGCCAGGCGTCCCCGGCCCCGGGGCACGGTCCGGCGTGCACGAAGACCGGACCGGTCTCGTCGTACGGGCCCGGGTCGGCACCGGTCTCGGCGGCCCAGCGGCGCAGCGGCGCGTAGCCGGTCAGCAGGATCGCCTCGCCGGGCCTGGCCCGGGTCAGGCAGCAGCGCAGCGGGGCGCCGCCGTCCTCGTTCCCGGCCGGCACCGGCGGGCGGCCCGCGTCGTCGCGCTCCCGCAGCGCCGCGAGGACGGCCGGGTCGATCGGGCGGACGGCCAGGGCGGGTGTGGTGGTTGTGGTCATGCCTCCACCCTGGCGCCCCGGCCGCCCGGAGTCCGGCGGGTTTCGGCCGTGGCGTTCGCCGTCCGCCCGGAGCGCGGTCAGATCGCGCTGCCGGCCTTCCAGGCGGCCCAGCCCAGGTTCCAGCCGTTGAGGCCGTTGGACGGCTCGACGGTCTTGTCGCCGGAGTTCACGACCTCGACCACGTCACCGATCATCGAGCTCTTGTAGAACTTGTAGCCGTCCTTGGCGGCGTCCTGGCCGCCCTGGGCGTCCCGCAGGCCGACGCAGCCGTGGCTGGTGTTCTGGCCGCCGAAGATCGTCGACGGGGACCAGTAGTTGCCGTGGATGAAGGTGCCCGAGGTGGTCAGCCGCTGGGCGTGCGGCACGTCGGCGATGTCGTACTCGCTGCCGAGGCCGACGGTCTGCGAGTTCATCCGGGTCTGCTGGAACTGCTCGGAGATGACCATCTTGCCGCCCCAGGTGCGGAACTCGGGCGCGCCGCCGGAGATCGCGTAGACGGCGCTGACCTGGCCGTCGGTGGTGACGGTGAGCTTCTTGGTGGCGAGGTCGGCGACGCTGGTCTGCGCCCGGCCGATGGTGAAGCGGACGTCCTTGGACTGGGTGCCGTAGACGCCCTTGGCGCCCTGGACGTCCTTGAGCCGGAGCTTGACGGTGACCTTGGTGCCCTTGGCCCAGTAGTCCTGCGGCCGGAAGTCGAGGCGGGTGCTGGAGAACCAGTGCCCGACGATCTCGACGCCCGGCTCGGCTATGACGGTGATCGCCTGCTGGACGGTCTTGCGGTCGGTGACCGGCTTGCTGAAGTTGATCGACACCGGCATGCCGACGCCGACGACGGAGCCGTCCTCGGGGGTGAAGTAGCCGACGAAGGTGTTGGCCGGGGTCGCCGTGGTGAAGGCGGCGTTGGCGTTCGCCTCGCGCTTGTCCTTGTCGGTGGCGGTGGCGGCGACGGTGTACTTGGTGCCGCTGGCCGGGGCCGCGGCGGAGGTCCAGCTGGTGCCGTCGGAGGAGAGCTGGCCGGCCAGCGCCTTGCCGGTGGAGTCGGTGACCGTGACCGAGCCGAGGGTGCCGTCGGCGACGGTGACCTTGACCGGCTCGCTGAAGCTGGCCCCGGTGGCGCCGTCGGCGGGGGTGACGGTGATGACGGCCGCCGAGGTCTTCGGCGGGGTGCTGGCGCTCGCGCTGGTGGCCGGGCTTTCGGTGGTGCCGGTGCCACCGGTGCCGCCGGTGCCGTCCGCGGCCGGGGTCCTCCCGCCTGCGGCGTTCCCGCCGGTGGTGGCGTTCCCGGTGCTCTTGCTGTCGTTGCAGGCCGCCAGCAGCAGGACCGGCGCTCCGATCAGGCCCGCCAGCACGCCGCGCCGGCTCCAGTTTCCGCCGCCTGCCCGGCCCTGCGCGTCCCGTGCCGTCACGTCGTCTTCTCCCTGCTGATCATCCCGGGCATTACGGATACAGAAACGCAATCCGCCCCTTCACGGTTCCACCACCGACGGGTAGCGATCGTATGAGACGACTCAATTTCCCGCCAAATATGGGCAAAGCGCCCGGTCTGCGGTGAGCAGACCGGGCGGTCACACGTCGTGACGACTACTCGGCGGACTCGCCGGACTCGTCCACCGTGTACTCGTCCCAGCCGTCCCCCTCGGGGTCGAACTCGGTCTGCGCGGACTCCCAGGTCGCCGAGGCGAGCTCCACGCCCGGGACGTCGCCGAGGAGGGCGACCGGGTCGATGAAGTGGGCGAGCGAACCCGACGGGTCCACGTCGATGGCCTCGACGGACTGGGCGCGCTCCTCGTCGTCGAGGTACTCGTCGTCCGCCACCTGCTTCAGGGCGGCGTTCTTGAGCGCCTGCTCGTCGGTGATCTCGGCGATGAGCTCGATGCTGAGCCGGACGTAGCGCGGTGCGTCCTGGCCGGTCGTTTCAGTGCTGGTCATGCGTGCGAGGGTACGGGAAGGGCCGGCCCCTCCGGAGAGGGACCGGCCCTGCCGCCTCCGTCTGGGCTCCCCCACCCGGGAGCCGCGGAGACGCGCCGGACGGCGCGGTGGATGCCGCGGGAGCCGCCGCACCCTGTCCACCGGCCGAAGCCGGACAGGGGCGGGACGACGGCGTCTCCCACAGTGGCCCCTCCTTGCCCGATGCCGGGCGAGAAGTGGGCCCCTCCTGCCCGATGCCGGGCAAGGAGTGGGCCCCTCCTGCCCGATGCCGGGCAAGGAGGGCCAAGGACACAGCCGGCCGGGTCAGGGCCGACCGACGTGTCCGGAGCCGACCGCGGTCGCCGGGGAGCCGCTCCCGGACGGTTGCCGTCGCCTCGTGCGGCGTCTTGCCGTTGACACCACCATGCCCGACCCTTGTTAACCACGTGCTGCGGGCAGGTGACGCCGGTGTACCACGTGGGCCGTGGACGAATCTTCAGCCGACCGGCCCAGTCCACGGGGTGACCGCGCGTCAGTGCGCGGCGCGGCCGGTGAGGAAGCCCAGCAGGTCCTGGCGGGTGACGATGCCCTGCGGCTTGCCCTCCACCAGCACCACCGCCGCGTCGGCCTTCTCCAGCACCGTCATCAGGTTGGTGACGGTCTCGCCCGAGCCGACCACCGGCAGCGGCTTGGACATCACCTTGTCCAGGGTGTCGGTCAGCGTGATCTCGTTCGCGAAGACGCCCTCCAGCAGCAGCTTCTCCACCACCGAGCCGATCACCTCGCCGGCCATGATGTCGGGGTGCCCGGCGCCCGGGGAGACCACCGGCATCTGCGAGACGCCGTACTCGCGCAGCACCCGCACCGCCTCGGCGACCGTCTCGTTGGGGTGCATGTGGACGAACTGCGGGATGCCCTCGTGCTCGATGGCGTTCTTGCGGGCCAGCACCTCGCTGATGTGCGCCTCGTCGGTGGACGACGGCAGGAAGCCGTAGTCGGCCATCCAGTCGTCGTTGAAGATCTTGGACAGGTAGCCGCGGCCGCCGTCCGGCAGCAGCACCACGACGACGTCGTCCGGGCCGAGCTCCTTGGCCACCTCCAGCGCGGCGACCACGGCCATCCCGCAGGAGCCGCCGACCAGCAGGCCCTCCTCCTTGGCCAGGCGGCGGGTCATCTGGAAGGAGTCCTTGTCGGAGACGGCGACGATCCCGTCCGCGACGCTGCGGTCGTAGGCGGTCGGCCAGAAGTCCTCACCGACGCCCTCGACCAGGTACGGCCGGCCGGTGCCGCCCGAGTAGACCGAGCCCTCCGGGTCGGCGCCGATCACCTTGACCTTGCCGCCGGAGACCTCCTTCAGGTAGTTGCCGGTGCCGGAGATGGTGCCGCCGGTGCCGACGCCCGCCACGAAGTGGGTGATCCGCCCCTCGGTCTGCTCCCACAGCTCCGGACCGGTGGAGTGGTAGTGCGAGGCCGGGTTGTCCGGGTTGGAGTACTGGTCCGGCTTCCAGGCGTTGGGCGTCTCACGGACCAGCCGGTCGGAGACGTTGTAGTAGGAGTCCGGATGCTCGGGCGCGACGGCGGTCGGACAGACCACCACCTCGGCACCGTACGCGCGCAGCGTGTTGATCTTGTCGGTGGACACCTTGTCCGGGCAGACGAAGATGCACTTGTAGCCCTTCTGCTGGGCCACGATCGCCAGCCCGACGCCCGTGTTGCCGGAGGTCGGCTCCACGATCGTGCCACCCGGCTTCAGCGCGCCCGAGGCCTCGGCGGCCTCGATCATGCGCATCGCGATGCGGTCCTTCACCGAGCCGCCGGGGTTGAAGTACTCGACCTTCGCCAGCACTGTCGCGCTGATGCCCTCGGTGACCTTGTTCAGCTTGACCAGTGGCGTGTTGCCGACCAGGTCGATGATCGAGTTGTGGTACCGCACGGGGGTCCTCCCGGTCTGTGGGCATGCGAGTGCATTCGGTACCCAAAGCGTAGGGCCCCGGAATCACCACGTCCGCCCGCAGCGCGTGGCCGCCGGCCGGCCCCGGATGGACGCCGCCGGCCGATAGCGCGCGGCCGGCGGCGGGTAGAAGAGGTGTACAGGCGCTGGAGTGGCCCCGTCGGGGGCGGCACGAGGACGCGAAGGGGGCACCGAATGCCAGGGGCACAGGAGTCGCGGGCCCGGGTGGCCCGGCGGATCGCCACCGCGGCGGCGTACGGCGGAGGCGGGCTCGGCCTGCTGGGCGTGGGGCTGGTGGGGGTGCTGCTGACGGAGAGCAAGCTGGCCGTCCAGGCCATCGGCGTCCTGGACACGAACCCGCCCAAGGCCGACGGCGTGTACGGCGAGGCCTTCGCGGACGCCGCCGCCGGGCCGCGGCCACCGCTGGTGCTCGCCTTCCTCGGTGACTCCACCGCCGCCGGGCTCGGTGTGCTGCGCGCCCGCGAGACCCCGGGGGCGCTGCTCGCGGCGGGCCTCGCCTCGGTGGCGGAGCGGCCGGTCCGGCTGGTCAACGTGGCCCGCCCGGGCGGGCGCTCGGCCGATCTCTCCGGCCAGCTGGAGCAGGCCCTGCCGCACCGCCCCGACATCGCGGTGATCATGGTCGGCGCCAATGACGTCACCCGGCACAGCCCGGCCCAGGCCTCGGTGCGCCAGCTCGGCGAGGCGGTCGCGGCACTGCGGGCCAACGGGTGCGAGGTGGTCGTCGGCACCTGCCCCGACCTCGGCACGATCAAGCCGGTCCGCCCTCCGCTGCGCTGGGTGGCCCGCCGGCTGAGCCGGCAGCTGGCCGCCGCGCAGACCATCGCGGTGGTGGGGGCGGGCGGCCGGACGGTCTCGCTGGGCTCGCTGCTCGGGCCGGAGTTCGCGGCCCGGCCGGAGATGTTCGCCGCCGACCGCTACCACCCGTCGGCCCAGGGCTACGCGACGGCCTCGATGGCCGTGCTGCCCTCGGTCTGCGCCGCGCTCGGCCTCTGGCCCGAGGAGGAGCGGCCGGCCGGGACGCTCCCGGGCGCGACGGTGCTGCCGGTGGCGGTGGCCGCGGCGGCCGCGGCGGGCCGGGCCGGTTCCGAGGTGGCGGCCGTCGGCGCCGAGGGCGCGGCCCGGCGCTGGGCGCTGCTGCGGCAGCGGCTACGGGTCGGCCTGCCCGGCCCGTGGGCCGCCGAGGAGCCGCGGGGCGGGCCCGGGCCGGACACCGGGAACACGTCGGCCAGCTCACACGCCGGGGCTGGTGACGCCTGAACTACCAGACGGTAACTTTCCTCCCGGACGTCCACCCGGACCGTCCCGGCCACCCGCCGGGCCACCGCCCGGGCGGCCGCAGCCCGAAGGTCACTCAGCGAGGAGCCCGCCATGCCCGAAGCCGTCATCGTCAGCGCCGCCCGTTCGCCGATCGGCCGGGCCTTCAAGGGCTCGCTCAAGGACGTCCGCCCGGACGACCTGACCGCGCACGTCATCGGCGCCGCACTGGCCAAGGTCCCCCAGCTCGACCCGCGCGAGATCGACGACCTGATGCTCGGCTGCGGCCTGCCCGGCGGCGAGCAGGGCCACAACCTGGCCCGGATCGTGGCCGTGCAGATGGGCATGGACTACCTGCCCGGCACGACCGTCACCCGCTACTGCTCGTCCTCGCTGCAGACCACCAGGATGGCGCTGCACGCGATCAGGGCCGGCGAGGGCGACATCTTCGTCTCGGCCGGCGTGGAGACCGTCTCGCGCAGCGTCCACGGCACCTCGGACGGCATGCCGGGCACCATGAACCCGCTCTTCGACGAGGCCCGGGCCCGCACCGCCAGGCGCGCCGAGGAGGGCGGCGGCGAGTGGCACGACCCGCGCGCGGACGGCCTGCTGCCGGACGCCTACATCGCGATGGGCCAGACCGCCGAGAACCTGGCCGCGCTCAAGGGCATCACCCGGGCCGAGCAGGACGAGTTCGGCGTCCGCTCGCAGAACCTCGCCGAGGCCGCCGTCAAGGCCGGCTTCTGGGAGCGCGAGATCACCCCGGTCACGCTGCCGGACGGCACCGTGGTCAGCGCGGACGACGGCCCCCGCGCGGGCGTCACGCTGGAGGGCGTCTCGGGCCTGAAGCCGGTCTTCCGGCCGGACGGCACCGTGACCGCCGGTAACTGCTGCCCGCTGAACGACGGCGCCGCCGCGCTGGTCGTCATGTCCGACACCAAGGCCCGCGAACTGGGCATCACCCCGCTCGCCCGGGTGGTCTCCACCGGCGTCAGCGCCCTCTCCCCGGAGATCATGGGCTACGGCCCGGTCGAGGCGTCCCGACAGGCGCTCAGGCGCGCCGGGCTGACCATCGGTGACATCGACCTGGTCGAGATCAACGAGGCCTTCGCGGCCCAGGTCATCCCGTCCTACCGGGATCTGGGCATCGACCTGGACCGACTGAACGTCAACGGCGGCGCGATCGCGGTGGGCCACCCCTTCGGCATGACCGGCGCCCGGATCACCACGACGCTGATCAACTCCCTGCAGTGGCACGACAAGCAGTTCGGCCTGGAGACCATGTGCGTGGGCGGCGGCCAGGGCATGGCGATGGTCGTCGAGCGGCTCGGCTGACCCTCCGCCGTCAACCCCCAAGGGTCCAGACCACCCATTTGGAGTGACGCAGAGTAATTGAGGGCCGGATCACATTCAGAGGTCGATCCGGCCCTCGATTCTGTCGTTTTGGGCCCGGAAATCGACAGTGCGGAGCGGATCAACTCCGCAGCGTAGAACGGTGTTACCTAACAATTTGAGGACAAAGGCGAAGGTCGTGGACAAATTGGACATTCGCCCCTGCGGTAACGGCCCCGCATGCGGCAGTGTGGAGAGGTAACCCCGTTCCGCTCCTCGCTAGGAGTACGTTCCGTGAGCGCCGTCTACACCATCCTGCTGCTGATCCTGATCGCCGTGTCGACCGCCGTGCTGCTCCGTCTCCGAGGGCTCTCCCGCCGGTTGGACGCGCAGGCCACGGCCGTACCCGCGCCGGTCGACGAGGCCGCGATACGCCGGGCCGTCGCCGAGGCGCTCGCCGCCGACCGCGAGCGGGAGATCACCGAGGCCCGGGCGTTCTGGGCCGAGCAGGAGGCCCGCGCGGCCGAGGACGCGCCATTGTTCGACTCCCCCTTCGCCGGTGTGCTCGGCGGCACCGACGAGTGGCCGCTCTTCTTTCCCCGCCCCACCGGCCCGCAGGACGCCGCCGACCACTCGGGCACCATGGACCCGGAGTTCGGCGAGGCGTTGCGCTCCGCGCTGGAGGGCCTGATCAACGAGGGCGTCGTCGGACCGGTCGCCGCCGGCCCCGACACCGAGGGCGGTGCTCCGCTGCGCCCGGGCCACCCGGCCGGTGCGCCGTCCGGCGAGGCCGGCGGCGACGCCCGGGCCCGCCGGGAGGCCGACCTGCTGGCCACCGGTCTGGAGGCCGGGCTGCTGGACGCCGAACCCGCCGTCGAGGACGCGCCGGTGACCATGCCCGACCCCCGCCGCCACCCCTCGCACCCCGACTTCGTCCCCAGCCAGGCGCCGTCCCGCGAGTGGACCGACACCCGGCTGACCACGCTCGCCGAGGAGGGCGTCGCACTGGTGGACGTCCGCCCCGGCCCGCTCGGCACGCTGGACGTGTACGCCTTCGCCGACGGCACCACGCTCTGCGTCGCCCCCGGCGACCGGGAGGCGGCCTACCGGCTGATCGACGCGGTCCGGGCGGGCGAGGACGTCCGGCTGCTCGGCGGTTCGCGGTTCTCCGGCTCGTACTCGCTGACCTTCTCCACCGACGAGGACGCCGTGTACGTGCTCGCCGACCGGGTGGTCGCGAGCATCTGACCGCACACCAGAAGGCCGGCCGGGTCATGGGGTTACCGACCCGGCCGGCCTTCGGCCTGTCCGGGTCCGCCCGGGTCCGGTACCGCCCGGGCCGTACGCCTCAGGCGCAGAGCGCCGCCGTCGCCGCCACCGCGGCCAGGGTCTCGGCCAGCACCACCGGGACGGGGGCAGGCCCGGCCGCCGGTGCCGGGAGCGGCACCCCTGCGCCCTCGGGCAGGGCGGCCAGCGCGGCCGCCAGATCGTGCCCGGCCACCGCCAGCTGGTCCCCGACGGCGAACGCCCCGGCGTCCGGGAACTCCCGCGCCGGCCCGCCCTCCGCCGCCAGCGCCACCGCCGCCAGCCGCCGGGCCAGCGCCAGTCCGGCGGCCGCCCGCGAGTCGTGGCCGGGCACCGCGCCCAGCAGCCGGCTCTGCGGCATCGAGCGGAAACGATCCGCCAGGGAGTCGACGGCTTCGGTGAGAGAGGCTGCTTCGGGCATACCGCGAGCCTAACGAAAGCCGCCGGGCCCGGAGCGGGAGGCTCCGGGCCCGGCGGCAGTGCGCGGGTGCGGCGGGGATCAGTCGTCGCCGCGCAGGATCGCGATCAGCCGCAGCATCTCGACGTAGATCCAGACCAGCGAGAGGGTGAGCCCGAAGGCGGCCCGCCAGGACTCCTTCTGCGGAGCGCCCTGGGCGATGGCCTCCTCGATGGCGGCGAAGTCCAGCGAGAGGAAGAAGGCGCCCAGGCCGATGCCGACCAGGCCGACCACGATGCCCAGCGGGCCGGAGCGCAGACCCATCTCCGCGCCGAACATCGACGCGACCATGTTGAT
This sequence comes from Kitasatospora sp. NPDC088548, assembly GCF_044753005.1. NCBI lineage: Bacteria > Bacillati > Actinomycetota > Actinomycetes > Kitasatosporales > Streptomycetaceae > Kitasatospora > Kitasatospora sp. NPDC088548. The sequence goes on from NZ_JBIVMI010000039.1 coordinate 71,639, forward strand.
CACCATCAGCAGCACGAAGCCCATGGCGATCGCGATGCCGATCCGCGTGTAGCGGGGCGTGACCCGGATCCGGCCGGTCTTGTAGGCGATCAGCATCGCCGCGAAGACCGCCGCGGTGCCCAGCACCGCCTGGATCGCGATGCCCGGCCAGAGGGTGTTGAACACCTTGGTCACGGCACCGAGGGCAAAGCCCTCCAGACCCGCGTAGAGCAGGATCAGCGGCGGGCTGACGCTCCGCTTGAAGGAGACGACCATGCCGACCACGAAGGCCACCAGGCCGGCGCCCACCGCGTAGCCGTAGTTCTCGCCCGGCAGCGCGAACCAGGCCACCGCACCGGCGGCGACCAGGGTGAGCAGCGTCATGGCGGTACGCGCGACCACGTCGTCGAGCGTCATCCGACCCGTCGCCAGCGGACCGGCCGACGGCGCCCGGTACATCTCGACCAGCTGCTCGTCGGTCAGCGGCCCCTGCCCCTGCGACTGCTGGGCGTACGGGTTGTTGCCGTACGGATTGCTCTGGTTGTGGGGGTCTGCGGCGTACGGGCTCCCGGCCGGCGGGGCCTGCGTGGTGGTGCCGAAACCCGCGTAGCCGGGCTCGCGGGTGAAGGACCCCTCCCGCGAGAAGACCGGGTTGCTGCTTCTCATTGCTCATTCCCTCCGTGGCGGCACAGCGCCGCCCGACCACCAGGGTAATGGCTTGGCAAAGAAATCGGGATACGCCGCGAGGATGATCCGCCGGAGGACGCCCGGCGGGGGCGCCGGAAGGCGCCCCCGCGACGTCGAGTGGTGCCCGGAGCCGGACTCGAACCGGCACGGCCTCGCGGCCAAGCAGTTTTAAGCTGCCCGTGTCTGCGTTCCACCATCCGGGCCTGCGGACCTGCCCGAGCCCGGCCGGAGGTGGTGCTCCACCCCCGTGCAGGCCACCCCTGAGCCTAGTCTCCCGCCTCCCTCTTTCGCATGTTCCCAGCCAGGGAAGTTGTCATGTTTCCTTGCCATCTGACGAACAGTTCGTGATTTGGCCACCCAGGGCGTGCGATCCGGCCACCGGTCCCCGGTCAGGGTCCGTGTCATACCGAAGGATGAGGGCCTTACCAGGGAGTACGCCCAGCGGTGGTCAGGCCAACCGTCCGGCGGAGCGACGAGAAACCATGATCACGCAGCGGAGCATGGAGGTACGGCCGGAACCCCCCGGGGCCCGGCCGGCCGGCTGCCTCCCGGCGCCCCGGCACCTCCCCCCGCATCCCGCGACCCCAAGGAGCACCCCCGTGACCACGTCGACCGCAACCGCCGTCCGTACCGGCCGGGCGGCCGCCCGCGCCACCGGTCTGAACAAGGTCTACGGGGAGGGGGAGACCCGCGTCGTCGCCCTCGAC
>NZ_JBIVMI010000040.1:0-69729 GCF_044753005.1 Kitasatospora sp. NPDC088548
AGCCTGACGGCTGGACGATGGGAGCCGTGTGAGCCGAGAGGCTCCCGCACGGTTCTGCGAGCGGCGGCGGGTGCAATTCCCGCCGCCGACTCACCACGTCGTCTTGTTAAGGGGAGATTCTGCAGACGGCGTTGAAGGGCTGCGCGAGGAGATCAGCCAAGTGCTCGAACCCATGGGACTACGGCTCTCCGAGGCCAAGACCAGGGTAGTGCACATGGAGGAGGGGTTCGACTTTCTTGGGTTCCACATCCGGTGGGGCCGCAAGAGGGGAACGGATAAGTGGTACGTCTACACCTTCGTCGCTGACCGGCCGTTCAAGTCTGTCAAGGCGAAGATCCGGATGATGACCCCCAGGACGTCACAGCAAGACCTGAGGGACGTGCTTGAGCGCATCAATCGGCTCGTGCGCGGCTGGACCACCTACTTCCGGCATGCAGTGGCAAGCCAGACGTTCGCACATCTGCGCCAGTTCATCTGGTGGCGGATCGTTCGGATGATGCGCCATCGGCATCGTTGGGCGTGGAAGGACGTTCGTCGTTGGCTCACCGGTCCCACCGGGGCATGGAAGCCAATCGCGGCGGACGGGATCGAGATGTTCAACCCGGCAGCGGTCACCATCATCCGGTACCGCTACCGGGGCGAACGCATCCCCAACCCTTGGGCTCAGGCTGTCTAAATCACGCCCACGGCGACTCTGTGGAGAGCCCGGTGCTCGGTAACGGGCACGCCGGGTTCGGCGAGCGGCCTGGAGAAACGGACAGCGGGCAACCGCTGCACCGCGCTCCAGGCCGACTCAACTTCCCCGACCCGACCGGCCAGCACGTGTGCGAGCGCCGTGCCCGGGACGTGGCCAGCGCCGACCACCTCTACGTCAAGTCCGCAGCCATCGCCTGGCTCCTCGACCAGGACCACCAGGGCGCCGTCCACCTGCGCGAGCCGCTCGGCTCCGTCGTCGACATCGCCTGGGAACACGGAACCCGCGGGCTGCGCCTGATCAGGTAGATCATGTCGCGTGACGCGAGTGCAACTGACGGATGAGGAATGGGAGTTCATCGAGCCGTACCTGCCGATCGGCGAGTACGGCCCGTACCCGGAGCGACTGCGGCAGCAGTTCGGGGGCGTGATCTGGCGGTTCAGGACCGGAGGGCAGTGGCGGGAGATGCCGGCGGAGTTCGGCGCGTGGTCAACCGTCTCCGATCGCTTCCGGCAATGGCGTGACGCGGGCGTCTTCGAAGCCCTGCTGGAGGGCACGATCGCGGAGGCCGCGAGGCGGGGCGAGCGCCCGATCAACAAGTTGAAGGCCTGGCGGGGCATCGCCACCCGCTACGACAGGACGTCCGCCGGCTACCTCGCCGGCCTCCACCTTCGCGGCGCGATGATCTGGATCCAAAGACCTCAACAGGATCACCCCTTGATCGCGACCAAATACGCTCCATGGGCGGGCGGTAACTCAGGGTTAAGGCCTCGCTATGATGACAGCCTGTTCGACGGGCCTGGGCCCACTCGAAGTTGTCCAGCAGGGACCACAGGTAGTAGCCGCGGACATCGGCGCCCGCGGCGAGGGCCCGGGAGACCGCGCCCAGGTGCTGGGTCGAGGTAGCGGATGCGCCGGGGGTCGTCGACCGAGCCGTCGGGGGCGACGGTGTCCTCGAAGGCCGCCCCGTTCTCGGTGACCAGCAGGGGCAGGCCGTGGCGTCGGTGCAGGGAGACCGGCGAGTCGGACAGTCCGGTGGCGTCGATGGGCCAGCCCATCGCGGTGACGTCGTCGTTGGCGCGGTGGAAGCCGACGCCCTCGCAGCCGGGCCAGGGGCTGTGCGGGCCGTCGCCGTGGCCGTCCCCGCGGGGGCGCCGCACGCCCGGGACGGCGGCGGACACCACCGTCGGCGTGTAGTAGTTGAGGCCGAGCAGGTCGACCGACTGGGCGATGTCGGCGAGGTCCCCGGCGCGGACGAGGGCGGCCCAGTCGACCAGGTGGCCGGTGTCGGCCAGCAGGTCGTCGGGGTACCCGCCGTCGAGCATCGGCCCGGTGAAGACCCGGTTGCCGACGGCGTCGACCCGGCGGGCCGCCTCCGTGTCGTCGGAGCCGGCGGTGAGCGGGCGGACGGCGTGCAGGTTGAGCGAGACGGCGACCTCTGCGGTGGCCGGCAGCGCCGCGCGCAGGGCCCGCACCGCCCGGCCGTGGCCCAGGTTGAGGCGGTGCGCGGCGCGGCGCGGCGCGGCGCGGAGGGCGTCGGTGCGTCCGGGGGCGTGGGCCCCCGATCCGTAGCCGAGGAAGGCGCTGCACCAGGGTTCGTTGAGGGTGATCCAGGTGGGGACCCGGTCGCCGAGCGCCCCGGCGGCCAGGGCGGCGTAGTCGGCGAAGTGGTTCGCCGTGTCCCGGTCGGGCCAGCCGCCGGCGTCCTCCAGCTCCTGGGGGAGGTCCCAGTGGTACAGCGTGGCGGCCGGAGTGATGCCGTGCTCCAGGAGCTCGTCGGTCAGCGCCCGGTAGGAGTCGAGGCCCCGGGGGTTCGCCGGGCCGCGGCCGGTGGGCTGGACACGGGGCCAGGAGAGGGAGAACCGGTAGGAGGTGAGGCCGAGGCGGGCCATCAGCCGGACGTCCTCGCGGAAGCGGTGGAAGTGGTCGACGGCGGTGTCGCCGTTCGCGGTCCGTCCGGGGGGGCTGAAGGCGTCCCAGATGGAGGGGTACGGCCGGCCTCGGCGACCGCGCCCTCGATCTGGTAGGCGGCGGTGGCGGCGCCCCAGCGGAAACCCCGGGGGAACGCGGCAGCGGGGTGGCCGGGGGAGGCGGTGGCGGGGACGGCCCGGGGTGCGGTGTCGGTCACGGTCGGGTGCTCCTCGGTGGGCTCGGTCACCTGAAGAGGTGAGGTGATGCCGGCTTCGACGGCGCCGGTGGTGATGCCGCCGACACCATGCATGCCCAGGACGGCGCGGGCCAGCAGCGGAAGAGCACCGATGCGGGGGCCGAGAACGCGTCCGCACCGGGCCGCCGCCACCCGAATGCCCCCCCTCCCGGCCCCGCGCTTTACCACGTCCGGGCCCGCGAGCCGGGCGCGGCACGCGGGATCTGTCACCTGGACGGCAGATCCCCGCGGTCCTACCGGGTGCACCCCAGTGGCGGTCACCGCGTTATCGACTGACGGTGAATAAGCATTCACTGCGAGCTAGCGAACTGGCGCCCGGTCGGTTCCGCGCGGTGGCACTGAAAGGAACACACGCTCATGCGTTCTGTACGCACCGTTGTTATCGGCGCGGCGCTCGCCGCGTCCTTCATCCTGGCCGCGCCCGGCGCCGCGTTCGCCGATGACGGCCACCGGTCCGACGGCAGGGGCAATTTTTCCTCCGAGAAGGGCGGCGGCCGTGGCGAGGAGGGCCGCGGCGAGGGCCGTGGTGACGAGGGCCGTGGTGACGAGGGTCGCGGCGGTGAGGGCCGTGGTGACGAGGGTCGCGGCGGTGAGGGCCGTGGTGACGAGGGTCGCGGCGGTGAGGGCCGTGGTGAGGGCGGTCGTCACGAGGGCGGTCGGGGCGGTGAGGGCCGTGGTGAGGGTGGCCGTCACGAGGGCCGGGGCGAGGGCGGTCGTCACGAGGGTGGCCGTCACGAGGGTGGCCGTGGGGGCGAGCGCGGTGAGCGTCCCCGTGGCGGGGTTCACGCGGGTGGCGGGTTCATGGCTTCCTTCGTGACCGCGGACCAGGGCCGGGAGGAGGGCCGTGGTGACGAGAAGGGCCGGGGCGAGGAAGGTCGCGGCGAGGGTGGCCGTGGCGAGGGCGGCCGTGGTGAGAGTGGCCGTGGTGAGGGTGGCCGTGGCGAGGAGGGCCGGGGCGGCGAGCGCGGTGAGCGTCCGCACGGCGGTGTCCACGCGGGTGGCGGCTTCCTCGCCTCGCCCGGTTCCGACCTGCTGGGCGGCACCGCCCTGCTGCTGGGCGGAGCCGGCTTCAGCGCGTTCGCCCTGCGTCGTCGCGCGGCGAACCGCAGCGCGATCTGACCTGACCCCGCTCGGCGCTGCCGGTGCGGTCACCGTCCGCAGCGGCGACCGCACCGGCAGGCGCCGGGCCTCCGTACGATGACCGGCTTCCATGGAAGGGCATACACCCCATGAGGTCCCGTTCCGCACCACCGGACGCCAACCCCTGCCGGCGGGCACCCCGGAGCTTCGGCAGACGCTGGCTCCTCGGTCCTGGCATCGGAATGTTCGCTCTCGGCCTCTCCATGATCTATGGGGCCAACGACATCTCCCCCCGCGCCGCGTCCCTACCACCGGCCCCGGCCCCGGCCGTCGTCTCGTCGCTGGCGGTCACCACCGCTCCGGCACCGGAACCCAGCCCCCCGGCGGCCTCTTCTCCGGTCTCTTCCCCGGTGGTCTCTTCCCCGGAGGTCTCTCCTCCGGAGACCGTGACGGCGCTGCCGTACTCGCCGCCGACCCGCCTCAGCATCCCCGCCATCGGCGTGGACGCACCGTTCGGTGAACTCACCCTGGACGCCTCGGGTGCGCTCACCGCCCCGCCGCCGGAGGAGGAGAACCTTGTCGGCTGGTACCGCGACGGTGCCGCGCCGGGCGAGAACGGCACCGCCGTGGTCGTCGGCCACGTCGACACCACGACCGGACCGGCGGTGTTCCTGCTGCTCCGCAAGCTCGCACCGGGAAGCACCGTCGACGTCACCCGCGCGGACGGCGTGGTCGCGACGTTCTCCGTCGACGCCGTCCGTCGCTACTCCAAGGACCAGTTTCCCGACCAGGACGTGTACGGGGACAGCCCTGACGCCCAGCTGCGGCTGATCACCTGCGGGGGGACCTACGACAAGGCCCGCAACGACTACACGGACAACGTGGTCGCCTTCGCGCACCTCGTCTCCTCCAAGTAGCGGCCCTGCTACCGGGCCCCGTCGGCGATGGAGTCACGGACGGACCGTGACGTCGCCGTCGGGGCCGTCGGGGTGTCCTGGACCGGTTGCCGGCCGTCCGCCCAGGTCAGAGTGGAGACCAGGGACCGGAACGCGGTGCGGTAGGTGCGGGGGCTGGTGCCCGTGTGGTGCTGGAAGTGGTGGCGAAGGTTGGCGGGGGTGCCCAGCCCGGTGCGGGCGGCGATGCGCTCCACCGGCTCGTCTCCGCGTTCCAGCAGACGCTGCGCCAGCTGGATGCGGGCGCGCAGGAGGTACTGGAGCGGGGTGAGCCCGGTCTCGGCCCGGAACCGCCGGGTCAGGCTGCGGACGGTGAGTCCCGCGTGGTCGGCGATGTCGTTCAGGGTCAGCGGGCGGTCGAGGTGGGCCTCCATCCACCGGGTGGTGGGCCCGAGGCCGCTTCCGGGCCGGGTGACCGCGCGGTACGCCGCGTCCGCCCGGGCGGCAGGGACCGCGGCTTCCCCGGCGTCGGCGGGGCCGGCGGGCAGGTGGAGCTGCAGGAAGATCTGCCGCTCGGTCTCGACGGCGACCGGGTTGCCGTGATCCAGGGTGATCAGCCGCAGGCAGAGATCGAGACCGCCGAGCACCCCCGCCGCGCTGTAGTACGGATCCGCGTCCACGACCGAACCCTCCGGGTCGACCTCGACCAGGGGGTGGCGCCGCGCCAGCTCGGCGGCGTGCCGGCGGCTGGTGGTGGCCCGCCGGCCGTCCAGGAGACCGGTGGCGGCGAGGGTGAACGTCCCGGTGCCGATCGCGCCGATCCGGCTGCCCCGGTCCGCGGCGGCCCGCAGCGCGTCGACGACCTCGGCGGGCGGTTCGTCGCGGAACCCGTCGTGCCCGGGCAGCAGGACGGTGTCGGCGCCCTCCAGCCCCTCCAGGCCCCAGGGTGTGTCGATCCGGAACGGGGCCGGGGAGCCGGTCGCCCGAAGGCCGGGGGCGGTGCAGTACCACAGCTCGTAGGCGACGTGGGGGTGGTGGCGCACGGCGGTGCCGAAGGAGAGCCCCGGACCGGTGAGCTGATGGCCCGGCACGCCGTCGAGCGCGAGGACAGCGATCACTGACATGTCCAGAATTTAGCCGAGGGTGACATCGGGACCGCTTTTTCCGGCCGGGCCGGCTGCGGAGGATGGGTCGTACGCGGATCCGGAGCGAGGGGACGCCCGGCAGCCGGCTTCGTCCTTTCCGTTTCAGGTATTTCCGTTTCATCCGAACGAAGGGTTTTCCGTGTTCAAGCCCAGCTCTCTGCCGCGCAGTGCCGCGCGCGTCGCCGCCGTCGCCCTGGCCGCCGGGACGGTGTGCGCCACCGCCATGACCGGCAGCGCCGGAGCCATCGTCAAGGGTCAGGACTCCACCGAGCGTTACCCGTTCATGGTGTCGATCCCGCTGAGCGCCCCGGACATCCACGTGTACGACGCCCCGTGCGGCGGAACGCTGATCGACCCGCAGTGGGTGCTGACGGCGGCCCACTGCGTCGACCCCGATCTGGTGAAGCTGGACGGGACCGTCCGCGTCGGCTCCGCGCAGCGCAAGTCCGGGGGCACCGTCCGCGCCATCGACCGGACGGTGATCCACCCCGGCTACCGGCTGGGCAGCCCCAACCAGAACGACCTCGCGCTCGTCCGGCTGGCCCGCCCGGTCGCGGAGAAGCCGATCAGGATCGCCGGGGAGCCGGGGCGGCCCGGCACCCCGACCCGGCTGCTCGGGTTCGGCACCGTCCTCGACACGACCGATCTCACGAAGGCGGAGTTCCCGGACCGGCTCCAGGAGCTGGACACCCGCAGGGGGGCCGACGACGAGTGCTCTCCCGGGCGTGCGGGAGCGACCAGGCTCTGCACGGTCAGCCGGACGCCGGGCAGCATGGCCTGCTTCGGGGACTCCGGCGGCCCGCAGATCCAGCAGGGCAGGGGCGGCCGCTGGGAGCTGATCGGGACCACCTCGGGTGACGGGGACACCGACCCGGCCTGCTCCACCGGCCCCGGCCTCTACACCAACGTTCCCGCCTACGCGAGCTGGATCTGGAAGACGGTCCACCAGCACGGCTGACGCGGGCCGGAATGTGGTCCGGGCCCGGCTCTCGGTTAGGTTCCAGGCATGTCGGTGATCGCCGTTCTCGTACTCGACGGGGTGCCCGGACACCACCTCACCACCCCGGGGCTGGTGTTCGGCGCGGCGGCCCGCGACCGCCCGGGCGTCGCCTACGAGGTGCGGCTCTGCGCCGGTCCCGGGTTCACCGGGGTGGGGCTGCCGGCCCCGCTGCGGATCACCGTTCCCTGGGGGCTGGAGGGTCTCGCCGACGCGGACATCGTGCTGGTGCCCGGTCACGACGGCTACCACGGCGAGCCCGCGGCGGCGGTGCTCACCGCACTGCGGGCCGCCGCCGCGCGGGGGAGCCGGATCGGGGCGGTGGGGACGGGTGTGTTCACCCTGGCGGCCACCGGCCTGCTCGACGCCCGGCGTGCCACCACCGGCTGGCGCCACACCGGGGAACTGGCCCGGCGCCACCCCCGGATCGAGGTCGACCCGGTCGGTTCGGCCGTGGCCGACGGCCCCTTCCTGACCTCGGCCGGGATCTTCGGCGGCATGGACGTCTGCCTGCGCCTGCTGGCCCAGGACCACGGGGAGCGGACCGCCGGTGAGACGTCCCGGGAACTCCTCACCCCACTGCTGTCGTACGCGGACCGTGTCCAGGAGGACATCGACCGGGAGATCGCGGACAGCGTCGGCATCGAGCCGACCCTGCGGTGGCTGGAGACCCGTCTGCACCTCCCGCTGACCCCCGCGGACATCGCCGCGCACGCCGGGATCAGCGTCAGCAGCCTCGTCCGCCGCTTCCGCGCGCACGCCGGCGTCAGCCCGCCGCAGTACCTGCTGCGACGGCGGCTGGAGCGGGCGTGTGAGCTGCTGGAGGGCACCGACGAACCGGTGGAGCGGGTGGCGGCCCTCGCCGGGTTCACGTCCCCGGCGAGCCTGCGGCAGCACTTCTCCCGGCTGACGGGCACCACGCCCCGGTCCTACCGCTCCCGGCGCAGGGCGGCCCGCGCGGCGGCGGACGGTCCGGTCGGGGCCGGGCCGGGGCCGGATGTGAGGATCGGGGGATGAACCACATCATCAGGGCCGTGCGGCACGAGGACTGGAGCAGGGTCAAGGCGATCAGGCTGGAAGCACTGCGGGACCCGCTCGCGCATCTCGCCTTCCTCGAAACCCACGAGCAGGCCGCGGCGAAGCCCGACGCCTTCTGGCAGGAGCGCGCCGCCGGAGCCGCCGAGGGGAGGACGGCCCGGCAGTTCGTCGCCGAGTCGGCGGACGGGCGCTGGCTCGGCACGGTCTCGGTGCTCGTCGAGCGGGCGGGCGTCGAGACGTTCTTCGACGATGTCCCGGAGCAGGCGCAGACCCACTTCGTGGGGGTGTTCGTCCAGCCGGAGGCGCGCGGTACCGGCCTCGCGGAGGAGCTTTTCCGGGCCGCGCTCGCGTGGTCGTGGTCACTCCCCGAGCCACGGATCGAACGCGTCCGGCTCTTCGTGCACGAGGACAACCCCCGCGCGGAGGCGCTGTACGCCAAGGTCGGTTTCCGGCGCACGGGCTTCTCGGTGCCCGCCGCCGCGGACCCGGCGCGCCGGGACAACGAGCTCGTCCTGCTTCGCGGTTGAGAAAAGCGGCTTGCCTGGTCCCGGGCGGGGCGGGCGCGGTCGTCCTTCGGTGACCGCGCCCGCTCGCGCCTGGCGGCGGCGCACCGGTAGGAGACGGAGGGGGCGCCGTCGCGCTCAGCCGGTGCCGGGAATTCTCCCAGGGTTCACCCAGCGGGGTGTGGCACGCTCTTACGGTTCGCGCTCTTACGGTCCGATTTCTTTTACCCGTGCCCGGGCCGTTGCGGTGGTTTGCCCCCCCCGGGAGTCTTCGTTCCGTGTCCATTCGTCACGCCGTTCCCCATTCCGTGCGACGCCCGCTCGCCGCGCTGGCCCGCCGATGGGCTGTAGCGCGTCCCGAGACGGGCACCGCGGCCGAGCCCGAGCAGCCCGAGCAGCCCGAGCAGCCCGAGCCGGGGACCGGTCCGGAGGAACCGGCGGTGGACGGACGGCGGATACGGGAGGACGAGCTGCTCGCCGGTCTTCCCGGGACGGTTCGGCACGGCGACCACCTGGCGGTGGTGCGGGAGGGGCTCATGCCGGCCGCGTGCCGGGACGGGAACCTCGCCGACGTCGCCGATGTGCTGGAGGCGGCGGGCATCGCCTACGGGGTGGTGCCCGACCCGCTGCCGCGCCACCGCCTGGCGATCGCCCCCGGCGACCGGGCGGCCGTGCTGGAGGCGGTGTCCGCCGCCTTCGGCGGACAGGCCGTCTATGCCGATCTCCTCGAACACGGCCGGACCCTCGCCACCGCCCTGGCCGAGCAGCTCGTCGAGACGGTCGCGGCCGTCGAAGGCCCCGAAGCCGTTGAGGTCGCTGAAGCCGGCGAGGCCGTCGAGGCCCCCGGGTCCGAGCTCCCGGCCGAGCCGGACCCGGCCGGCCCGCCGCCGGACCGGGTCAAGGGCATCCGCGTCTACCGGCCCGCCGTGGTCGGCGACCTCCTGTACGGGGCGCAGGAGGGCTGCGACGTCGAGTTCTGGGACTCGGCCGCGCCGTCCCCGGGTGCGATCGCCTCGATCGACCAGACCTCCTTCGGATGGTGGCTGCCGTCGCTGGCCGCCACCGCCACCACCAGCGTCTCCGGCCGCGACTACCCGCTGGTCGACGCGTTCGCCACCGTGTTCCCCGACGATGTCGACTTCCCCGTCGACGCCGTCATCACCTGGGTCGACGGCGACGACCCGGACTGGCGCCGGCGCCGGGACGCGGCCCGCGGGGACCACCCCGGCCGGTCGCGGGGCCTGGCCGACGACACCGAGCAGCGCTACCGGAGCCGCGACGAACTGCGCTACTGCCTGCGCTCGATAGCGGCGTACGCCCCGTGGATCCGCCAGGTCTTCCTCGTCACCGACGACCAGGTCCCCGCCTGGCTGGACGCCACCGGGCCGGGCCTGACCGTCGTCTCGCACCGTGAGCTGTTCGCCGGAACGGGCGCCGGGCCGGTGTTCAACTCCCGCGCCATCGAGAGCCGCCTGCACCTCGTCCCCGGCCTCGCCGAGCACTTCCTCTACCTCAACGACGACATGTTCCTCGCCCGCCCGCTCGCCCCGCAGCAGTTCTTCCTCGGCAACGGCCTGCCGCTCTGCTTCCCCGACAGCCGGGTGATACCGCCCGGCCGGAGTCTGCCCGACGGCGGCGATCTCAGCGACACCGTCTACGCCAGCGCGCAGTACAACACCCGTGCCGTGCTGACCGAGGCCACCGGCCGCACCTACCCCCGCACGCTCAAGCACGTCCCGTACCCGCTGCGGCGCAGCGTCCTGGCGGAGGCCGGCGAACGCTTCGCCGCCGAGCTCGCGGCGACCGTCACCTCGCCCTTCCGCTCGGCCGCCGACCTCGCGCCGGTCACCCTGGGCACCTACTACGCCCACGCCACCGGCCGCGCGGTGGAGGGGGAGCTGGTCGACGGCTACTTCGTCACCGACAGCACCGAGGACCTCGCCCGCCTGCCCGAGCTGCACGGCCACCGGTGGGCCGATGTGCTGTGCCTGGCCGACGGCGTGCGCGACAACGTGCCCGCCGACGAGCAGGACCGGGCCGTCACCGCCTTCCTCCGGGCGTACTTCCCCGCCCCCTCGCCGTTCGAGCACCCCGGGGCCGGACCGGCGTAGCGGCCCCGCGGCACCCGAGGCCCGGCCCGCCGCTTCATGGGCTGCCGCGCTTCGAGCACCTCTTCGACGGAGGGAAAGGTGTAGCCGTCAGATATCCGGGCCTGGCGAAGACCGGCGGACCTTCCGGCGAGGAGGTGCGCCGGAAGGTCCGCCGCCGACCGGACCGAGGTCGTGCTCAGCCGGGCTGTGCGGAGTCGGGGGTGCGGGAGCCGGCGGACGCCAGATCCGCGACCAGGAGGGCCAGCAGTTCCCCCGGCGCCTCGATGAAGCGGTAGTGGCCTCCGTCCAGGAGCTCGAAGGCCGTTTGGCCGCAGGCCGACCAGCCGGCCATGAGCGACGGGGGAATGCCCGTGTCCCCGGTCCACCCGATGGCGGTGACGGGGCACGGCAGCCGGACCGGCTCGGCCACGTGATACCGCTTGTTCATGTCGACGTCGTTGCGCAGCACGCCGAGGTAGAGCTCCAGCAGGCTCGGCTCCAGGGTGCCGCCCAACTCCGCGACGAGCTGGCGCAGTTCGGCGGCCAGCTCGTCGTCGGTCAGGTCGAGGAAGCGGCCGTAGGGGCCGTCCTGCGGCGCCACCTCGGCGGAGACGAACACCCGGGCCGGGGCGGGGCAGCCCCGCTGGACAAGCCGTACGGCCGTCTCGTACGCGGCCAGCGCGGAGCCGCAGTGCCCGAACAGCGCGTAGGGGCGGTCCAGGTAGGGCCGCAGCGCTTCGCCGAGGTCGTCGGCCATCGCCTCGTAGGTGGAGTAGGCGGGCTCGCGCATCCGGTTCTCCCGGCCGGGCAGTTGCACGGGGCAGATCTCGACGCCGTCGACCGTCGACGGCCAGTGGCGGTACATGCTCGCTCCGCACCCGGAGTAGGGCAGGCAGAACAGTCTCGCCGGTGCCACCGGTGAGGGCTCGCGCAGGAACCACTTGTTGCGGGTACGGGCCGTTGGGGCGTCCACTGATGACCTTCCGTGAGGGGGGGGCTTCTTCCCGGTGCTCGCTGTGCCGGTGTCGGCAGCGGTGAGCCGGCAGCGGTGGAGCCGGCCGGGGTTGGGGCGGCCGGGGTTGGGGCGGCGGCGCCTACCGGGCTCGCGCGGTGATCGGCAGGTGGGTGAAGCCGGCGATGATGTTCGACCGCATGCGCCGGGGCGTCCCGGCGAGTTCGAAACCGGTGAACCGGCCGAGCAGTTCGGTGAACAGGATCCGCAAGGTCACCCGTGCCACGGTGTGGCCGATGCAGTAGTGCGAGCCCACACCGAACGCGATGTGCTTGTTGGGCCGGCGCCGGATGTCGAAGGTGTCCGGGTCGGCGAACACGGTCTCGTCGCGGTTGGCCGACGCCAGCCACACGACGACCGCGTCCCCCGCCGGGATCGGCACCCCCCGGACCTCGACGTCGCGGGTGGTGTGGCGCATGAAGTGCTGGGTGGGCGAGGCCCATCGCAGTGCTTCCTCCACGCCGCCGTTGAGCAGCTCCGGGTGGGCCGCCCAGTCGTCGAGGACCGCCGTCCCGGCCAGCTCCGCCATCGCCGCGTTCGGTGGCTGGGCCGTGGTGACGGCCGCGCCGAGCAGCAGGCTGTAGCAGTTGGACACGATCTCGCCCGGCGACAGCCGCCGTCCGTCCAGCTCCATGGTCAGCAGCACGCTGATCAGATCGTCACCCGGCGAGCGCCGGCGCCGGGTGACGACGTCCTGGAAGTAGGCGAACAGCTCACGGTGGGCGGTCACGAGGGTGGCCTGTGGTCCGGCGGCGAGCTGGAACTCGGGGTCGTCCGCGGCGATGCACGCGTGGGTGAGCCGGACCAGGCGCGGCCAGTCCTGCTCCGGCAGCGCCATCATCGTGCCGATCACCGCCATCGGCATGGCGGCCATCGCGGCGGCGAAGTCGAACGGCCCGCCGTCGGCCAACGGCCGGAGCAGCTCGACGACGACGGCGCGGACGGCCTCCCGGTCGTTCTCCACCGTCCTGATCGACAGCGCCTGTTGCAGCGGGCCGCGCAGACGCGAGTGCTGCGGCGGGTCGGTCACCGCCATCTGCCTGCCGCCGGCGGGGTCACCCTTGCCGAGGAGGTTGAGCAGGGTGCCCTGTTCGGAGGTGAACGCCTCGTGGTCGCGGAGTACCCGGTTGGCCTCGGCGTATCCGACGACCGACCAGTAGCCGAGGTCGCCGGCCGCCTGCCGGCTCACCGGAGCGTCGCGGCGCAGCCGTCGCCACAACTCGTGGGCCCCGCCCCTGTGGTAGAGGCCGGGGTCGATCAGATCGACCTGCTGTGGTGCGGAGACCGGGCATCGCGTGGTCGGGGGAACCGCCGTCATCGGGACCGCTCCTCCCGCGTCGCCGTACCCGGCGTCGTACCCGGCGTCTCCATCCGGGCGACGAGGGCCGTCGCCAGCTCCGCGACGGTCGGCGACAGGTACAGGGTCTGCGCGGGGATGTCCACGCCGAACTCGCGCTGGACGGCGACCAGGAGGTCGGTGGCCAGCAGCGAGTGCCCGCCGAGGTCGAAGAAGTCGTCGTCGACCCCGACCGGCTCGACGCCGAGGAGGTCGCCCCACAGCTCGACCAGCCGCAGCTGCACCGGGGTGAGGGGTGCGACGAACTCGTTGGCCACGTTGCGCGGCACCCGGGTGGCGGTGGGCAGGGCCTGGCGGTCGATCTTGCCGTTGCGGTTCACCGGCAGCTCGGGACGGACCAGGATGGCCCAGGGAATCAGGTATCCCGGCAGTCTGCCCCGCAGTTCGTGGCGGAGCCGCCGGCCGAGGTCGGCCGAACCCGGCAGCTGCGGATCGGTGGGCACGACGTACCCCAGCAGCCTGGTGCCACCCGCCGGGTCGGCCTGCGGCAGCACGACCGCGTGCCGCACCTGGGCGAGCCGCTCCAGCTCGACCTCGACGGTGCGCGGTTCGGCGCGGTAGCCCTGGACCTTGACCTGGTCGTCCGCGCGTCCGACGAACTCCAGCGTGCCGTCCGGCAGCCAGCGCACAAGGTCGCCGGTCCGGTACATCCTGGCCCCGGGCTCCGTTCCGAACGGATCGGGCAGGAACCGTTCGGCCGTCGCGGCCGGGCGGCCCAGGTAGCCGCGGGCCAGGCCCGCCCCGGCCGCGTACAGCTCGCCGCACTCGCCGGCGGGCACGGGTTCGAGGTCGCCGTCGAGCACGGCGACCCTGGTGCCGCTGACCGGGCGGCCGATCGGCACGCTCCGCAGCGCCGTGAGGGTACTGCTGGTCCAGCAGGTCGTGTACGTGGTGTTCTCGGTCGGCCCGTAGCCGTTGGTGAAGAGCAGGTCCGGGTACCTGGCCAGCAACCGCTGGACATGGCTCGGCGAGGCCACGTCACCCCCGGTGAGGACGTGACGCACACCGGCGAACGCCTCCGGGTGGGAGCTCACCATCTGGTGGAAGAAGCCGGTGGTCAGCAGAAGCACCGTCACGCGCTCGGCGCGGACGACGCGCGCCACGTGCTCCAGCGTGATCGCGACCGGGGGGAAGAGGACCAGCCGGCAGCCGTTGACCAGGGGAGCCCAGATCTCCAGCGTGGACGCGTCGAACGCGACCGGCGCGATGTGGAAGAAGACGTCGCCGGAACGGATCTCCATCCAGTCCGCGCCCCGGACGAGCCGGTCGATCGCCCGATGGGGCACGCCGACGCCCTTGGGCTCGCCGGTGGAGCCCGAGGTGTAGCTGAGGTAGGCGAGCCGGTCCGGGCTGTCCGGGCCGTCCGGGCTTTCCGGGAGGGCCGGGGCCGGGGCCGTCGGCTCGGCGGCCGGCCGTTCCGGCGCGGGGCCTTCCACCACCGCGACGACCCCGGCGGGTATCCGGTCCCGCAGCGCCTCTTCGGCGATCACCAGGCCCGCGTCGGCGTCGTTGAGCAGCAGCTCGTGGCGGCCGGGCGGGTCGTCCGGTTCGAGTCCGAGGTACGCCCCGCCCGCGATGAGGACGGCGAGCAGGGCCACGATCAGCTCCGGTGACCGTCGCACCAGCACGCCGACGACGTCCTCCGGCGCCAGGCCGGCCGCTCGCAGCCGCCCGGCGAGCCGGTTGGCACGGTCGTTGAGCTGCCGATAGGTCAGGGTCTGTCCGTCGCAGGTGACCGCGGGCGCGTGCGGAGCCCGCTCCGCCTGCTCGGCGACCAGCTCATGAATGGTCCGGGCGTCGAACGGCGGCCGTCCGCTGCCGATGAACCCGGGAGTGCCGGAGGTGAAGACCGTCCTGGTCAACTGCTTCCCACTTTCCTGTCCTGAGGTGTCCCCGTCGGGGCCGAACGCACCCAGGTCGCGACGGCGCGGCCGAGCTCCGTCCCGTCGCGACGGAAGAGTGCGGTGGTGCAGGTGAGGACCCTGCCGTCGCCGGGTACGCCGCGGCCGACCACGACGACGGCCTCGCCGACACGGGGAAGGGCCGAGACGCGGGCCGTCATCCGGCCGAGCACCAGCGGGCCGCGGAGCGGGTCGAGCGTCCAGCCTCCCGGGCAGTCCAGCACGGCCCACACCGATTCCTCGGTGACGGCGCCGGTCCCGTCCCCGTCGGCGGCGTCCGGTGTCCAGACGCACGCGACCCGGTTCCCCGGGCCGGGCACCGGGCCCGGTGCCAGCCGCGGACCGTCCCGGTGGTCGGGACCGCAGACGAAGCAGGTGGGGAAGGGGTGGGAACGGTGCCCCTCGTAGCGGCGCATGGCGTGCTCCGCGACGGCCGGCGGGACGAAATCCACCGGGCCCGCGACGGCTGCCCGGGGTGACGCGGTCGCGATGAGCTCCTCGCCGTGCCAGACATGGACCCGCTTGCCGCTCCGGGCCGTCCGGAGGCCGGTGTCCAGCGGTGGCGGGGCGTGCAGCTGGACGACGAGATCGCCGCCGGTCGCCAGCATCCGGCGGGCCCGCGCCGCGACGAGACCGCACGCGTAGCCGCCGTGGGCACTGTCGGGTGGGCCGTTGTAGCGGCGGTCGATACGGATCACCTGGTTCGCGGTGCCACCGGGGGCGTCCACCGGCTCAGACCGCCGGGACGTGGAAGAAGGTGTCCCGTGCCGCGATGCGGCCCTGCGGCGTCATCCGGAAGAAGTCCGCGAACCGCAGCTCGACCTCGCCGCCGTCGTGCAGTACGCCGCGGAACAGGCCGTGCACCGCTATCTCGTCATCGGTCGCGACCACGGTGGCCAGGGTGTGCGCGCCGGTACGGATCACCCGCTGGTCGAGGTAGAAGCGCTCCAGTTCGGCATGCCCGACCATGGGCCGGTACCCGGGCCGGTGGTAGCGCGCGTCCGGGGTGAACAGGGCGACCAGCGCGGGCACGTCTCCGGCGTCGACGAGCTGGTAGTAGCGGCGGATCTGGGACACCCCCAGCGCCTGGGGCGCCGGTGTCGCCTGGGCCGCCGGGGTTCCGTCGGGGTGGGGGAGGGTGTGGACCATTACGAGGTGCTTCCTGTGATCGCTGTCGGAGCGGTGGTTCGCGGGGCGAGATCCGGTACCGCCGCGGCGTCCGGGGCGCCGTCGAGCGCTTCGACCAGCCGGGCCGGCGTGGGTGCCTGGAACAGGGCGCCCAGGGTGAGTTCACGGCCGAACCGCACCCGCACCCGGTTGATCAGCCGGGTGGCGAGCAGGGAATTGCCGCCCAGCGTGAAGAAACCGTCGTCGACGCCCACCGGGGAGAGACCGAGCACCTCGGCGAAGAGCGCGCACATCGCCTGCTCCGCCGGGTTTCCCGGCCCTCGCCCGGACGGTGCCGGTGCGAGGTCCACGGCGGGCAGCGCGGCCCGGTCGATCTTCCCCCTGGGGGTCAGGGGGAGGGCGTCGAGCGTGACGATCACCGAGGGCACCATGTAGTCGGGCAGGAGCGCGGCGGCGTGCTCCCGCAACGAGGCCGGGTCCAGCCCCGAGCCCCCGGCCGGGACGACGTAGCCGATCAGGCGCTTGTCGTCCGAACCGCTGGTGCCGGTGACCACGGTCGCCTGGGCGACCCCGGGATGCCCGGCGAGCACGGCCTCGATCTCGCCCGGCTCGATGCGGAAACCATGGAGTTTGACCTGCTCGTCCGCCCGGCCGAGGAACTCCAGTTCGCCATCGGGGTTCCAGCGGACCACGTCGCCCGTGCGGTACATCCGCCCGCCCGGTTCGCCGAACGGGCACGGTACGAACTGGCCGGCCGTCAGGCGGGGGTTGTTCAGGTACCCGCGCGCCACACCGGCACCGGCGACGTACAGCACACCGGCCACCCCCGGTGGCACCGGCGACAGCGCCTCGTCCAGGACGTACACACGTCTGTTGTCCACCGGCCGGCCGATGGGCACGACGTCGGGCACGGCCCGACCGGGGCGGAGCACCCTGCGGGTGGTGAACGTGGTGGCCTCGGTCGGGCCGTATCCGGCGACCACCACGGAGTCCGGACAGTGCTCCAGCACCCGCCGAACCGCGTCGGCCGGCACGATGTCACCGCCGGTCCACACCTGGCCGACCCGGGCCAGGGCGCCGGGGGACTCCTCGGCGAACACCCGGAACAGCCCGGCCGTCAGCCACAGCGCGCTGACCCGGTGATCGGCGATGAGCCGGTGGAGGGCCGAGAGCGCCAGTTCGCCGGGCGGGGCCACGACCACCTGGCCCCCGTTGAGCAGCGGCACCCACCACTCGAAGGTCGAGGCGTCGAAGGCGTGCGGGGAATGCGCGAGCACCCGGGGGCCGCTCCCGCCCCGCCAGGAACGCTGCGAGGTCAGGCTGACGACATTGCGGTGGCTCAGGGCCACGCCCTTCGGTGTGCCCGTGGACCCCGAGGTGTACAGGACGCATGCCAGGTGGTCCGGGCGCAGCGGTACGACGGGGTCGGTGGCCGGCTCTCCGGCGAGGCCGGGGTCGGCGTCGACGACGACACCCGGTGTGCCGCGGGTCAGCTCGTGGTCCTGGGTGGCTCGATGGGTGAGCAGCACCGCCGCCCCGGTCCCGGCCATGACGTGCCGCAGGCGGGCCACCGGGGACCGGGCGTCCAGCGGTACGTAGGCGCCGCCGGCCTTGCTGATCGCCAGGACCGCCACCACCACGTCGGCGGAGCGTTCCATGAGCACGGCCACCGTGCTGTCGCAGCGGACCCCCATCGACACCAGCCGGTGGGCCAGTCGGTTGGCCCGGGCGTTCAACTCGGCGTAGGTCAGGGTGGTTTCCCCGGACACCACGGCGGGCGCACCGGGGGTGCGCGCGACCTCGGCGGCGAAGGCCAGCGGCACCGTCGGGTGCGGCAGCGGACGCGTGGTGCGGTTGCCCGCCACGACCGTCCGGTGCCGTTCCTCGGCGGTGAGGATGTCCGGCCCGCCGACCGGCTGGTCCGGATCGGCGGTGACCGAGTCCAGGAAACGCAGGAACCGCCGCTGGTGGGCGGTGAGTTCGGCCTCGGAGTAGAGCGCGGGGTTCGCGTCGAGGTCGAACCGGGGCTCGGTGCCGTCGGACCGGTCGTAGACGGAGAACGAAAGATCCTCGACCGGCCCGTTGGACAGGTTGTGCGCGGTGGCCCGTACGCCCGCGAAGTCCAGGTGGTAGTAGAAGGACATGATGTTGGCGACGGGGCCGAACAGGACCCGCTCCGACCGTGCCGGGTCCAGCTCCCTGCGCAGGTCCTCGCTGCGGTGGCGCTGGTGCGGGCGCAGGGCGCCGATCTCCTCGGTCGCCTGCCGGACGAGCGCGGACAGGCCCTGGTCCGGGCGCACGCGCAGCCGCAGCGGTACCACGTTCGCCACCATGCCGGGGACGGCCGGCGCGGAGGATCCCGTGCGCCCGGTCACCGGCATGCTGAGCACGACGTCCCGTTCGCCGCTGAGGCGGTGGAGGTACGCGGCGACCGTCGCGATGAAGGCGGTGGGCCAGCTCGCTCCGGCGGGTCGTGCGGCCCGCCGCAACGCGGCCACGGTGGGCGCGGAGAGGCTGCCGGTACGACGCAGGAAGCCGTCCGAGACCGGCGCCGACCGGCTGGCGAGGCTGACCGGGTCCGGTCGGCCGGCCAGCCGGTCCGCCCAGAACTCCCGGTCCAGTCGGGGCTGTTCCGACGCGTGGTAGGCCGCGTCGTGCGCCAGCAGCAGGCTCAGCGGTCCGAAGGCCGGTCCTGCGCCGGCCCTGCCCTCGACCAGCCTGGTGTAGGTCCTGGCGACGCGGCGCGCGATGAGCGACATGCTGAAGCCGTCGACCACGATGTGGTGGACGCGCTGGTACCAGAGGAAGCGGTCCGGCGCGATCCTGAACAGGGCCTGGCGGAACAGCGGGTCGCGGGTGAGCCCGACCGGGGTGGCCAGGTCGGTGCGCATCCACCGCTCGGCCGCCCGCAGCGGATCGGGTGCCGAGGTGAGGTCGGCCCGGTGCAGCGACCAGTCGGGCGACGGGGTGACGACCTGCCGGGGGCCCTGGGCGCCGTCGGTGAAGCGGACGCGCAGCGACTCGGTCTCGTCCACCACGCGCCGCAGCGCCGCCTCGAACAGCTCCGCGTCGACCGGCCCGGGGATGTCCAGGTACTCGCCGGTGTTGTAGGCGGGGCTGCCGGGGCGCAGATGGTGGGCGTACCAGATGCCGGACTGCGCCGACGACAACGGCAGCTCGTGTCCGTGGCTCATCCGAGTTCCTCCAGGATCGCCGAGAGCGCGCCGGCGAAGGACGCGACGTGCGGTGGCGACAGCATGTCGTGGTGGTTGCCGGGTACCTCGACCACGCTCAGCGCCCCCTGGGTGTGTTCCTGCCAGAGCGCGGGAACCACCACCGGGCTGCCGAGCGTGGGGTGGGTCTCGGCGCTCGTGAACAGGTGGATCGCCGTACGCAGCCGCGCCGTTGAGCGGTAGCGGCCGGCGGCTTCGCCGTTGGCGGTGAAGACCCGCACCATGCGCCGCAGTTGCTCGGTCCGCACCCGCGCGGGAAGCAGCTCGCGGACGTGTGCGTCGTGGAGCAGCAGCGCGATGGCGTCCCGCTCGTCGAGGTCGTCCCGTTCGTCGACGGCGTGGGCCGGCGGCCCGGAGGCGATCGCGAACCGGGTGGCCTCGCTCGTGTCACGGTCGCCGGACGGGCCCATGGAGCCGGGCGCTCCGACGTCGATGATCCCGAGGAACCCCGGTGGGTGCCCCCGCTCCTCCAGCAGACGGGCCATCTCGAAGGCGACCAGCCCGCCGAAGGACCAGCCGGCCAACAGGTACGGGCCGTCGGGCAGCACGGCCCGCAGCTCCCGCAGGTAGCGCTCGGCCTGCTCCTCGACGGTGGCCGGCGGCTGTTCGTCGGTGTTGTAGCCGACGGCCTCCAGGCCGTAGACGGGCCGCCCGGCCGTGAGGTGTCCGGCCGTGAGGTGTTCGGCCAGGTGTAGGAAGGAGCACACGTCACCGCTCTGCGGATGCACCAGGATCAGCGGCGCCCCGCGTCGGTCTCCTTCGACCAGCGGAACCACGAGCCGCCGCAGCGCCGCCGACGCGGTGGGCAGTTCCGCGCACAGGCCCTCGACGGTGGGATGACGGAACACCGTGTTCAGCGGCACGGTGACGCCCCACTCCCGCCGGATCGCCTCGACGAGCTCGACCGCCCTGAGCGAATGTCCGCCCAGCTCGAAGAAGTTGTCCCGCACGCCGACCCGCGGGATGCTCAGCACCCGCCCCCAGATCCTGGTCATCAGCAGTTCCAGCCGGTCCCGCGGCGGCAGCACGCCCTCCTCGGGACCGCGGCGGGCGGGCGCGGGCAGGGCCGCGCGATCCACCTTTCCGTTGGTGGTCAACGGGATCCGGTCGAGGACGGTCAGCGTCGCGGGCACCATGAACTCCGGCAGGGTCTCGCGCAGCGAGCGCCGCAGGGCCGCCGGGTCGCCGGGCCGGTCCTGCCACACCACGTAGCCGGCCAGTTCGGCGTCGGTCCCGCTGCCCCGTACCGTCACCGCCGCCCTGGCGACACCGGGCCGCGCGCACAACGCGGCCTCGATCTCGCCCAGCTCGATGCGGTATCCCCGGATCTTCACCTGTTCGTCGGTCCGGCCGAGGAAGACGAGGTTGCCGTCCGGCAGATACCGGGCCAGGTCACCGGTCCGGTACAGCCGTCCGCCGTCGCCGCCGAACGGATCGGGGACGAACCGTTCGGCGGTCAGTCCCGGCCGGTTGGCGTACCCCCGGGTGACGCCGACCCCGCCGATGTGGATCTCACCCGGCACGCCGACGGGCACCGGGGCCCCGGCCCGGTCCAGCAGGTAGATCCGGAGGTTGCCGAGCGGGCGGCCGATGGGCACCGACCCGCCCGGCCGGCCCAGATCCCGTTCGGCGTCCACCCGCCGGGTGACACAGCCGACGGACGCCTCGGTGGGGCCGTAGCCGTTCCACAGCGTGGGAACCACGTCGAGCAGCCGCCGGGCGAGCCGTGGCTGGAGCGGCTCACCCACACAGATCGCCTGGAAGCGGCTGCCGCCCTTCCAGCCGCTGTCCAGCAGCAGCAGCCAGGTGGCCGGTGTGGCCATGAGCGTGGTGACGCCGAACTCGCGCATCATCTCCGTGAGGCGCGGCCCGTCGACCGCGACCTCCGACGGGGCGATCACCACGCTCGCGCCCCAGGCCAGGGGCATGAGCACCTGGGGAACGATGACGTCGAAGGAGATCGAGGCCACCGAGGCGACGACATCGGCCCCGCTGAGGTCCAGTTGCCGGCCGCGGACCACCAGGTAGTTGACCACGCCCTCGTGCGGGACCAGCACGGCCTTGGGGCGGCCGGTCGAACCGGAGGTGTAGATCGAGTACGCGAGGCCGGCCGGCGTCGCCAGTGCTGGCAGCCGGTCCTCGGGCAGGGCCGCGATGAGCCGTGCCTCGGCGTCCATCCAGACGGTCGCGGCGCTGTTCCGCGGGAGCCGGTCGCTCAGGGACCGCTGGGTGAGCAGCAGCGGCACCTCGGCGTCGGCGAGCATGAACGACATGCGTCGGGCCGGGAGATCCGGGTCCAGCGGCAGGTAGGCGGCGCCGGACTTGAGGACCGCCAGCAGGGCCACGACCAGGTCCGCCGAGCGCGGCAGGCAGACGCCGACCAGGCGTTCCGGGCCCGCGCCCCTGGCCCGTAGATGGCGGGCCAACTGGTTGGCCCGACGGTCGAGTTCCCGGTAGGTCAGGCGGTGGGCGCCACAGCGGACCGCCACCGCGTCGGGGGTCAGCCGGGCCCGCTCCTCGACCAGCTCGTGCACACAGAGGTCCGAGGGGAAGGGCTCGTCGGTGGCGTTGGCCGCCACCAGCAGCCCCTCGCGCTCGGCATCGGTGAGCAGGTCCAGGCGCGAGACGGGACGGCCGGGATCGCTCGACGCGCTGTCCAGCAGCCGCAGGTAGTGGCCGACCAGACGTTCCACGGTCGCGCGGTCGAAGAGATCGGTGTCGAAGGCCACGGTGCCGGTCGTCCCGGTCGGCCGGTCGGCCACCACCAGGCTGAGATCGACCTTGGCCGTGCCGTTGTCGACGTCGATCTGTTCGGCCTCCGCCCCCGCCAGCCGCAGGGCGGCGGCCGGGTCGGACAGGCCCGCGAACATCACCTGGAACAGCGGATTGCGGTCAAGGCCGCGCTCCGGCCGCAGCTCCTGCACCAGCCGTTCGAACGGCACGTCCTGGTGCGCGTAGGCGTCCACGGAGGTCCGGCGGACCCGGTCGAGCAGATCGGAGAAGCCGGGGTCGTCCGCGAGGTCGGTGCGGATGACCAGGGTGTTGATGAACGAGCCCACCAGCGGATCGAGTTCAGGCCTGGTCCGGCCCGCGACCGGTGTGCCGACCGCCACGTCGGACTGTCCGCTGCAGCGGGCGAGCAGGGCCTGGAACGCGGCGAGGAGCGTCATGAACATCGTCGCGCCGTGCCGCCGGCCCACCCGTCGCAACCGCTCGGCCAGCTCTTCGGGCACCGTGAAGGTGATCCGCTCGCCCCGGCCCGAGCGGACCGGCCCGCGGGGCCGGTCGGTGGGCAGGTCCAGCGGCGAAAGGCCGGTCAACTGTGTTTTCCAGTAGTCCAGTTGGCTTCGCAGGCGGTCACCGGAGAGCCGGTTCCGCTGCCAGTGGGCGAAATCCGCGTACTGGATCGGCAGGGGCGGCAGCTCGTGCTCCCGGCCTTCCAGCCGGCTCCGGTACATCGTGGACAGGTCGTCCCACAGCAGCGGCATCGACCAGCCGTCGACCGCGATGTGGTGGACCACCACCACCAGGACGTGGTCGTTCTCGTCCATCCGCAGCAGCGAGGCGCGCAGCAGCGGGGCGGCGGTCAGGTCGAACGGGCGCAGGATCTCGGTGTGAACGAGATCGAGGGCCCGCCGCGTCCGGAGTTCCGCGGGCTCGGACCGCAGGTCCGTGACGGGCAGTTCGATCGGCCGGACCGGCGAGACCGAGGGCCGGGGGCGCCCGTCCTGCTCGGGAAAGACGGTGCGCAGGACTTCGTGCCGCCGCACCAGATCGGTGAGGCCGTGGCCGAGGGCGGCCACGTCCAGCGGGCCGCGCAGCCGGAAGACCTCGTGGACGTTGTACAGCGCGGGGCCGTCGGACAGCCGCTCGACCAGCCACATGCGTTCCTGGGTGAACGACGCCACCTGGGCGCCCTCGGGGCGGGGCGGGACGGCGTCTCCCGTAACTCCCGCATCTCCCGCAACTCCCGTGGCTCCCGTGCGGCCCTCGGCGGCCCTTCTCCGGGCCGCGCGTACGCGCTGGTCGAGCAGCGCCCGTGCGGTGGCCGGCACGGAGCCGGCCGGCTCGTCCGGCCCGGGTCGACTGTGCTGCGCCTTCACGGCTGCTGGACCTTTCCGGCGGGAAGCGGTGCCGTTTCGGCGGCGGCGCCGAGGTCCGCCAGCAGCGCCGCGTCGATGCCGTCGGCCAGCTCGGCGACGGTCGGGTGGTAGAAGAGCAGGGCGACCGGCAGTTCGAGGTCGAGCGCCCGCCCGAGGCGGGACATGATCTTCGACGCGAGCAGCGAATGCCCGCCCAGCTCGAAGAAGTCGCTGTGCACGCCCTCCGGGGTGACACCGAGCACCTCGGCCCAGGTCTCCAGCACCAGAAGCTCGGTCTCGGTGGAGGGAGCACCGGTCTGCCCGGTCTGCCCGGCCTGCCCGGCATCGGGCTCCGGGGCGTCGGGCCGTGCCGCGGGACCGAACCGGCTCACGCGGACGCCGAGCGGGGGCTGCCACGCCGAAATCGGCCGCTCGGGGCTGTCGACGAGGTGGTCGAGCAGCGAACGGAAGTCCTGGGCGAGCTGCCGCATCGTCTCGGGAGCGAACAGATCGGCGGCATAGCGGACCACGCCGGTGAAGTGATCACCGCAGTCCGTCATGGCGACCTCGACATCGAACTTCACCACGGTGTTGGGGACCTGATGGGCACTCACCTCAAGCCCCGGAAGGCCGGCCGGGAGCGCGGACGGCTCGTCCAGCTGGAACATGACCGTGAACAACGGGTGCTGGCCGAGGTCGCGTTCGGGCCGCAGCTCCTCCACCAGCCGCTCGAAGGGAACGTCCTGATGGGCGTAGGCCTCCACCGCGTGTCGCCGTACGCGGGCGAGCACGTCGGTGAAGCCGGGGTCGTCCGACAGGTCGGTACGCAGGACGAGCGTGTTGACGAAGAAGCCGATCAGTGGCTCCACCTCGATCCGGGTCCGCCCGGAGATCGGTGTCCCCACCGGCACGTCGGGCTGTCCCGTGCAGCGCGCGAGCAGGACCTGGAAGGCGGCCAGCAGCGTCATGAACGGCGTCACCTCGTGGGTGCGCCCCAGCGCCCGGATCCGGTCCGTGAGCTCTGCGGGGATCTCGATCCCGACCTGGTCGCCCCGGCCCGACCAGAGCGCGGGGCGGGGCCGGTCCGTCGGGAACGCCACAGGGCTCCGGTCGGCCAGCCGCTCACGCCAGTAGGCGAGTTGGTCGTTCAGTGCCGCGCCGGCCTGGTGGCTCCGTTGCCAGTCGGCGAAGTCCGCGTACTGGACGGGCAGTTCCGGCAAGGCGGCCGGCCGGTCGTCGAGGGCGGCCCGGTACGCGGCGGAGAACTCCTGCCACAGCACCGACAGCGACCAGCCGTCACAGGCGATGTGATGGATCACCAGCAGCAACAGGTGGTCGTCCTGGGCGGTTCGGATCAGCCGGGCCCGCAGCATCGGCGCGGCTCCGAGGTCGAACGGGACCGCCGCGTCGGCGGCCACCAGCTCGTGGGCCCGTTCCCGCGCCCGCGCCGCCGGTAAGTGCGTCAGATCGGTGATCGCCGGCACGAACGTCTCGTCCGGCTCCGTGACTTGGTACGGGCTGTCGTGTACGACGACGAGTCTGCTGCGCAACACCTCGTGGCGTCGCACGACTTCGGTCAGCGCCCGCACGAGCGCCGCTTGTTCCAGCCGGCCCCGCAGGCGAACCGCGGTCGGGACGTTGTGGTCCGGCCGGCCCGGCCGCAACTGGTCGAGGAACCACAGTCGTTGCTGCGCGAACGACAGTACTGCCGGAGCGTTCACGTGCCGATCGGGGCCAGGCATGACGGGTCCACCTTTCACGGCGATCGGGGAACTTTCGACGACATGGAAATCCCCTCGCTGATTCGCCACTTTGCGAACAGTACGGCGGATGCTAGGTGACGCTCGTCCCGCTCCGCAAGATCAAGAGGGGGGAAAGGGGGCGTCAAGGGATCTTTACGCCGATCAACCAGGGAACTTATGTTGATCGAACACGCTCGACGGATAGCATCGCCCTGACGGGCAGCCCAGTCTGCCCTGACGTGCAGTCATCGACGGCTTCTGTGAACCCACTTCTGCGGGGAAGGTGCCATGTGATAGTTCTTTTGCCGCCGGGGGCCGGTCGGGCAGGGCCCTTTCGTACCGGGTCGTCATTGGGTCCGAATTATTTGAGTGAACCCGTTGCCTGGACTCGGAGAAGTCATGATGCCGCAGCAGAATCTGGTGAGTTCATTTGTCTCGCACGCCGCCGGTCACCCTGATGATCCGGCGCTGGTGTGGCACGGAGAAGAGACGACCTACCGTGAACTCCATGAGCTGGCGGACCGGGAGCGCGTCCGGATCACCCGGCTCGCCCCGGAGGCGGACGAGCCGATCGGCATCCTGGCCGCCAAGTCGCCCGCGGCGATCGCCCTGGTGCTCGCCTGCCTGATGGAAGGGCGGCGTTTCCTGCTGCTGCCGGCACCGGCGCCGCGATCGCCGCACGGGCTGTTCGAGCAGGCCGGCATCCGGCACGTGCTGTCGCCGGAGAGCCCCCCGGCCTCCGGGCCCGGGCCGGTTCCGTCGGATCCGCCGACGGGGCCGACGGGTCTGGTGGCGCCACGCCGCACGGAGCCGGCCGACGTGTCCTTCATGTTCACCACCTCCGGCTCCACCGGACAGCCGAAGATCGTGCCACTGAGCACGGGGGCGGTGGACCGCTTCACCACCTGGGCCGGCGAGCAGTTCGGTATCCGTCGGGGAACGACGGTGCTCAACTACGCCCCGCTCAACTTCGACCTGTGCCTGCTGGACATCTGGACCACGCTCAGGCACGGCGGCCGCGTCGTCCTGGTCGACCCGGCGCAGGCCCTCCAGGCGGGCCACCTGCTCGATCTCGTCTCCCGCCATGAGGTCCAGCTCGTCCAGGCGGTGCCGATGTTCTTCCGGCTGCTGATCGACGCGGCCGCGGAACGCGACCGGTCGCTCGACACGGTCGAGCACGTCATCTTCACCGGTGACAGCCTGCCCGCCCGCTGCCTCGCCGAACTGCCACGGTTGTTCGCCAACGCGCGGCTCTACAACGTCTACGGCTGCACCGAGACCAACGACAGCTTCATGTACGAGGTCGACGGCACCGAGCCGACGGGCGCCCCCGTCCCGATCGGCCGCCCGCTGCCCGGGGTCCACGCGGTGATCGTCGGCGCCGACGGCACGGTCCTGACCGGGCCGGGAGCCGGCGAGCTCCATGTCGCGACGCCTTTTCAGACCGACGGTTACCTCGGCCGGGAACAGGACACGGACAGGTTCGCGACCCACCCCCATGGGCCGGAGACACTGCGCTACTTCCGCAGTGGCGACCTCGTGCGGCGCGACCGGGACGGCCGCATCACCCTGGAAGGCCGAAACGACCACCAGGTCAAGGTCCGCGGCGTACGGGTCAACACCCATGAGGTCGAGCAGGTGCTGCTCGACCATCCCGACGTCGTCGAGGCGGCCGTGGTGGCGGTGCCCGATCCGGTGGCCGGCCGCCTGCTGCGAAGCGTGGTCCGACGCGCCCCGGCCAGCACGCTGAACACTCTGACGCTCCGTCAGCACTGTGCCCGGCGGCTTCCGCTCACCGCCGTCCCCTCGGCCCTGCGGATCGTGGACGACCCGCTGCCCAGGACGTCCACCGGAAAGATCGACCACACGCTCGTCGAGCGCGCCTGCTCCTCGGCACAGCCAAACGAAGGAACGCCCACGTGAAACACGCCGCGGTTGTCAAGCAGTTCATCATCGAGGAGTTCCTGCCGGACGTCGGCGCGAGCGAGCTGGACCCGGACTACGATCTCGTGGACGGCGGGGTCATCGACAGCCTCGGTCTGCTCAAGACGATGGCCTGGCTGGAGGACCGGTTCGACCTGTGCGTCGAGGACCTCGACCTCGACCCGGACAGCTTCCGCTCCGTCGGCTCGATCAGCAGGTTCATCGAGCACGCCCAGCTGTGCCGGCCGGACTCCCGCTAGCCGTGCACGAGGTGCTGCGTGCGCTGATCGGCCGCGACCGCCCCGTCGATCAGGAGATGTGGCGGTCCTTCTGGGACCAGTTGCGGGACGGCGCTCTCCGGCCCGGCGAGACGGTGGCCCTGCTGACCTCGCTGTCCACCCGGATGCCTGATCAGGACACGCTGATCGGGATGCTCCGCTCGCTCGACGAGCGCCGGCCGGCGGTCGCCGCCCGGCTGGACAACACGGCCAACATCGTCGGCACCGGAGGCGGGCCGGCCACGTTCAACATCTCCACGGCGGCGGCGTTCGTCGCCGCCGCCCTGGGTGTCCGCATCGTCAAGACCGGATCCCGCGCCCATGCGAGCACCTGCGGCTCCTTCGATCTGCTCGACCGTCTCGGCATCGGGCTGACCACCTCGTACGAGCAGACCGATGCCATGCTGGAGCGCTTCGGCATCGCCTTCCCGGGGCACTTCGTGTACCCGCGCGAGGTGGCGGCGCTGGCCAGGAGCATCGTGCCGATGGATCTGCG
The DNA here is from genome assembly GCF_044753005.1 of Kitasatospora sp. NPDC088548. Lineage (NCBI taxonomy): Bacteria > Bacillati > Actinomycetota > Actinomycetes > Kitasatosporales > Streptomycetaceae > Kitasatospora > Kitasatospora sp. NPDC088548. The sequence continues at coordinate 27,760 of NZ_JBIVMI010000040.1, forward strand.
GATGATCGGCGGCTTCATCAACGCGGTCGGCCCCTTCCTGGCCGCGATGCCGGTCTCCTCCCAGCTCGTGGGCGTCTCGGACCATTCGCTGCTGCCGGCTCTGCGGCAGGTCGCCGCCACCGTTGCCGACCGGAGGATCTGGCTGTGCTCGAACGGGCTGGGAATCGACGAGCTGGTCAGCTCCGTCGACAACGTCATCCACACCAATGACGGCACCGGCGAGATCCGTCTGCGAGCCGACGCTCCCGGTCCGGCCTCCGGCGGGATCGCCGAACTGCGGCCGGCCAGCGGCAGGGCAGAGGTGGTTGACCACTTCCTCGGCGTGCTGTCCGGAAGCGGTCCGGGGCTCGCGACGCGGACCGTCGCGCTGAACGCCGCCGCACTGGCCGTCGCGAGCGGGCTGATCGGCGAGTGGACGGAGGCGGTCAAGGCGGCCGAAGACGTACTGCGCGGCGGCGCCGCACGCGACCTCGTCCATCGCCTGCGCGCGCGGCCGGTACGCAGGGCGGCGGACGGGGGAGGTGCGCGGTGAGCGGGTTCTTCGCGCGCCGACCGCCGGACCGGCCCGGCCTGGCGGTGTTCCTCAACGCCGGAGACCCGCCACTGCCCGTACTGGCCGACCTCATGCGGATGCTCGACGACCGCCGGGTGGACTGCCTGGAACTGGCGGTGCCCTTTCCCGACTCCGTCACCGACGGAGCGGTCATCCGCCGGTCGGCGCGACGGGCACTGGCAGGCGGTGCCGGACTCGACGAGGTGCTCGACTTCCTCGGCGGGATCCAGCCCCGGCTGCGCCACCTGCGGGTGGCACTGCTGGCCGACTGGAGCCACACGGTCAGACCCCTGTCCATGCCCGGCTTCGTCCGCCGGGTCGCCGACTCGGGTGCCGACGGGCTGCTGGTCCATGGCCTGCCGCCGCGGCTGCGGGCGAGCTGTCTCGAAGCGGTGCGGGAGGCCGGGCTGCCCCTGGTCGCCACCTGCTACGCCACGTCGGCGGCCGAGGTGAAGGCCGAGGCCGCCGAATGCGCCTCCGCGTATCTGTATCTGGTGGCCCACTACGGCCGCAGCGGCGGCACACTCACCACCGGTCACCAGGAACTGGCCACCGCACTGGCGGTGTTGCGCAAAGCGGCCACCGTGCCGATCGCCGTCGGATTCGGGGTCCGCTCAGGGGCCGACATCGCCGTGCTGCACGGCCTCGGTGCCGACGCCGCGGTCGTGGGCAGCGCCGGGGTCGCCCGCGTCGAGCACGCCCTCGCCGAACGGGCCGACGTGGTCGAGGAGTTCCAGGCCTTTCTGCACACCCTTTCACCCTGTTCAGCAAGCTGGTAGGAGGTACACCCGATGATTGTCCGACGCCTTGACGAGGTGACGACCGTGGACTGGGGCAACGGGCTCAGCCGCAGGTTCCTTCTCGAATCCGACGGCATGGGCTACTCGATGACGGACACCACCGTGCGCGCCGGGACCAAGTCGAGGCTGGAGTACCGGCGTCACCTGGAAGCCTGCTACTGCATCAAGGGAACGGGAGAGGTGGTGGATTCCGCCGGCACCTCCCACCCGATCGAACCGGGCACGTTCTACGCGCTCGACCAGCATGACGCCCACTTCCTGATCGCCGGCCAGGAGGAGGACCTCCGCCTGGTGTGCGTGTTCTCGCCCGCGCTGCGCGGAGGCGAACGGCACAGCCTGGACTCGGCCGATTTCTCCCAGTACTGACGGGGCTGACACGTGATCGGATGGAACGCCGACCAGACCGCCCTGCGCCAGGGGCTCGGCCGCTGGTGCGAAGAGCTCAGCGCGGGCCACCTCGAACGGGACGCGGAAGGCGTGTTTCCGCGGGACGAGTGGAAGCTGGTCCAGGGGTCCGGAATCCTGGGTCTGCCGTTCGACGAGCAGTGGGGCGGGCTCGGCCAGGATCTGCTCACCACCATGTACGTGCTCGAAGAGCTCGGCGCGAAGTGCCGTGACGGCGGACTGAATTTCTCGGTCGCCACCCATATGGTCAGTACGGGCGTTCCACTGCAACGGTTCGGGTCGCGGGAGCTCAAGGAGCGCTACCTGCCCGGGATCTGTTCGGGGGAAACGATCGGGGCACACGCGATCAGCGAGACCGAGAGCGGCTCCGACGCGCTGGCCATGAGGACCACGGCGACCCGCGAGAACGACGGCTTCGTGCTGCGGGGCGGCAAGTCCTTCGTCAGCAACGGCCCGGTGGCCGACGTGTTCGTGGTCTACGCCCGCACCCACCCGGACGGCGGGCCACTCGGCATCACCTCCTTCCTCGTGGAGCGGGACACCCCTGGGCTGGTCGTCGGGGCACCCGTCGGCAAGATGGGGCTGCGAACCTCGCCGCTGGGCGAGCTGCACTTCGACGACTGCAGAATCCCCGCGTCCGCCGTGATCGGCCGCGTCGGCTCCGGGTTCCTGATCCTGGACCACGTGATGAAGTGGGAGATCCTCTGCTCCTTCGTCATCACCACCGGACAGATGCGGTACCGGCTCGACCGCTGCGTCGAATACGCCAAGGAACGAGTCCAGTTCGGCCGGCCGATCGGCTCGTACCAGTCGATCTCCAACAAGATCGTGGACATGAGGATCGGCTTGGACACCGCGCGGAAATGGCTCTACGACACGGCGGTCCGGCTGACGGACGGCGAGAACGTCACGACGGACATCGCCGTCAGCAAGCTGCTCGCCAGTGAGAGCAACCTCGCCTCCGCGCTGGCGGCCGTGCAGATCTTCGGCGGCAGCGGGTACCTGACCGAGTACGGCCTGGAGAAGGACGTGCGTGACGCGGTGGCCGGCCCGATCTACTCGGGTACTTCGGAGATCCAGCGCAACCGCATCGCGGCGATGATGGGGCTGTGACGCCTGATGCTGGTCAAGATATGCGGAGCCACCTCGGCGCGGGACGTGGAGGTGCTCGACACCGCCGGAGCCGATCTCGTCGGCCTGTGGCACGGCATCCCCGGGGGCCGGGCGGAGCTGTCGGCCGCTGAGCTGTCGGTACTGGCCGCGGCCGCGCACCGCACGGCCCGGCTGCGGCCGGTACTCGTCACCTTCCTCAACGACGCCGGGGCACTGCGCGAGGCGGCGGCCGGTGCACGGGTGCGGTGCGTCCAACTGCACGGCTACCAGTCGCCGGGCATGGTCCGCGCGCTGAAGAGCGCCGCGGATCTCGACGTGATCAAGGTATTGCACGTAGGCGCGGACACCCGCGCGGAGCGGTCCCTGATCGCGGCGTACGAGCGGGCCGGAACGGACCTCTTCCTGCTGGACGCGGTCGCCGAGGACGGCCGGATCGGCAGTACCGGGCGGCAGGTGGACCGCGGGGCCGTCCTTGAGATCGCGGACCGCATCTCGCGACCGTTCCTGCTCGCCGGCGGCATCTCGGCCGGCAACCGGGAGGGCTACCGGGCCGTGGTGGAACACCCCCTGTTCCTGGGGATCGACGTGGACACCGCGGCCAGAGACCCCGCCGGACGGCTGCGGGCCGACCGGGTCACGGCGGTGCGGCGGGGCTGGCGGGCGCCGGACGACACCGGGGCGGCCCCATGACGGCCGGGTTCGCCGAAGCGCTGCTGGACGCCCGCCGACCGGTGATCATGGAACTCAAGCGGCAGGACGCCGACGGCCGCGATCTGTTCGGCGGCAGATCGGTCGCCCGCCTGGTCGCCGACTACCAGGACACCGGCGCGCCGTGCCTCTCCGTGGTGACCGGGCGATGGTTCGGCGGCACCCGGGACCTGCTGCGCGAGGTCGTGGAAGCGACGGATCTCCCCGTGCTGCAGAAGGACTTCCTGACCCGCCGGAGCCAGCTGGTCCAGGCCCGCGAGAGCGGCGCGTCCGCCGTCCTGCTCACCGCCGGGCTGCTGCCGCGGTCCACCCTGGGCCACCTGATCGACGTCAGCCTGCGGCTTTGCCTGACGCCGTTCGTCGAGGTGACCACCGAGGAGGAGATCCGCCGCCTGCCACGCGCCGAGGAGTGCGTGGTCGCGGTGAACAACAAGGACATCGCCACCCGCGAACGCGGCGCGGGCGACCTCGGGCGCAGTACGTCGCTGCTGCCCGCGGTGCTGAGCAGCGGTACCCGGTGCGCGGTGAGCGCCGGTGCCATCCAGCGCCCGGACGACGCCGCCCGGCTGCTCCGGGAGGGCTTCGCCGGTGTGCTCATCGGGACGGGCCTCCTGCGCGCCGCCAGCCTGCCGGGCTGGCTGGACGACTTCGACGCCCGCCGCGGCGCCGGCCGCGAACCGGCCCCACCGGCCCCACCGGCCCGCCGCCCGGCGGACCGTGCAACCACCGACACCTGGAGGTAACGGCATGACCGGCGAAGCACCCGAGCAGTGGAAGGTCGTCGTCAACGACGAGGAGCAGTACTCGATCTGGTCCGCCGACCGCGAGCCGCCGGCGGGCTGGCGCGAGGTCGGTGTGCGCGGCGCGAAGGACGACTGCCTCGCGCACATCGAACGCGTCTGGACCGACATGCGCCCCCGGAGCCTGCGGACCGCTCCGGAAACCGGTGCGCGGTGAACCAGGCACTGCCCCGGCCCGGTGCGCGCCGGGTGACCGGGCCCATGCTCTCCACCACGTTGAACATGCCGGGGTGCGAAGCGCGAGGATGGGTCGTCGTCGACTCCATGGTCGACGGGCTGGCCCTGGGAGGCACCAGGATGACCCCGACGGTGACCGAGCGGGAACTCGCCCACCTCGCCAGGGCGATGACCCAGAAGCTGGCGCTGGTCGGCCTCCCCATCGGTGGCGCCAAGGCCGGCATCGCGCCCGTCCCGGGGGCCGCCGTCGAGCGGCGTACGGTGATGCGGGGGTTCGGCCGCGCCGCCGCCCCGCTCCTGCACGGCGGGGTGTACCTGGGCTGTGACCAGGGCACCACCTACGCCGACCGGCAACTGGCCTTCGAAGCCGCCGGATACGACGTCGCCCGCCGGGCCGGCACCACCCGCCTCACCGTCGGCTGGGCCGAACTGTGGGACCACATGGCCGACATCACCGGGTTCGGGGTGGCCGTCGCGGTGCTCGGCGCGCTGCGTGCCTCCGGTGCGCGAACCCCGCAGCGCATCGCGATCCAGGGTTTCGGCACCGTCGGGCGCGCGGTGGCCGGCCACCTGGCCGCCCATGGCCACCGGGTGGTGGCGGTGGCCGACGTACGGGGCACCGTCGAGGATCAGCGCGGACTGCCCGTCGCCGAACTCACCGCGCTCACCAGCGGCGACGGCACGATCGACCGGACGCGGCTGCCCGCGGAGGTCAGGGTCCACGGGCCCGGGCAGGCGTGGCTGCACGTCGACGCCGACGTGCTGGTGCTGGCGGCATCCGCCTTCGCGGTCGACGAGGACGCGGTGCCCGCGGTCCGGGCCCGGATGGTGGTCGAGGGCGGAAACATGAGCTGCACCGCACCGGCCCGCCGGCTGCTGCGCGAGTCCGGTCACACCGTACTGCCGGACGTGGTCGTCAACGTCGGCGGTGCGGCGGCAACCGGCTGTGTGCTCGCCGGACTGGCCCCGTCCGACCTGCCGCTTCCGCAGCTGTCCGAGTGGCTGCGCGCGTGGGTCGCCGACCGGATCGCCAGGAACTGCGAGCTGGTGCAGGAACTGAGCACGTCGGGCAGCGCCGATCCGGTCGCACACCTCCTCGCCTCCCACGGAGCACCGGCCGGCCCCCCTGGACCAGGGGCGCCCGTCGAGCGGTGATCACCGGGAGGGGCCGCCCGCCCGGGGCGGGAACCGGGCGGCCGGCCGGGCCCTGACCCGACCGGCGCAGACCTTCGTCCACGTCCCTCGCGCCCCATTTTTCTCTTGACGGCATTTAGAAAATCTCCATATCATCCCTAGGGGCGGCGATGATTGCATCAGACGGGGAGGGGCGCCTGGCTGCGCCAAATCGCCAAGACCCAGGGGGCGGGGAGGCGTGTGATCACGCTGTTTGAAAGCATTCGTCTGTTCTGACCCTGGTTTCACGCGGGATCATGAATGGTGTTTCCCGCCCGGCGCACGAGGCGGTCGGGCAGCGGTAAAGCGCCCGAAAATCGATCCCGGGTCACACCGGCTGTTTCGGCGATGAATTCGCTCCTTTGCGGCCGCCGTGCGGTGTTCCACCCGTGCCGAGCGTGCCGACCGTCGCCGGTGCTCGCCGCAGGCGGCTTTTCCTTGTCCGGCCGCCGGATCGTCGACCGCCTCGCGACAAACCTTTGCTCACCTGTGTAACGGACCGTGAAGACGTTGACCAACAGGCAGGGGGATGCAGTAATGAGTTCGCAGAGTCCGCCCGAATCGACCGTGCCACCGCCGGAAAACGACGCGCCCACCGAACCCCGCCCACTGACGCCCTATCAACTGGACATCTGGGCCGCCGAGGCCCAGTCGCCGGGCAGCCCGCAATTCGTCACGGCCATGTACCAGAGGTTCACCGGCCGCATGGACCTCGAACTTCTCCGGCTGTGCATGGTTCGCGCGCTGGAGCGCCACGACACCTTCCGGCTGCGTTTCGACGAACGCGAGGGCGTCCCCTTACAGTGGCTGGCCGATCACCCCGGCACGGAGCCCGGGGAATCCGTCGTCCGATTGATCGACTTCGCCCGGGAACCCGATCCGGCCGCGGCGTGCCGCGCCTGGCGCGAGACCGCGAGAGCCACTCCGTTCCCGTTGTTCGACCGCCCGCTCTTCGAAGCGGCGGTGCTCCGCGAGAGCGACAGCGTCCAGTACCTCCACATCACGTTCCACCATCTCCTCGTCGACGGCTGGGCCGCCGACCGTCTCCGCAACGAGATCCTGAAGGACTACGCCCGGCGCGGCAGGGGAGAGCGGCCCCCGACCCCCGGACCGGCACCGTCCGTCCTGGCCGTGGCCCGGGAACGCGCCGCGTACTTCTCCTCCCCGGACCACGAGAAGGACCACTCCTTCCACCTCGCCGCACTCTCCGGCATGGAGCCGGCCTTCTTCCCCCGCCGACCGGATGCGACCACCCAGGCCCCGGCTCCGGCGCGCGGTGGGCCCGGAACGCCGGTCCGTCCCGGCTTCGGCCAGCACTCGTTCACCGTCGAGGCCCACCTCGTCGAGCGCATGAAGAAGCAGGGCGGCTCGCCTTTCACCTGGCTGCTGGCCGCACTCGGCGTCTACCTGGCCCGGGTCCACCGGACCGATCACGCGGTGGTCGGGGTGCCGCTGCTGAACCGCCGGACCAGGGACGAACTGGCGGTGGTCACGCTGTACGCCACCACGCACGCGCTGCGGATCGACGTACCGGAAGACAAGGCACTCGCCGACATCGTCGCCGACGTGCAGGAATCGATCGCGGCGCTGCAGGAGCACCAGCGGCTGCCGGCCGGTGAGGCCCTACGGGGGCTCACCGCCGCCACCGGGACCCGTGAACGCAGGCTCTTCGACGTCACGTTCTCGTACCTGCCGCTGAAGCAGCTGACCCGGCTGGACGGCGTCGACATCGCGCCGGCCCGGCACTTCGCGCCGCCGCACGACCGGGAGGCGCTCTCCGTCAACGTCACGGTCTTCCCCGGTACGACGGATCTGACCATCGACCTGAACCATGCCCTGGACGTGTTCGACGCGGACCTCCCCATCGCCTCGGTGGCCGGGCATCTCACCGAACTCCTCACCCAGGGGCTCGAAAAGCCGGAACGCCCCGCCCGGGAACTGGGGGTGCTCACCGACTCCGAGCAGGAGACGATGCTGCGCCTCGCCCGTGGTCCGCGGGTGCCGTACGCCGCCGGGAAGACCCTGCATGGCCTGTTCGAGGAGCGGGCCGCGCGGGTGCCCGACCAGCCCGCGGTGTTCGCGGCGGACGGCGGCGTGCTCACCTACGCCGGGCTCGATGCCCGCGCCAACCAGGTCGCCCGCGCGCTGAGAGCCCGCGGTGTCGGCCCGGACGACCGGGTGGCCGTCCTCATGGAGCGGAGCCCCCGTCAACTGGCCGCCGTGCTGGGCGTGCTCAAGTCCGGTGGCGCCTATGTTCCCGTCGACCCCGGATACCCCGCCCAGCGGGTCGCCTTCGTGCTGGCGGACAGCGGGGCGAAGGTCGTGCTGGTCGACGCGGACGCGGACCTCCCGGCGACGGACGCCCCCGTGCTCCGGACCGACGACCTTCTGCACGGTCCGGAGGGCCCCCTGGAGCCGGTCGGCGACGGCCGCGCTCTCGCGTACGTCATCTACACCTCCGGTTCGACCGGGCAGCCGAAGGGCGTGATGGTCGAACACCACTCCGTGGTGAACCGGCTCGCCTGGATGCAGCGGGCCTACCCGATCGGGACCGACGACGTTCTGCTGCAGAAGACACCCGCCTCCTTCGACGTATCGGTGTGGGAACTCTTCTGGTGGGGCATCGAGGGCGCGGGGGTCGCCCTCCTGCCGCCGGGCGACGAGAAGGACCCCCGGCAGATCCTGCGGAGCGTCGCGGACCGCAACGTCAGCGTGCTGCACTTCGTGCCGTCCATGCTGGGCCCCTTCCTCGACCTGCTGGAGGAGAACCCCGGCCTCCGCGGCGGCGCCCGGACGCTGCGCCGGGTCTTCTGCAGCGGCGAGGCGCTGCCTCCGGCGCGGGTCGAGCAGTTCCACCGGGTCTTCGGCGCCGGCGGGGAGACGGGCGAACCGCCCGTACTCGTCAACCTGTACGGCCCGACGGAGGCCACCGTCGACGTCTCGGTGTACGAGTGCCCCGGAGGAGCGGCCGGGCCCGTCGCCAGGGTCCCGATCGGGCGCCCCATCGACAACACCGACCTGTATGTCATGGCTCCCAACGGGACGCCGCAACCGGTCGGTGTCCCGGGCGAACTGTGGATCGGCGGTGTCGGGCTCGCCCGCGGCTACCTCGGCCGCCCGGAACTGACCCGGGAGAAGTTCCGCACCGAGCCGCTCGTGCCCGGCGGCCGGCTGTACCGTACGGGCGATCTCGCCCGCCGGCTCGCCGACGGCAACCTCGAATATCTCGGCCGCGTGGACGACCAGGTCAAGATCCGTGGCAACCGGGTCGAACTCGGCGAGGTCCAGGACGCCCTCTCGCGGCTTCCGGGCGTGCGTGACGCCGTCGTCGTGCACCGCACCCGCCCGGACGGGGGGGCCTTCCTGGCCGGGTACTACGTCGCCGGCGATCCCGCCCCCGACCCGGCGGGACTCCGTGAGCAACTGGCCGGGTTCCTGCCGCAGTTCATGCTCCCGGCCCGGCTCGTCCCGCTCGACCGGATTCCGCTGACCCCGAACGGCAAGGCCGACCGGAACCGGCTCCCCGACCCGGAGCCGGGCTCCGACCGGCGGGAGGACGACCCCTCCCGCCGTACCGAGGCCGAGGCCGTCCTCGCCGGGATCTGGGCCGAGGTGCTCGGCACGGGGCCCATCTCCGTCCACGACGACTACTACGCCCTCGGTGGCGACTCGATCCTGATGATCCGCATCCGGGCGCTGGCCGAGCGGCGCGGCATCCACTTCGCGCTCAACGACCTCGTCTGGCATCCGACGGTGGCGGCACTCGCCGCCCGCGCCACCACGGTCGCCGACACCGGGGCCGACACCGAACCGGCTCCGTTCGAACTCGTGTCGCGGGTGGACCGGGCGCGGCTGGAGGGCGCCGTCGACGCCTTCCCGCTCACCCGGCTGCAGCTCGGCCTCGTCTACCACAGCCGCCAGTACGAGGACTCCGCCGTCTACCACGACGTGTTCCAGTACCGCCTGGCGATGGCGTGGGACGAGGACCGCTTCCGGCAGGCCTTCGACCGTCTGGTCGCACGGCACCCCGCGCTCCGCTCCTCCTTCGACCTCGGCGGCTGCGCGGAACCGATGCAGGTCGTGCACCCGGGCATCACCGGTGGCCTGGAGACCGTCGACCTGCGGGGGCTCCGGCCCGACGAGGCCGACGCGGCCGTCCGGGCGCATGTCGAGCAACGCCGCTTCCACCGGTACCGGTTCGGGAAGGCACCGCTGTACCTCTTCCGGGCCCACGTCCGCGAGAGCGGCGTCGACCTGGTCCTCAGCTTCCACCACGCCCTGCTGGACGGCGGCAGTGTCGCGGGCCTCCTGAGCGAGCTCCTGCGGGACTACCTGCACTCCGCCGGGGCGGACATCGGCCCCGTCCCGCCCGGTCCGCACCCGAGCCCGGCCCACCACGTACGGGCCGAGCGCGCGGCGCTCGCGGACCGGGACGCGCGGGACCACTGGGCGGGCGTGCTCGCCGGCACCAAGGCCCTGCGGCTCGACGGCTTCGCCTCGGCCGAGCCGCCCCGCGGTGGCCGGGCGGTCGTGCACCACGCCGTGCTCCCGGCCGAACTGGCCGAGCGGGTACGCGCGTTCTCCCGCCGGCACGCCGTACCCGTGAAGTCGGTCCTCTTCGCCGCGTACTGCCAGTCGCTGCAGGTGTTCTCCCCACGCGACGGGGACCTCGCCGTCGGGCTGATCACCCACGGCCGGCCGGAGCGGGACGGCGCGGACCGCATGAGCGGGCTCTTCCTGAACACCGTCCCCGTACGGCTGGAGGGCCGTGACCGTCCCGCCCCGGGCAGCCGGCTCGAAGCCGTGCGGGCACTGTTCCACCAGGAACGCTCCGGCCACGCCCATCAGCACTATCCGCTGAGCGCGATGCAGGAGGACCTCGGCGGCGCCACCGTGCTCCACACCGCCTTCAACTACGTCCACTTCCACGTGCTCTCCGACGTGCTGCGGCTGCCCGAGGTCCGGCTGGAGTCCTTCCTGGCCTGGGAGGAGACCAACTTCCAGCTGCTGGTCAACGCCTTCACGGACCCGGTCGACGGCCGCCTCGGGCTGCGGGTCGACGGCGACGGCCGCACGTTCACCCCGGCGCAGGCGGAGCTCTTCGCCGACACGTACGCGGACGTGCTCCACCGCATCGTCACGCATCCGGACGAGGCCCCCGGGCACGACTTCCTGCCCGCCGCGCCCTCCCGGGCGGGCCGCGGCACCGCCGCGCCGGCCGACGTCGTGGGGCTCTTCGGCCGGAAGGCCGCCGAGACCCCGGACGCCGTCGCCGTCATGGCCGGCAGCGGCGGGGAGCGCCGGCAGTGGACCTACCGGGAGCTGGACGGGGCCGCGGAGCGGGTGGCCGGGCGGCTGCTCGCGACCGGCGTCCGGCCCGGTGCCCGGATCGGGATCGCCATGGACCGGTCGCCGGAGGCGATCGCCGTGATCCTCGGTGTCGCCAGGGCCGGTGCCGCGAGCGTCCCGCTGGACACGAGCTATCCGCGGGCCCGGCTCGCCACCATGCTGGAGCAGGCCCGGCCCTTCCGGGTGATCGCGGAGCACTCCCGTGCCCACCTCGTCGCCGACCCCGGCCTGGTCCTCCTGGCGGAGTCGCTCTTCTCCGACCGGCCCGCGCCCGAGCAGGAAGCGCCCGACCAGCCCGTGCCCGCCGTTCTGCCGCCGGGCCCCCTCGATCCCGACAGCCTCGCGTACATCCTGTTCACCTCCGGCTCCACGGGCCGGCCCAAGGGCGTCGCCATGCCGCACCGCTCCCTGGCGAACCTGATCGACTGGCAGACCCGGCAGGCCGGCGGTGCCGTCGGCGGCGTCACGGCGCAGTACGCGCCGCTCAGCTTCGACGTCTCCTTCCAGGAGATCTACTCCACCCTCTGTTCCGGCGGCACCCTGCGGGTGGTCTCCGAGTCCGAGCGCCGGGACATGGCCGCCCTGTCGCGACTGCTCGACGCGGACGGGGTGGAACGGATCTTCCTGCCGTACGTCGCCCTCCAGCAACTCGCCGAGGCATCGGTCGCCCACGGGCTCGCCCCGCGCCGGCTCCGCGTGGTGATCTCCTCCGGCGAGCCGCTGAGGGTGACCGACGCGATCCGCCGGTTCCTCGGCACCCTGCCCGGAGCGCTCCTGGAGAACCAGTACGGTCCGACCGAGTCGCACGTGGTGACCAGCCACACCATGACGGGCGATCCGGCCGGGTTCCCCGCGCTCGCTCCGATCGGCAGCCCCATCGACGGCGCCGAGGTCCGGGTACTGGACGGGCGGGGGCGCCCCGTGCCGGTCGGCGTGCAGGGCGAAATCCACATCTCCGGCGTCTGTCTCGCGGACGGCTACCTCGGCGACCCGGAGCTGACCGCCGAACGCTTCGCCGCCCTCCCCCCGGACACCGACACCGACACCGGCACCGGCACCACGCACCGGATCGCGTACCGCACCGGTGACCTGGGCTTCGTCCTCCCCGGTGGGGCCATCGTCTGCGCGGGGCGTTCCGACGCCCAGGTCAAGGTGCGCGGCTACCGCGTCGAACCCGCCGAGACCGAACTGGCCATCGGCCGCGTCGCGGCCCGGCACCCGGCCGTCAGCGTCCAGGAGGCCGCGGTGGTGGCCAGGGAGCAGGCGGCCGGGGAGATGTCGCTCGTCGCCTTCCTGGTCGGCTCCGCCGACCGGACCGACCTGCGCGGGCTGCGGGAGGAACTGCACACGACGCTGCCGCCGTACATGGTCCCGACGCACTTCGAGTGGCTGCCCCGCATGCCGCTGACCCCGAGCGGCAAACGCGACGACCAGGCGCTGCGCACCCTGCCCCTCACCCGGCCCGTACCGCGGGACACGACGCCACCCCGCGACGCGCTGGAACGCGCCCTCGCGGCCGTGATCGGCGAACTGCTCGGCGTCGGGGGGATCGGGGTCGACGATTCCATCTTCGAGCTGGGCGCCACCTCCATCACCACGATGCGGCTCGTCGTCCTGATCGAGCAGCGGTACGGGGTCACCGTCCCCATCTCCGCGTTCGTCGCCGCACCCACCGTGGCCGCCCTGGCGGAGCTGCTGCGGTCCGGTGCCACCGCACCGCGCTTCGAGCCGCTCGTACCGATCCGCCCGGCCGGTACCAGGCGGCCGCTGTTCCTCGTCCACCCCATGGGCGGCAACGTGCTGTGTTACATCCCCTTCGCCCGGCACCTGCCCGAGGACCAGCCGCTGTACGCGTTCCAGGCCGCCGGCGGCGATGTGGGCACCACACCGCTGAACTCGATACCCGGCATCGCCGCCGGCTACATCGCCGCCATGCGGCGGGTCCAGCCGGAAGGCCCGTACACCCTCGGCGGCTGGTCCTTCGGCGGCTTCGTCGCCTTCGAGATGGCCCGGCAGCTCCGGGCGGCGGGGGAGGAGGTCGGCAAGGTCATCCTGCTGGACACCGTCGCGCTCGGCCCGGAATCCCGGCGCGTGGCGTACTCCGACGACGCGCTCCTCGGGTGGTTCTTCTGGGAACTGCTGCTGCTGGGGCGCGGCGGCGACGCCCCGAAGGTGGACGTCCCCGAAGAACTCACCACTCTCGAAGAGAAGTTCACGTTCATCGCCGGATTCGCCGCCGACCTGGGGGTGCTGCCCGCGGACAGCAACGGGGCCCTGGTGCGCCGGCTGTTCGAGATGTACGCGGCGCACTGGCGGTCCACGCTCACGTACCAGCCCGATGCCGCGTCCGTCGACATCACCGTGCTCCGGGCGACCGAGCCGCTGCCGCAGGTGCTCCTGCCGATGCACAGCACGGCGGGCACCCGGTACGAGGACCCGGCCAACGGCTGGCACTCCATGACCGGCGGGGTGGTGGAGGTCGTCGCGGTGCCCGGCGACCACCTCACGCTGATGGAGGAGCCGCATGTGCGCGAGGTGGCCGGGATCGTGGCCGCGCTGGCCCGGGCGGGCACCTCCGACCCCGTTCCGCCGGCCTCTGCTCCGCCGGGCTCTGCTCCGTCGAGCCCCGTTCCGCCAAGCCCTTCCGTATCCGAAGGAGAGTGACATGACACAGCACACGAGACGCCGCAAGGCTCTTGTCATCGGGGCGGGGATCGGTGGCCTCACGGCCGCCGTCACCCTGCGCCGCGTCGGCATCGAGGCCGTGGTGTACGAACGCGCACACGAGATACGACCGGCCGGGTTCGGCATCTCCGTGATGACCAACGCGCTGGCCGCGCTGCGTGCCCTGGACATCGACCTCGGCCTGGAGAAACGAGGCGGGATCCTGCTGCGCAGCGACCTCCTGGACAGCCGGGGCCGGCTGCTGCGGTCCCTGCCGTTCAAGGACGCCTGCGACCGGATCGGCGCCCCGAGCGTCGCCATGTACCGGGGCGACCTGCAGGCGGCGCTGCTCGACGCGCTCGGCGACTGCCCGATCGAGGTGGGCGCGACCGCCACGGAGTACGAGGTGACCGAGGACGGCGTCCGGGTCCGCTTCGAGGACGGGCGGGAGGACACCGGGGACATCCTCATCGGGGCCGACGGCATCAACTCGGCGATCCGCCGCCAGCGCACGGGTGCCGGAGCGCCCACCGACGGCGGCTTCATCTGCTGGCTGGCGGTGACCCCGTTCGAGCACCCGAAGTTCACCCAGGGTCTCAACGCCCACTACTGGGGTCTCGGCCGCCGCTTCGGCCTCCACGACGTGGGCCACGGCCGGGTCTACTGGTGGGGAACGGCCAACATGTCCGCGGAATCCGCCCGCAGCTGGAACGGGGACAAGGAACAGATCGTCCGGGCCTTCGCCGGCTGGGCCGACGAGGTGCGCGAGGCGATCCGGGTCACCCCCGCCGAGACCATCGTCGGCGTACCGGCCCAGGACCGTCCGTTCCTGGAGCAGTGGGGCGAGGGACCGGTGACCCTGCTGGGGGACGCGGCGCACCCGATGCTGACCAGCCTCGGCCAGGGCGGCAGCAGTGCGATGGAGGACGCCGTGGTGCTGGCCCAGTGCCTGAGCGCGCTCTCCGACCCGGTGGCCGCGCTGCGCGCCTACGAGGATCTGCGGCGGGAGCGGACCCGGGAAATGGTCGAGGTCTCCCGCCGGCTCGGCGCGGTGGAGCAACTGGACAAGCCCGTGCAGCGGGCGCTGCGCGACGCCTACCTCCGCTTCGCCCCCGTGTCGGTCCTCATGGCCCCCTTCGAGCGCGCCCTCACCCCGAAGCTGTTCACGATCGGAACACAGTGACGAGCCGGCCGGCCGCCCCCGACGCGAAGAGCGTGGTCCTGCGGTACCTCCAGGCACTGCGCGAGAAGGACCTGACCGTGCTGCTGGAGACGCTCTCCCCGGAGACGGTCTTCCACATCCCCGGCACCCACCCGGTGGCGGGGGCCTGGCACGGTCCGGCCGAAGTCATCGAGAGGTTCATGGTGCCCATGGGCGAGCGCTTCGCTCCCGACGCCGACTACTCGGTCGACGTCAAACACGTGATCGCGGAGGGGGACCAGGTCGCGGTCGAGTGCGTCTCGCACTCGACGACCAGGACCGGGGCACCGTACCTCATCCACATCAGCGCGCTCTTCACGGTGGCGGACGGGCGGATCACCGTCATGCGCGAGTTCTTCGACACCCAGTACTTCGCCCGCACCCTGTTCGGCACCGACTGACACCGCGCCGCGGCCCGCCACCCCACCCATGCACGGGCTCGCGTCCCGCGAGCCCTCGGCACAGCACCGGAGAAGGCCCGGGTGGGGCGGCGGGCGGCAGCGGGAGCGGTCCGCCCGCTACCGCAGCGCCGTCGGAGCGTCCACGCTCTGCAGGCAGGCGATCAGCGTACGGGCCTCGATGTTGAGGTAGTGGCTGTGCCGGATCAGCCCGACGAGTTCCGGGACCGGGATCCAGCGGTAGTCGGGGCCGGGATCGGCGTCGCGGAGGCCGGGGTCGGCGTCGACGACGAGATAGCGGTTGCGGGCGTGGTAGAAACGCCCGCCCTCCTCCGAGAGGACCGAGTCGAAGAGCACCCGCTCGGGCGGCGCCCCGGCCACCTGGTCGAGGAGCGGCGGCCGGGCGGCGGCCGGCAGATGGGTGTAGTTCTCGGGCGTGCACTGCACGGTGGGGGCGAGCTCCAGGACGTCGGTGTATCCCGGTTCCACGCGTGCGTGCACGAGCGCCTGCAGGGTGCCGTCGACGCGTCGGGTCAGGAAGGCCGACAGGCCGGTGCCGTGCGGCTCGATCATGGGCTGGGACCAGCTGCGGACCTCGCGGCCGCCGGCCTGGACGTCCACCGCGATGACGCTGAAGAATCCGCCGGTCTCGTGGGAGATGCGGTCCGCCGAACGCTGCCAGTGGAGCACCCTGTTCAGCGGGATGCGCGCGGCGCACGGGTCGTACCGGGTGCGGGCCTCGGTGATCCAGCTGAGCAGGTCGGTGCCGACGGGTACGGCGTGCGGGCCGGCGTCGCCCACACCGCATCCGTGGAACGGGAAGGGCAGACAGGCGAGGACACTGCGCGAGTCCATGTTGACCAGGTCCTCGACGACGAGCAGTTGATGCAGTTGGCTCAGGGTCAGCCAGTGGAACCCGTCCAGGACCTCGATGTCCTCGTCCACTTCGATGATGATGTTGCGGTTGCGCTTGCGGTAGAACCAGCAGCCCTGCTCGGACTGGCGCACGTCGGCGAGGATCCGGTACCGCCCGGGCCGCTGGAAGTACTCGACGTAGGGGACGGCCGCGCCCCGGTGGATCCGGGTGTAGTTGCTGCGGGTGGCCTGCACGGTCGGCGAGAGCTGCAGCCCGTTGCAGTTGCCGGGCTCCATCTTGGCCTGCATGAGGAAGTGCAGCACACCGTCGAACTCCTTGGCTATGACGCCGAGGATGCCGATCTCCGGCTGGTTGAGGATCGGCTGGGTCCACGTCTCGACCGCGCGGCCCGGCATGCTGACGTCCAGGCCTTCGACGCTGAAGAACCGACCGCTGTCGTGGACGAGGTTGCCCGAACCCGGCTCGAAGCCCCATCCGCGCATGGCCGCGAACGGGATGCGCTCGATCCTCGACGCATCGGCCCGGCGGCGCTCGTCGAGCCAGTCGTGGAAGCCGGACAGCGTGACCGTGGAGCTGTCGGCCGCGTGCGCGGAGCGCGCGACGCGGGTCGCGAGGGCATTCACCACGCCCACGCTTCGGGGCCGGGCCCGCCGTTGCCGACGGGCGGGAACAGGGTGTCGATCTCGGCCAGCAGCTCGTCCGTCAGCTTCAGGTCCAGGGCGTTCAGGGCGCTCTCGAGCTGACCGGTGCTGCGCGGGCCGATGACCGGGGCCGTGATCCCGGGCCGGGACATGACCCAGGCCAGGCCCACCTCGGCCGGGTCGGCGTCGATGCCGGCGCACAGCTTCTCGTACGCGGCGACGGCGTCGCGGTGCTTCTCCAGCGCCTCCATCGCCCGCCCCTGCGCGGTCTTGACGGCGGTGCCCTCCTCCAGCTTGCGCAGCGCGCCGCTCAGCAGCCCCCCGTGCAGGGGCGACCAGGCGAGGACGGCCACCCCGTACCGCTGGGCGGCCGGGATGAGTTCCAGCTCCACGTAGCGGGTGACCATGTTGTAGACGGACTGCTCGGACACGATGCCGAGGAAGTTGCGGCGCGCCGCGGCCTCCTGCGCCTCGGCGATGTGCCAGCCGGCGAAGTTGGACGAGCCCACGTACCGGACCTTGCCCTGCTGGGTGAGCATCTCCATCGCCTGCCAGACCTCCTCCCAGGGGGCGTGGCGGTCGATGTGGTGCATCTGGAAGAGGTCGATCCAGTCGGTCCGCAGCCGGCGCAACGAGGCTTCGCAGGAGGCGATGATGTGGCGGGCGGACAGGCCGCCGTCGTTGGGGCGGTCGCTCATCGGGTTGAACACCTTGGTGCCGAGCACGACCTGGTCGCGGCGGCCACCGCCCTGGGCGAACCACTCGCCGAGCAGTTCCTCCGTGAAGCCCTTGTGGACCTGCCAGCCGTACTGGTTGGCGGTGTCGAAGAAGTTGATCCCGCGGGCCAGGCCGCGGTCCATGATCTCGAAACTCTCGTCCCTGGTCGCCCGGACCCCCAGGTTCAGCGTGCCCAGGCAGAGCCGGCTCACCTGGAGGGCCGTGCGGCCGAGGTAGGTGTACTCCATCAGTGATTCCTTTACCGTTACTGGTTCTCTGAGGCTGCGGCCGTCCATTGATCAGCGATCGACTGTGCGTGCGGGGGAGACCCGGGCCGGCCTCCGCCTCGCGTGCGCTGCGGAGGCCGGCCCGGGTCCTGTCCCATCTCACTGTCGGCGGGTCACTGCCAGCGGAACAGCCTGGCCGCCAGCACGCTGCACAGGGTGCCGACGACCACGAGGACGACCAGGTGCAGGGTCTGCGGCCAGTGGCCTTCCCAGGAGTCCCGCAGGGCTTGCAGGGTGGCGCCGAGGGGGGTGTAGTCCCCGATGGTGGAGACGGTGTCGGGCAGCTGCTCCTTCGGGAGGAACACCCCTCCGAAGAACAGGCTGGGGAACAGCAACGACAGGCCGATCGAGGTCGCCGCGCGGCTTCCCGGCGCCACCGCGGCGACGACCAGGCCGACCGAGAACAGTGCCCAGGCGCCGAGGAAGAACGTCAGCAGGAAGGCGGGCACCTGTTCCGGCAGCGCCGTGTCGAGCGCGAGCCGTCCGACACCGAGGACCAGCAGCGCCCCCAGGACGGCGGTCGCCAGGTTGATGACGAGCTGGGCGAGCAGCAGGTTGACGGGGTGGACGGGGCTGGCCGCCATCCGGCGCAGAATGCCCTTCTCCCGGTAGGTCGCCAGGGTGGTGGGCAGCAGGTTCAGCGACAGCATGGTGAGGCACATCGAGATCGCCATGGCCGGGACGAACGCCGCCATCGCCGCCTTCTTGGCAGGGGTGTCGTCCGAGTTGCCGGTGATGATGTGGAAGATCTGCAGCAGCACGAGCGGCAGTGCGATGACGAAGAACACCGCGGTCGGATCGCGGAGGAAGAGCTTCGTCTCGACGAGGGTGAGCTGGGAGCGCCCGGTCATGCGTGTCCTCCTGGCGGCCGGCGGCCGCCCTTCGGTCGGGGTGGCTGCCGCAGGGGCCGGCAGCAGGTCGTCTTGGGGCCGGTGCGGCCCGGCGTCGGTCGGTCGTGGCACGGCGTCAGTGGCCCGGCGCCGAACCGGTGAGCTTCACGAAGGCGTCCTCCAGCGTCGGTTGTTCCAGACGCAGTTCGCCGGGGACGATCCCGTGCCGGGCGAGGGCCGAGACCACCGCGTACACCAGGTTCTCCGTGCCGGTCACCGTCACCCGGGAGTTGGTCCGGGTCACCGACGTGACCTCGGGCAGCGCGGTCAGCAGGGTGTCGTCCAGCGGGGCGGAGGGGGTGAAGCGCAGGCGCTGTTGGGTGTCGGCGGCGGAGATCAGGCCGGCCGGGGTGTCGAGGGCCACCAGCCGTCCTTCCCTGATGACCGCGATGCGGTCGCAGAGCCGCTCGGCCTCCTCCATGAAGTGGGTGACCAGCAGGACGGTGACGCCCTGGGCGCGGACCCGCTCGATCAGCTCCCAGGTGTCCCGCCGGGCCCGGGGGTCGAGTGCGGTCGTCAGCTCGTCGAACACCGCGATCCGTGGGTTGCCGACCAGCGCGAGGGCGATGGACAGCCGCTGCTTCTGGCCCCCGGACAGCTGCCCGAACCGGCTGTCGCGTTTCTGCTCCAGCCCCCAGTCGGTGATCAGGCTCCGCCAGTCGGCCGGGTCGCGGTAGAAGGTGCTGTACATCTGCAGCGCTTCCCAGACCTTGAGCCGGGGCGGCAGTTCGCTCTCCTGGAGCTGAATGCCGATGTGCTGCCGCAGCTGCTCCTTGTCCTGGTGCGGGTCGAGCCCCATGACGGAGACCTTGCCCCCGTCGTACCTGCGCAGGCCCTCGACGCATTCCACGGTCGTCGTCTTGCCCGCGCCGTTGGGGCCGAGAATGCCGAATATCTCGCCCTCTTCGACGACGAATGAGACGTCGTCCACGGCGACGTGGTCGCCGTAGGTTTTCCGGAGTTTCTGGACCTCGATCG
Source organism: Kitasatospora sp. NPDC088548 (assembly GCF_044753005.1). NCBI lineage: Bacteria > Bacillati > Actinomycetota > Actinomycetes > Kitasatosporales > Streptomycetaceae > Kitasatospora > Kitasatospora sp. NPDC088548. The sequence goes on from NZ_JBIVMI010000040.1 coordinate 47,491, forward strand.
CCGGCATGCCTACTCTTTCTTTCTCCACCGGTATTCCTTCGTCTGTGCCGCCGGAGGCGGGCATACCCGTGCCCGACCACCCGATGCGACCATCGGAGGCCTTCCGTCCGGTGAACGGCGCCGCTCCACCGGACGGCCGCGGGAAATCAACCGGCCGGTGGAGCTGCCATGGTGGCGCCGTGTCAGTTGCGGCGTAGTTCAGCGTAGCGCGCCGAACACACGCCGTAGTCCGGCAGTGCGCCGGCCTGCCGGGCCTCCCGCAGGGTGGGCGCGTCGCGGTCCCGGTCCGACACCAGGGGCGCGATGCCGTCCGGCCAGGGGAGGCCGAGCGCGGGGTCGAAGGGATCGATCTCGTGCTCCGCGGCCGGGTTGTACTCGGTCGAGCAGAGGTACGCGGCCACGGTGTCGTCCTCAAGGGCCATGAACGCGTGCCCGAGCCCCTCGGCGAGGTAGACCCCTTCGCGCTTCCCGGAGTCCAGCACGAGGGAGTCCCACTGCCCGAAGGTCGGTGAGCCCACCCGGATGTCCACCACCACGTCGAGCAGCGAGCCGCGGGTGCAGGTGACGAACTTGCCCTGCCCGGGCGGTACATCGGCGAAGTGGATCCCGCGGACCGTGCCGCGCCGGGACACGCTGTTGTGGTACTGCCCCAGCCGCAGCGGGTGCCCGACCGCCGCCACGAAGGAGGACTCGGTGTAGCTCGCGCAGAACGTCCCCCGCTCGTCGGGGTGGACCGCCGGCGTGAACGCGTAGGCTCCGTCGACGGCCAGCTTCCGTACGGTCATGAGCGGTGCTCGGCGGTCAGCTTCTCGAGTACCGGCACGAGTTCGGCGGGGCTCGGCGTCGCCAGGATCTCCGCCCGCAGCCGGTCGGCGGACTCCTGGAAGGACTTCTCGCCGAGCAGCCGCTCGATCCCCTCGCGCACGCCCTGGGCGGTGAGTTCGCCGGCGTGCGTGTAGATGCCCGCGCCCGAGGCCTCCAGGGCGGTCGCCTTCGACCACCAGTCCGCGAACCGGATCGGGGCCATGAACTGCGGCACGCCGTTGACGAGTGCGGTCGCCCAGGAGCCGAAGCCGCCGTGGTGGAGGATCACGGAGCAGCTGGGGAGCAGCGTGTGCAGCGGTACGAAGTCCACCAGGCGGGCGTTGTCCGGCACCCGCTCCAGCCCGGCGGACACCTCCGCGGGCAGCGCCGCGATGAGCTCGATGTCGAGGTCGGCGACCGCGTCCAGGATCTCCTGGATGGGCACGAAGGAACCGCCCAGCGCCCCGAAGGAGATGCCGGAGGTCAGGCAGACCCGGGGCCGCTGGGGCTTCTCGCGGACCCAGGCGGGCTCCACCGAAGGACCGTTGAACGGCACCCAGCGCACCGGGACGCGCTTCACGTCCAGCGGCAGCTGGAGGCTGTCCGGGATCTGGTCGATGGTCCACTGGCCGGTGGTGACCTCTTCGGCGAAGTCGCAGCCGTAGCGGGCCAGCAGTTCGGTCAGCCAGGCGGCCAGGGGGTCCTCGCGCTTCTCCGCCGGCTGCTGCTCCATCAGTTCGAGGAAGACCGAGCGCATCTTGGAGTAGATGTCGACCGCCCACAGCATGCGCGCGTGGGCGGCGCCGACGACGCGGGCCGCCACCGGTGCCGCATAGGTGAGCGGGTCCCAGATGACCAGGTCCGGCTGCCAGTCCCGGGCGAGCGCCACCATGTCGTCGACCATGCAGTCGTTGTAGATCCGGTAGGCGAACTGGACGCTCATCCGGTACTTGGTGAGTACCTTCTCCCAGGTCTGCTGGTCCGCGTACGGCTGCGACCAGTCGGAGATCTCGTTCTCCAGCTGGTCGTGGTGCATGGCGAACATCTCGTGCAGGTTGTGGTCCGTACCGACGGACACCGCGGTGAGGCCGGTGCGGGCGATGGCCTCGGTGAGGGCGGGGTTGCTGGCGACCCTCACCTCGTGGCCGGCTGCGGCGCACGCCCACGCCAACGGGACCATGGTGTACAGGTGGGATTTCTCGGAGACGGTGGCGAATAGCACGCGCATGAGTGTTTCTTCTTTCCTAGGGTCCCGTTACGCGGGTTCAGCAAAGCTGAATCGAAGACTGGCGACAACCCCTACCGACCCCTTACGCGGCGGGAGTTGAGTTCAGCCGGAATTCAACTGACGGGGGCTTCACTACGGCGTGGAGCGGACCGTCGTGTCTCTCGCCTGCGCATTCATCCGCCGGCGACTCGCGAAGGCAGCACCGTGATCGTGTTACGGGCCCTGAGGAAATCCCACACCGTGTTGACGACAGCGGCCTTCTGGTCGCTGAGGTAGAAGTGGCCCCCGGGGAAGACCTGCAGCTCGAAAGTCCCGGAGGTGTGGTCGCCCCAGGCCGCCACCTCCTCGACGGCGACGCGGAGGTCGCCGTCGCCGCCGAGTCCCACGATGGGACAGTGCAGCGGGGGGCCGGGCACATAGCGGTAGGTCTCCGCGGCCTTGTAGTCGCTGCGGATCGCGGGCAGCGCGAAGCGCAGCAGCTCCAGGTCGCCCAGGATGCGGGAGTCGGTGCCGCTGAGCCGCTGCAGCTCCGCCACGATGCCGTTGTCGTCGAGCAGGTGGATCTCGTGGCTGCGGTGCTGGGACGGCGCGTTCCGGCCGGAGGCGAACAGGGCGGCCGGCACGATGCCGGACTCCTGCTCCAGCAGCCGCGCCACCTCGAAGGCCACGCTGGCGCCCATGCTGTGGCCGAAGAGCGCGATGGGCAGATCCGTCCATCGGGTGAGCACGGTGAAGATCTCCCGGGCCAGCCCCTGGACGCTCTCGACGGGTTGCTCGGAGCGTCGGTCCTGCCGTCCCGGGTACTGGACGGCCATCACCTCGATCCCCGAGGACATCTCCTCCGACATCGGGAAGAAGAAGCTCGCGGATCCTCCGGCGTGCGGGAAGCAGATCAGCCGCACCGTGGCGTCGGGCTGGGGGTGGAAGCGGCGCAGCCACAGGCTGTCGTCGTTGTTCGGCGGTGCCATGGTCGTAGGTGTCCCTTTCGGTCTCTACCGGCCGTGCCGGTACTGGTCGAATGCGAACCGCGTCCCGCGCGGAGGCGCGCCGGCGAGCGCGCTCACCGGGCGTCGTCCTGCGGCGGCAGGGCCGAGATCCAGGCCTCGACGGCGGCCGCGGTGGAGGCGACGTGGTCCTCCATCACGCTGAAGTGGTTGCCCCGGACGTCGACGACGTCATGGGGCAGGTCCCAGTAGGAGCGCCACTTCTCGGGGGCGGCCTGGGTGTTGCCGCCGGCCAGCGGCTCCTCGGCCCGGACGAGCAGGGTGGGCGCGTCGACGGGCCGCGGCTCCCACTCCTTGCAGATGTCGAGGTACCAGCCCATCGCCGTCAGCCGGTCGTCGTCCATCGCGACGAAGGTGCCTTCGCGTTCCGTCATGCCGTCCATCAGGGCCAGCCCGAACTGGTTGACGAAGTTGCTCTTGGGCACGTACGTGTCCACCAGGACGACACCGGCCGGCCGGATGCCCAGGTCTTCGAGCCGGCCCGCCGCGGCCTGGGCGAACCAGCCGCCCGCCGACGTTCCGAGCAGGACGAACGGGGCACCGTCCGCGGCCTCGGCGATGGCCGCCGCCTGGGCCTGGACGACGGCGTCCATGGTCGCCGGGAGGCTCTCGTCCCGGACGAATCCGGGCAGCGGAAGCGCCGACACGTCGCGCAGTCCCCTGAAGGACGACGCGAACCGCGCGTACTGGTGCAGTCCGGCCAGGGCGAGGCACGAGGGGAGGCAGAACACCTGGGTCGGTGCCTCGCCCCGGCCGAGCCTGATCGGCGTCGGCGGCTTGTCGAGGTCGGCGGAGGAGCTGAACTGCGGCCGCAGCGCGGCGACGGCCCGCAGCAGGTCGAACGCCTCTCCCCACTTGCCACGCTGAAAGGCCCCCATGTAGAGCGAGCTCAGCGTCGCCGAACCGCCCTCGGCGGCGGCCTGGGCGGCTGCCGGCGACTCCGGTGCGCGGCCCGTGGCGGCCGGCGCCTCGGCCAGCTCGCGGCGCAGCCGCTCCGCCAGGTCGGCCGGGGTGCGGTGGTCGAAGGCCAGGGTGGCGGGCAGTCGCAGCCCGGTGGCGGCGTTCAGGCGGTTCCGCAGCTCGACCGCGGTGAGCGAGTCGAAGCCGGAATCCACGAACTGGTGGTCCTCGGGCACCGACTGCGGCCCCGAGTGGCCCAGCACGGCGGCCACCTGGACCCGCACCAGGTCGATCAGCACGCCGAGCTGTTCGGCCTCCGGCATCGCCGCCAGGCGCCCGGCCAGGGACGGTCCGCCCGTGCCGCCGTCGCCGGACACGGCCGTGGCCACGGTCCGGCGGCCCGGGGTGCGCACCAGGCCGCGGAGCACGGCGGGAAGGGCGACGCCCGAAGTACCGGTCCGCAGCGCCGCGGTGTCGATCCGGATCGGCACCAGCAGCGGGTCCTCCAGGCCGAGCGCCGTCTCGAACAGCCGCAGGCCCTCCTCGGACGACAGCCCGCCCACACCGGCGCGGGCCGCACGGGCGATGTCGCCGGCGTCGAGCGTGGCGGTCATGGTGCTGAGTTCGTCCCAGGGCCCCCAGGCGAGCGAGGTGGCGGGCAGCCCCTGGCCGCGCCGGCTGTGCGCGAACGCGTCCAGGAAGGCGTTCGCCGCCGCGTAGTTGGCCTGGCCCGCACTGCCCAGCACCCCGGCCGCCGAGGAGTACACCACGAAGGCGGCGAGGTCCTGGTCGCGCGTCAGCTCGTGCAGGTTCAGCACGGCGTCCACCTTCGGCCGCAGCACCGTGTCCAGCCGCTCCGGCGTGAGCCCGTCGACCAGACTGTCGTCGACGACGCCCGCCGTGTGCACCACGGCGGTCAGCGGATGGTCCGCGGGGATCGCGGCGAGCACCGCGGCCAGCGCCTCGCGGTCGGCGGCGTCGCAGGCGGCGACGGTGACCTGGGCGCCGAGCCCGGTGAGTTCGGCCCGCAGAGCCTCGGCACCCTCGGCGGCCGGGCCGCGCCTGCTGGTCAGCACCAGCCGGCGGACGCCCCGCTGCCGGACGAGGTGCCGGGCGAGCAGGCCGCCCAGAAGGCCCGTACCGGTGATCAGAACGGTGCCGTCGGCGTTCCAGGCCGGCGCGCCGGTCTGCGGAACGGACGTCACCCTGGCCAGCCTGGGCACCGTGAGTTCGCCGCCGCGCACCGCCAGCTGAGGTTCGCCGGACAGCAGCGCCGCGCCCAGGGCCCGGCCGGACGCCTCGTCCTCGTCGACGTCGACCAGGACGAAGCGGTCGGGATGCTCCGACTGCGCCGCGCGGACCAGGCCCCAGACCGCGGCGTTGGCCAGATCGGACACACCCTCACCGGGGGCGGTGGCGACTGCCCGCCGGGTGACGAACACCATCCGGGACGACGCGAACCGCTCGTCCGCGAGCCAGGACTGCACCAGGGACAGAGCACGGCGGGTGGCGGTCCGTACCGACTCGGCGCCGTCCGGTGCGGACGGGCACGGGACGAGCACCATCGCGGGGGCCGAACTGCCCGAGGCGACGGCACCGGTGAGCGCGACCAGGTCCGTGTAGGACTCCAGGAAGAACCCGAGGTCCTCCAGGACCTCCAGGTGCTTGAGGTCGTCCGGTCCGACCAGGGCCAGCCTGGTGGGCCCCGGCAGCTGCGCCGGGGCCGGCACGGACGGCCAGTCGACCCGGAACAGCGCCTCGTGCCCGGTCGGCCGGGCGGCCCCGAGCTGCGCGGCCGACATCCTGCGCAGCACCAGCGCGTCGATGGCGGCGACCGGGCTGCCGGAGGAGTCCGCGACCGCCACGGACACCGCGTCGGTGCCCGCGACGCCGATCCGCACCCGCAGTTCCGTCGCTCCGGAGGCCCGCAGGGACACGCCCGTCCAGGAGAACGGCAGCCGGCCCTCCCCCTCGCCGCTGTCGATGAGCGAGCCGAGGGCGATGCCGTGCAGCGCGGCGTCGAGCAGGGCCGGGTGCAGTCCGTACGCACCGGCGGGCGCCCGCTGTTCCTCGGGGAGCCGTACCTCGGCGTACACGGCGTCGTCGGCCACCCACACGTGCCGCAGCCCCTGGAAGGCGGGGCCGTAGCCGAAGCCGGCCTCGGCGAAGCGCTCGTACAGATCGCCGACCTCGACGGGCTCCGCACCCGCCGGGGGCCACACACCCAGGTCGGGGCCGATGGCGGGTGCGGTGCCGTCATCGATGCCCAGGGCGCCGCTGGCGTGGCGGGTCCAGGGCTGGTCGGGGTCGGTGTTCTCGGGTCGGGAGTGGATGGTGATCGGGCGGGTGCCGTTGTTCTGGGGGGCTTCCGCGGTGATCTGGAGGACGACGCCGCCGTGGTCGGGGAGTACCAGGGGTGCTTCCAGGGTGAGTTCTTCCACTCGGTCGCAGCCCACGCGGTCGGCGGCCTGGACGGCGAGTTCCAGGAACGCGGTGCCGGGGAAGAGGATCGCTCCGGAGACGGCGTGGTCCGCGAGCCATGGCTGTGACTGGACGGACAGTCGTCCGGTCAGGACGAGGCGGTCGCTGTCCGCGAGGGGGAGGGCGGCGCCGAGCAGTGGGTGTCCGGCGGTTCCCAGGCCCGCCGAGGTGAGGTCGCCGGTGGCGGTCGGTGCGTCGAGCCAGTAGCGGTCGCGTTGGAAGGCGTAGGTGGGCAGGTCGATCCGGTGGGGGTTGTGTCCGGTGAAGTAGGCGTTCCAGTCGACGCTCAGGCCGAGGGTGTGCATGCGGGCCAGGGCGGTGACGGCGGTTTCCTCTTCGGGGCGGTCCTTGCGCAGGAGGGGGACGAACTGTCCGTCCTGGAGGCAGGACTGGCCCATGGCGGTGAGGACTCCGGCGGGGCCGAGCTCGATGAAGCGGGTCACTCCGCGGGCGTTGAGGGCCGTCATGCCGTCGTGGAAGCGCACCGATTCACGGACGTGACGCACCCAGTACTCCGGCGAGCAGACCAGCTCGGGCGAGGCGATGTCGCCGGTCACGTTCGACACCAGCGGGATGCGCGGCTCGGAGTATTCGAGGCTCTGCGCGATGTGTCGGAATTCTTCCAGCATCGGTTCCATGCGGGGGGAGTGGAAGGCGTGGCTGACCCGCAGCCGGGTGGACTTCCAGCCGCCGGCGGCCACGACATCGAGGACGGTGTCCTCGTCCCCGGACAGGACGGTGGAGGTGGGGCCGTTGACGGCGGCGACCGCCACCCGGCCCTCAAAGCCGGTCAGGAACGGCAGAACGTCCTCTTCCGAGGCCACGACCGACACCATCGCCCCGCCTGTGGGGAGGGCCTGCATCAGGCGGCCGCGGGCGGCGACCAGCGCACAGGCGTCGGTGAGGGACCAGATCCCGGCGACGTGGGCTGCCGCGAGTTCGCCCACGGAGTGTCCGACCAGGAAGTCCGCGCGCACGCCCCAGGACTCGACCAGGCGGAACAGCGCCACTTCGACGGCGAACAGTGCCACCTGCGTATACGCGGTGCCTTCCAGGAGCGCCGCCGCAGAATCCGACGGATCGGCGAAGACGACCTCACGCAGCGGACGGTCCACAAACCCGTCCACCACCGCGCACACCTCGTCGAACGCCGCCGCGAACACCGGGAACACCCCATACAACTCCCGACCCATCCCCAGACGCTGCGCACCCTGACCGGTGAACATGAACGCCGTCCGGCCGTCGGTCGCCTGCGTACCGGTGGTGTCGTCGTTCGTGACTTCTTCCAGGGCACACAGCAGTTCTTCGCGGTCGCGCCCGGTCACGGCGGCGCGGTACTCGAAGGCCGTGCGGGCGGTCGCGAGCGAGAAGCCCACGTCCACCGGCGATAGCTCCGGCGACGCCGCCACCTGCTCACGCAGCCGCGCGGCCTGGGCCCGCAGTGCCGCCGGGGACTTCCCCGACACCACCCACGGCACCACGGAAGCGCTGTCCGGCGCCGCAGGGGCCGAGCTCTGGGGTTCGTCGTCGGTTTCCGGTGCCTGTTCCAGGATGGTGTGTGCGTTGGTGCCGCTGATCCCGAACGCGGACACACCGGCCCGGCGCGGCGCGCCGGTCTGGGGCCAGGGCCGGGCCTCGGTCAGCAGCTCGACCGCGCCCGCCGACCAGTCGACGTGCGGGGACGGCTCGCCGGCGTGCAGGGTCGCGGGCAGTACGCCGTGACGGATCGCCATCACCATCTTGATGACGCCGGCCACACCGGAAGCGGCCTGCGTGTGACCGAGGTTGGACTTCAGCGCCCCCAGCCACAACGGCCGCTCCACGGAACGCCCCTGGCCATAGGTCGCCAGCAGGGCACCGGCCTCGATCGGGTCACCCAGCGTCGTCCCGGTGCCGTGCGCCTCCACCGCGTCCACATCGGCCGTGCCCAGGCCGGCGGATGCCAGCGCGGCCCGGATCACCCGCTGCTGCGAAGGACCGTTCGGCGCACTCATCCCGTTGCTCGCGCCGTCCTGGTTGATCGCGCTGCCCCGGATCACGGCGAGCACCCGGTGCCCGTTGCGCCGCGCGTCGGACAGCCGCTCCAGGAGCAGCATTCCGGCACCCTCGCCCCAGCCGGTGCCGTCCGCCTGCGCGGAGAACGCCTTGCACCGGCCGTCGCGGGCCTGGCCGCCCTGGCGGCTGAAGTCGACGAAGAGGTTGGGAGTCGACATCACGGTGGCACCGCCGGCCAGCGCCATCGAGCACTCGCCCCGGCGCAGCGACTCCGCCGCCAGGTGCAGCGCCACCAGCGACGACGAGCAGGCTGTGTCGACCGTCACCGCCGGGCCCTCCAGGCCCATGGTGTACGCGATGCGACCGGAGGCGATGCTGCCGGAGCTGCCGCTGCCGATGTACGCCTCCAGGTCCTCCGGCACCTGTGGCAGCCGCATGCTGTAGTCCTGGTACATCAGGCCCGCGAACACGCCGGTGGGGCTGCCCTTCAGCGAGACGGGGTCGATGCCGGCCCGTTCGAAGGCCTCCCAGGAGGTCTCCAGAAGCAGCCGCTGTACCGGGTCCATCGCCAGCGCCTCGCGCGGCGAGATGCCGAAGAAGGCGGGGTCGAAGTCGTAGGCGTCGTAGAGGAACGCGCCCTCGTTCGCGTAGGACTTGCCGGGCAGGCGGCCCGTCGGGTCGTACAGGTCGTCGACGTCCCAGCCGCGGTCGGTCGGCATCGCGGCCATCGCGTCCGTGCCCTGGGACACCAGCCGCCACAGGTCCTCCGGGCTCCGCACGCCGCCGGGGAACCGGCAGCTCATGCCGACGACGGCGATCGCGTCGTCGGAGCCGGAACCAGAACCGGAGCCGTCGCCGGCCGGTGAGGCAACCGTCTTCCCGACGGCCGTACGCAGCCGGTCGCCCAGTGCTTCGGTCCGCAGGTATTCGGCGAGCGCCGTGGGGTTCGGGTAGTCGAAGACCAGTGTGGTCGGCAGCCGCAGCCCGGTGGCCGTGTTCAGCCGGTTCCGGAGCTGCACCGACGTCAGCGAGTCGAAGCCGAGCTCCCGGAAGGCCCGGTCCGCGGCGATCGAGTCGGACGAGGCGTGCCCCAGCACGGCCGCGACCAGGGAGCGCACCAGGTCCAGCAGGAAGCGCTGCTGCTCGGTCCCGGTCTGCCCGGCGAGACGCCGCGCGAGCGAGTCCGCGCTGTCCGCCGGCGTCCCGGCCTCGACCGTGCGGCGGGCCGGGGTCCGTACCAGTCCCTGGAGCAGGGCCGGGACGGAGCCGGTGGCGGCGCCCGCCCGCAGCGCGGCGGTGTCCAGCAGCATGGGCACCAGCAGCGGCTCGTCCACTGCCGCGGCGGCGTCGAACAGCACCATGCCCTGGTCGGCGGAGAGCGGGGCGACACCCGAGCGGGTGGAGCGCGCGGTGTCCTCGGCGTCGAGGTGGCCGGTCATGCCGCTGCGGTCGGCCCACAGGCCCCAGGCCAGCGACTGGCCGGCCAGGCCGCGCGCCCGGCGGTGGCGGGCCAGGGCGTCCAGGAACGCGTTGGCCGCGGCGTAGTTGGCCTGGCCGGGACCGCCGAGGACGCCCGCCGCGGAGGAGTACAGCACGAAGCCGGACAGGTCCAGGCCGGCGGTCAGCTCGTGCAGGTTGACGGCCGCGTCGACCTTGGGGCGCAGCACCCGGTGCAGCTGTTCGGGGGTCAGCCCGTTCACGACGCCGTCGTCCAGCACACCGGCGGTGTGCACGACCGCGGTGAGCGGGTGCGCCTGGTCGATGCCGGCCAGCAGCGCGGCCAGGGCGTCGCGGTCCGCGGCGTCGCAGGCGGCCAGGGTGACCTGGGCGCCGAGCGCCGTGAGCTCCGCCCGCAGTTCGTCCGCGCCGTCGGCCCCGGGGCCGCGGCGGCTGGTCAGCAGCAGATGGCGGATGCCGTGCCGGGTGACCAGGTGGCGGGCCAGCAGTCCGCCGAGCGTGCCCGTGCCGCTGATCAGCACGGTGCCGTCGCCGTCCCAGCCGAGGGTGTTCCCGGCGGCCGGGGCGGGTACGCGGGCCAGCCTGGCCGCCCGTACGGCGCCCTCGCGGATCGCCAGTTGGGGCTCGCCGGTGGCCACCGCGGCGCGGAGGGCCCGTACGGAGTCCTGGTGCCCGTCGATGTCGACCAGGGTGAAGCGGCCGGGGTTCTCCGTCTGGGCGGAGCGCACCAGGCCCCACACGGTGGCGTGTGCCAGGTCGTGGACGTCCTCGCCCGGCAGGGCGGCGCCGCGGGTGACGAACACCAGCCGGGAATCGGCGAGGCGTTCGTCGCGCAGCCAGGCCTGCACCAGGTCGAGGGCCCGTTCGGCGGCGGCCCGGGCCGCCCCGGCGTCGCACGCGCCGGCTCCGGTCCCGTGGGTGTCCGGTTCGGGGGCGCACGGGACGAGCACGACCTCCGGTGCCGGGCCGCCGGCCGCGTCCAGGGCCGGCAGGTCCAGCGGCGCCAGTCCCGGCAGGGCGCCGAGCCCCAGCCGGTCCGCGCCCCACACGCCCCAGGGGGTGGCGGGCCCGGGGCCGGCGAGCGTCAGCGGGTTCCAGTCGACCCGGAACAGCGCGTCGGTGAGCGCGGCCCGCGCGCCGGAGAGCTGCTCGGGGCGGATCTCGCGCAGCAGCAGCGCGTCGACGGACGCCACCGGCCGGCCGGCCGTGTCGGTGACCCGGATGGCGACCGCTTCGGGGCCCGCCGGGGACAGCCGTACCCGCACCTCGCCGGCGCCGGAGGCGTGCAGGGTGACGCCCGTCCACGAGAACGGCAGTCGCCCGTTGCCGCTGCTTCCGTCCTCCCCGGACTCGAACAGCGGCCCGAGCGCGATGCCGTGCAGTGCCGCGTCGAGCAGCGCGGGGTGGAGTCCGTAGGCGCGGGCGCCCTCCTGGTGCTCCTCCGGCAGCCGTACCTCGGCGAAGACGTCGTCACCGAGCCGCCAGGCCGCGCGCAGGCCGCGGAAGGCGGGCCCGTAGCCGAACCCGTTCTCGGCGTACCGCTCGTAGAGGTCCTGGACGGCCACGGGTTCGGCGCCGGCGGGAGGCCACACGGCGAGGTCGAAGGAGGCCGGTTCGGCGGCGGGGACGACCGTGCCGGAGGCGTGGGCGACCCAGGCGTCCTCCGCCGTGTTCTCCGCGCGCGAGTAGACGCCCACCGTCCGGCGTCCGGTGACGTCCGGCTCGCTGACGGTGACCTGCACCGCCACGCCGCCGGTTCCGGGCAGCAGGAGCGGCGCCTGAAGCGTGAGTTCCTCGACCTGTGCGCAGCCGACCCGGTCGGCGGCCTGCACCGCGAGTTCGAGGAACGCCGTGCCGGGCAGCAGGACGCTGCCGGTGAGGGCGTGGTCGGCGAGCCACGGGGAGGTCTCCAGGGACAGCCGGCCGGTCAGCAGCAGCCGGTCGGAGTCCGCCAGGTGCACGGCGGCACCGAGCAGCGGGTGGTCGGCGGCGCCGAGCCCGGCCGACGCCACGTCCCCGGTTGCCACCGGGGACTCCAGCCAGTAGCGCTGCCGCTGGAACGCGTAGGTGGGCAGCTGGACGCTGCGCGCCCCGGTGCCGGCGAACACCGTGTTCCAGTCCACGGAACCGCCGGCGACGTGCAGTTCGCCGAGGGAGGCGAGGAAGCGGTCGTAGCCGCCCTCCTCGCGCCGCAGCGTGCCGACGGCGACGGCGCCCGCGGCGGCGTCCTCGAAGGTCTCCTGCATCGCCATCGCGAGGACGGGGTGGGGGCTGGTCTCGATGAACGCGGTGTGGCCGTCGGCGAGTAGCGCGCGGACCGCCAGCTCGAACTCGACCGGCCGGCGCATGTTCCGGTACCAGTAGTCGGCGTCAAGTGCGCCGGTGTCCTGCACGGCGCCGGTCACCGTGGAGTAGAAGGGGATCCGCGCGGCGCGTGGCTCGACGGGTGCCAGGTCGGCGAGCAGCCGTTCGCGCAGCGCGTCGACGTGCGGGGAGTGGCTGGCCACCAGCACCCCGGGGACCCGGCGGGCCTTGATGCCGTCGGCGGTGAGCCGGGCCATCAGCTCGTCGAGGGCGTCGGGATCGCCGGCGACCGTCACGGAGACGGGGCTGTTGCCCGCGGCGAGGGAGATCCGGTCGGCCCGGCTCTCCAGCAGGGGCGCGATCCGCCCGGCGGGGGCCAGCACCGAGAGCATGCCGCCCTTGCCCTCGATCTCCAGCGCCGCCCTGCTGCGCAGCGCGACCACCCGGGCGGCGTCCGGCAGCGACAGGGCGCCCGCCACGTAGGCGGCGGCCACCTCGCCCTGGGAGTGCCCGACGACCGCGGCGGGCTCGACACCGTGCGCGCGCCACAGCGCGGCCAGCGACACCATCACGGAGAACAGCACCGGCTGGACGACGTCGATGCGGTCGGCCGGTGGCGCGCCCGCGCCCTCGCCGAGGACGTCGATGACGGACCAGTTCAGATACGGGGCCAACGCCTCGTCGCAGGCGCGCAGTTGTTCGGCGAAGACCGGCGAGGAGGCCAGTAGCGGGCGGGCCATGCCGACCCATTGCGAGCCCTGGCCCGGGAAGACGAACACCGTCTTGCGGCGGCTGTCCGCCAGGCCCTGGACGAGCCGCGCCGCCGGTTCGCCGTCGGCGAGGGCCCGCAGACCGCTCAGGAGCCCGTCCAGGTCCTGGGCGATGACCGCGGCGCGGTGTTCGAGGGAGGCCCGCTCCAGGGCCAGCGAGCGCCCCAGGTCGGCGGCGGCCAGGTCCGGGTGGGCGGCCACATGGTCGAGGAGCCGCCCGGCCTGGGCCCGGAGCGCCTCCGCGGTCCTGCCGGAGACGAGGAAGGGCAGCGCCGGGAGGGTTGCGTGCGGGGCCGGGTCGGCGGTGGCGTCCTCGTCGTCCGCCGGCGTCTCGGGCGCCTGCTCCAGGATCACGTGGGCGTTGGTGCCGCTGAAGCCGAACCCGGACACGGCGGCCCGGCGCGGGGCGCCGGTCTCCGGCCACTCCCGGGACTCCGTCAGCAGCTCGACGCCGCCGGACTCCCAGTCGACCATGGGGCTGCGGTCCTCGGCGTGCAGCGTCTTCGGCAGGATCCCGTGCTGGAGCGCGAGCACCATCTTGATGACACCGCCGACCCCGGACGCGGCCTGGGTGTGCGCGAGGTTGGACTTCAGGGAGCCCAGCCACAGCGGCCGGCCCCCGGGGCGTTCCGCGCCGTAGGTGGCCAGCAGTGCGCCGGCCTCGATCGGGTCGCCGAGCCTGGTGCCGGTGCCGTGCGCCTCCACCGCCTCGACCTCGGCGGCGGACAGCCCCGCGTCGGCCAGCGCGGCGCGGATCACCCGTTGCTGGGAGGGCCCGTTCGGTGCCGTCAGTCCGCTGCTGGCGCCGTCCTGGTTGACGGCCGAGCCACGGATCACGGCGAGCACCCGGTGCCCGTTGCGCCGGGCGTCGGACAGCCGCTCCACCAGGAGCATGCCGACGCCCTCGCCCCAGCCGGTGCCGTCCGCCCGCGCGGAGAACGCCTTGCAGCGGCCGTCGGAGGAGAGCGCCCGCTGCCGGGCGTACTCGACGAACGCGACCGGGGTGGACATCACCATGGAGCCGCCGACCAGGGCCAGCGAGCAGTCGCCGCGGCGCAGCGCCTGCGTGGCCAGGTGCAGTGCCACCAGCGAGGACGAGCAGGCCGTGTCCACGCTGACGGCGGGCCCTTCGAGACCGAAGGTGTAGGAGATCCGGCCCGAGGCGATGCTGCCGGAACCGCCGGCGCCGAGGTAGCCCTCGACGTCCTCGGGCACCGTGGTCAGCCGGGAGCCGTAGTCCTGGTACATCACGCCCGCGTACACACCGGTCCGGCTGCCCTTGAGCGAGGTCGGGTCGATGCCGGCCCGCTCGAAGGTCTCCCACGCGGTCTCCAGCAGCAGCCGCTGCTGGGGGTCCATGGCCAGTGCCTCACGCGGGGAGATGCCGAAGAATCCGGGGTCGAAGTCGTACGCCCCGTCGAGGAAGGCCCCCTCCTCCACGTAGCTCTTGCCCCGGGCGTCCGGGTCGGGGTCGTACAGGGCCTTGATGTCCCAGGCCCGGTCCCCGGGCATCGGGCCGACCGCGTCACGCCCCTCGATCAGGAGCCGCCACATGTCCTCCGGGGTTCGGACGCCCCCGGCGTAGCGGCAGCTCATGCCGACGACCGCGATGGGCTCGTGGTCCCTTTCCTCGATCTTCTGCAGACGCTGGCGCGTGCGGTGCAGATCCGTCGTCACACGCTTGAGGTAGTCGCGAAGCTTGTCTTCGCTCACGGTGCTCACCGTTCAACCGCCGCTTTCTTCAGGAAAGGCCGAGTTCGTTTTCGATGAAGTCGAAGATCTCGTCGTCGGACGCCGAATCGAGTTCGGCTGTCGCGAGTTCGCCCACCGCGTCCTGGGCGTGGCCCAGCTTCGACAAGAGGTCCTGCAGGCGGGTGGTGAGTCTGGTCCGGGCGGCCTCGTCCGCGGCCACCCGCGGCAGGTCCTGCTCCAGTCGGTCGAGTTCGGGGAAGACCAGCGGGGCGGCCGCCGGCTCGGCCGGAGTGACCGAGTCCGCGAGGTGTTCCGCGATCGCGCTCGTCGTCGGGTAGTCGAAGAGCAGGGTGGCGGGCAGCCGCAGTCCGGTCACCCTGTTCAGCTGGTTGCGCAGTTCGACCGCGGTGAGCGAGTCGAAGCCCAGCTCCAGCAGCCCGCGGTCGACGTCGATCGCGTTCGGGTCGGTGAACCCGAGGACGGTCGCCGCCTGGGACCTGACCAGGTCCAGCAGCAGCCGGCCACGCTCGGCCTCGGGCAGTCCCGCCAGCCGTCGCATCAGCCCGTCGGCGGCATCGGCGGCCGTGCCGCCGCCGGCCGTGGTGCGGCGGGCCGTCGGCCGGGCGGGGGGCCGGACCAGACCGCGGAGCAACGGCGGCACGGGGCCGGGGCCGTTGGCCCGGGCCGCGGTGTCCAGCCGCATCGGCAGCACCACCGGCGCGTCCAGCGTCCGTGCCGCGTCGAACAGCGCGGCGCCCTCGGCGGAGGAGAACGCGACGATGCCGCCGCGGGCCAGCCGCGAGAGGTCCGCGTCGGCCAGCTTTCCGGTCATGTCGCTGCGCTGCTCCCACAGCCCCCACGCCATCGACTGGACGGGGAAGCCCTGGGCGCGGCAGTGGGTGGCGTAGGCGTCGAGGAACGCGTTCGCCGCCGCGTAGTTGCCCTGGCCCATGCCGCCGAACGTGCCGGCGATGGAGGAGAACAGCACCAGGGCGGAGAGCCCGAGGCCGCGGGTCAGTTCATGCAGGTTGACCGCCGCGTCCACCTTGGGCCGCAGCACCCGGTCGACCCGTTCGGAGGTGAGCGAGCCGACGACGCCGTCGTCCAGCACACCGGCGGTGTGCACGACCGCGGTGAGCGGGTGCGCGGCGCCGACGCCGGCCAGCAGCCGGGCCAGGTCCGCGCGGTCCGCGACGTCACAGGCGGTCAGGGTGACGTCGGCGCCGAGCGCCGTGAGTTCGGCGCACAGCTCCTTCGCGCCGTCGGCCTCCGCGCCGCGCCGGCTGGTCAGCAGCAGATGGCGCACGCCGCACTCGGCGACCAGATGGCGTGCCATCACGCCGCCGATGACACCGGTGGCACCGGTGACCAGCACCGTGCCGGCGCCCCAGTCGGCGGCCGACGGCTCGGCGGGGCCGGGCTGTGCGGGTACGCGTGCCAGCCTGGCGGCCCGTACCGAGCCGCCGCGCAGTGCCAGCTGCGGCTCGTCACCGGCGAGCGCCCGCAGCAGCGCGGGCAGGCTGTCCGGGGCCGTCGCGTGGTCGGTGCCTTCGACGTCTTCGGTGCCTTCGGTGCCTTCGGCGTCGAGGTCGACCAGGACGAACCGGTCCGGGTTCTCGGACTGTGCGGAGCGGACCAGTCCCCAGACCGCGGCGTGCGACAGGTCGGTCACCTGCTCGTCGGGCCCTGCGGCAACGGCGCCGCGCGTGAGGAAGACCATCCGCGACGCGGCGAACCGCTCGTCGGCCAGCCACCCCTGGACCAGCCCCAGCGCCCGGTCGAGGGCCGCGCGCACCGATGCGGCGAGACCCCCGGCCCCGGCGGACTCCGAGGGGTGCGCGGACTGCGGCGGGCAGGTCACGAGTACGACCTCGGGCGGTGCCGCCAGGTCCGTGGCGGCTGCCAGGGCGTCCAGGTCCGGGTAGGCCCGCAGCCCCGGTCCGGCCGCCACGCCGAGGCCGTCGTCACCGATCAGGGCCCAGCCCGTCGTGGCGGTGGGTTCGTCGGTGTTCGGCTGGAGCTCGGTCCAGTCCAGCACGTACAGGGAGTTGTCCGTGGCGGGAGTGCCCAGCTGTTCGGGCCGCGCCCGCAGGGCGAGCGAGTCGATGGTCGCCACTGGCCGGCCGATCGGGTCCGACAGGGTCAGCGACACCGTGTCGGAGCCGACGGGAGTCAGCCGTACCCGCACCTCGCCGGCGCCCGAACCGTGCAGCGTGACTCCCGCCCAGGAGAACGGCAGCTTTCCTCCGCCGAGTTGCAGCGACGGGCTGAGGGCGATGCTGTGCAGCGCGGCGTCGAGCAGGGCCGGGTGCAGGCCGTACGCACCGGCGGGCGCCTGCTGTTCCTCGGGCAGCCGTACCTCGGCGTACACGGCGTCGCCGGCCAGCCAGGCCGCCCGGATGCCCTGGAAGGCGGGGCCGTAGCCGAAGCCGCCCTCGGCGAAGCGCTCGTACAGATCGCCGACCTCGATCGAGGTGGCGCCTTCCGGCGGCCAGACGCCTTGCAGGTCGTACGAGCCCTCCTGCGCGCCCACACCGACTTCGCCGCTGGCGTGGCGGGTCCAGGGCTGGTCGGGGTCGGTGTTCTCGGGTCGGGAGTGGATGGTGATCGGGCGGGTGCCGTTGTTCTGGGGGGCTTCCGCGGTGATCTGGAGGACGACGCCGCCGTGTTCGGGGAGTACCAGGGGTGCTTCCAGGGTGAGTTCTTCCACTCGGTCGCAGCCCACGCGGTCGGCGGCCTGGACGGCGAGTTCCAGGAACGCGGTGCCGGGGAAGAGGATCGCTCCGGAGACGGCGTGGTCCGCGAGCCATGGCTGTGACTGGACGGACAGTCGGCCGGTCAGGACGAGTCGGTCGCTGTCCGCGAGGGGGAGGGCGGCGCCGAGCAGTGGGTGTCCGGCGGTTCCCAGGCCCGCCGAGGTGAGGTCGCCGGTGGCGGTCGGTGCGTCGAGCCAGTAGCGGTCGCGTTGGAAGGCGTAGGTGGGCAGGTCGATCCGGTGGGGGTTGTGTCCGGTGAAGTAGGCGTTCCAGTCGACGCTCAGGCCGAGGGTGTGCATGCGGGCCAGGGCGGTGACGGCGGTTTCCTCTTCGGGGCGGTCCTTGCGCAGGAGGGGGACGAACTGTCCGTCCTGGACGCAGGACTGGCCCATCGCGGTGAGGACTCCGGCGGGGCCGAGCTCGATGAAGCGGGTCACTCCGCGGGTGCTCAGGGCCGTCATGCCGTCGTGGAACCGCACCGATTCACGGACATGACGCACCCAGTACTCCGGCGAGCAGACCAGCTCGGGCGAGGCGATGTCGCCGGTCACGTTCGACACCAGCGGGATGCGCGGCTCGTGGTAGGTGAGCCCCTCGGCGATGTGCTGGAACTCTTCCAGCATCGGTTCCATGCGGGGGGAGTGGAAGGCGTGGCTGACCCGCAGCCGGGTGGACTTCCAGCCGCCGGCGGCCACGACATCGAGGACGGTGTCCTCGTCCCCGGACAGGACGGTGGAGGTGGGGCCGTTGACGGCGGCGACCGCCACCCGGCCCTCGTGGCCGGCGAGGAACGGCAGCACGTCCTCTTCCGAGGCCACGACCGAGACCATCGCCCCACCCACGGGAAGGGCCTGCATCAGGCGGCCGCGAGCCGCCACCAGCGCGCACGCGTCGGTGAGGGACCAGATCCCGGCGACGTGGGCTGCCGCGAGTTCGCCCACGGAGTGCCCGACCAGGAAGTCCGCCCGCACGCCCCAGGACTCGACCAGGCGGAACAGCGCCACTTCGACGGCGAACAGCGCCACCTGCGCATACGCGGTGCCCTCCAGGAGCGCCACCGCAGGGTCGGACGGATCGGCGAAGACGACCTCACGCAGCGGACGGTCCACAAACCCGTCCACCACCGCGCACACCTCGTCGAACGCCGCCGCGAACACCGGAAACACCCCATACAACTCCCGACCCATCCCCAGACGCTGCGCACCCTGACCGGTGAACATGAACGCCGTCCGGCCAGGCACGGGCCGCGTGCCGTCGCTGTGGTCGTCGGCCAGGCCCTCCAGGCCGCGCAGCAGTTCCGCGACGTCGCGTCCGGTCACGGCGGCGCGGTACTCGAACGCCGTCCGGGCGGTCGCGAGCGAGAAGCCCACGTCCACCGGCGACAGTTCCGGCGACGCCGCCACCTGCTCACGCAGCCGCGCGGCCTGGGCGCGCAGTGCCGCCGGGGACTTGCCCGACACCACCCACGGCACCACGGAAGCGCTGTCCGGTGCCGCAGGGGCCGCGCTCTGGGGCTCGTCGTCGGTTTCCGGCGCCTGCTCCAGGATCAGATGGACATTCGTGCCGCTGACGCCGAACGCCGACACGCCCGCTCGGCGCGGCGCGCCGGTCTGCGGCCAGGGCCGGGCCTCGGTCAGCAGCTCGACCGCGCCCGCCGACCAGTCGATCTTCCCGGAGGGCTCGTCGGCGTGCAGGGTGCGGGGCAGCACACCGTGCCGCATCGCCATCACCATCTTGATCACGCCGGCCACACCGGAAGCGGCCTGCGTGTGACCGATGTTGGACTTCAGCGCCCCCAGCCACAACGGCCGCTCCACGGAACGCCCCTGACCGTACGTCGCCAGCAGCGCGCCCGCCTCGATCGGGTCACCGAGCGGGGTGCCGGTGCCGTGTGCCTCCACCGCGTCCACATCCGCCGGTGAGAGCCCGGCGGAGGCGAGCGCCGTTTGGATGACGCGCTGCTGCGCGGGCCCGTTCGGGGCGGTGAGGCCGTTGCTGGCGCCGTCCTGGTTGACGGCGGAGCCACGGATCACGCCGAGTACCCGGTGCCCGTTGCGCCGGGCGTCGGACAGCCGTTCCAGCAGGACCATCCCGGTGCCCTCGGCCCACCCGGCGCCGTCCGCCTGCGCGGAGAACGCCTTGCACCGGCCGTCGGGGGCCATGGCCCGCTGACGGCTGAACTCGATGAAGCTGTCCATGGTGGACATCACGACCACACCGCCGGCCAGCGCCATCGAGCACTCACCCTGCCGCAGGGACTGCGCGGCCAGGTGCAGCGCGAGCAGCGAGGACGAGCAGGCCGTGTCCACGGTCAGCGAGGGTCCCTGCAGACCGAAGGTGTAGGACACCCGCCCGGAGGCGACGCTGCTGGCGCTGCCCGTCGCGAGGTAGCCCTCGAACTCCTCGGGTGCCTGCTGGAAGCGGGACCCGTAGTCGTTGTAGCTGGCGCCGATGAACACGCCCGCCTCGGTGCCCTTCATCGACGCCGGTGCGATGCCGGCCCGTTCGAAGGCCTCCCAGGAGGTCTCCAGCAGCAGCCGGTGCTGCGGGTCGATCGCCAGTGCCTCACGCGGCGAGATTCCGAAGAACGTCGGGTCGAAGTGGTCGGCGTCGTAGAGGAATCCGCCGCCGCGCGCGTAGAAGGTGCCCGGCTTGTCGGGGTCCGGGTCGTAGCGGCCCTCGATGTCCCAGCCCCGGCCGGTGGGGAAGTCGGAGACCGCGTCGCGGCCCTCGTCGATCAGCTCCCACAGCTCCTCGGGGGTGGTCACGCCTCCGGGGAACCGGCAGCTCATCGCGATGATCGCGATCGGGTCGTCGTCGACGGGCGCGGCGCCGGATACCGGCTCGGGCGCGGCGGGCCGGGTGCCGATCAGCTCGGAACGCAGGTGCTGGGCCAGCGCGGTGACCGACGGGTAGTCGAAGACCAGGGTGACCGGCAGCCGCATGCCGGTCGCGGCCGACAGCCGGTTACGCAGGTCGACGGCGGTGAGCGAGTCGAAGCCCAGCTCGCGGAACGCCCGGCCCACCTCGACGGATTCCGGGTCGGTGTAGCCGAGTACGGCGGCCACCTGGGCACTGACCAGCGCCACCAGGGCCTGTTCGGCGTCGCCGTCCGACAGGCCCGCCAGCTGCTGTGCCAGCGGGGAGTCGTCGCCGCTGGTGCCGGTCGCCGCGGCGGATCCGGTGGCGGCGCCGAGGACGCCGCGCACCTCGGGCAGCTCGCTGAGCACGGGCGCCGTGGGGCCGGTGGGCGAGGACGCCGTCAGCCGCTCCCAGTCGATGTCGGCCACGGCCACGAACGGGTCGCCCAGGTCGAGGGCCAGCTGGAGTGCGGCGATCGCCGACTCGGGCTCCATCGCCGGCATGCCGTTCCTGCGCAGCCGCGCCTCGGTGGCGTCGTCGACCAGACCGCCGCCGGCCCAGGGGCCCCAGGCGACGGCCGTCGCCGCCAGGCCGGCGGCGTGGCGCTGCTGCGCCAGGGCGTCCAGGAAGGCGTTCGCCGCCGAATAGCTGCCCTGGCCCGGGCCGCCCAGCGTGCCCGCGAACGAGGAGAACAGCACGAATGCGGTCAGGTCCCGGTCCTTGGTCAGCTCGTGCAGGTTCAGCGCGGCATCCACCTTGGGACGCAGTACGGTGCGGGCCCGGTCCGCGGTGACGGTGTCGATGACCCCGTCGTCCAGGACACCGGCCGTGTGGAAGACCGACCGCACGGGGGAGCCCGCGGCGTCCAGGCGGTCGAGCAGTGCGGTCAGGGCGTCGCGGTCGGTCACGTCGCAGGCGGCGATGGTGACCCGGGCGCCGAGTTCGGTGAGTTCGGCCTTCAGCTGCTGCGCGCCGGGGGCGGCCGGTCCGCTGCGGCTGGCGAGTACCAGGTGCTCGGCGCCGCCGCGGGCCAGCCACCGGGCGACGTGACCGCCCAGGCCGCCGGTGCCGCCGGTGATCAGCGCGGTGCCCTGGGGCTGCCAGGTCCCGCGCTCGGTCCCGCTCGGCGTGGCTCGGACGAGTCGCCGGCCGAAGGCCGCGGAGGGGCGGACCGCCACCTCGTTCTCCGCGTCGGCCCCGCCTGCCAGTACCACGGCCAGCCGTGCCGCGGAGGCGGGGTCGAGGGCCGGGGGGAGGTCGATCATGCCGCCCCAGCGCTGGGGGTACTCCAGCGCGGCGATCCGTCCCAGGCCCCAGACCATGGACTGGAGCGGGTCCGCGACGGATTCCGGCCTGCCGGTGGTGACTGCGCTCCGGGTGGCGAGCCAGAGCGGCGCGTCGGTGCCCGCGTCGCCGAGGGCCTGGATCAGCGCCAGCGTGTGGGCGAATCCGGCGGGAAGGCCAAGGCCGCCCGGGTGCGGGCCTTCGGCCAGTGCCAGGAGGGAGAGCACTCCGGCGGGGGCCGTGCCGTCCAGCGTCTGCCGGATGCGGGAGGCGAGTGCCTCGCGGTCGGCGTCGGCCGCGCCGACCTCCAGGGGCAGCAGGGTCATGCCCTGCCGGGTGAGGGCATCGACCACCGGGCGTGTATCGGGCCGGTCGGCGGGTGTCACCAGCAGCCAAACCCCCGAGGGGGCGGTGGACTTGATCTCCGGCAGTGGTTTCCAGGTGATTCGGTAGCGCCAGGAGTCGGTGAGTGCCTGTTCGCGGCTGCGGCGTCGCCAGGAGGCCAGGGACGGTAGCAGTGACGTCAGTGGGTCGGGTCCGTCGAGTTCGAGGGCTGTCACGAGTGAGTTCAGGTCCTCGCGTTCGACGGCTTCCCAGAACGCGGTTTCCACCGGGTCGGTTCCGGGCAGGGCGGCGGCGGTGGTGGTCGGGTTCGGTTCGAGCCAGTACCGGCGGTGGTCGAAGGCGTAGGTCGGCAGTTC
>NZ_JBIVMI010000041.1:0-66887 GCF_044753005.1 Kitasatospora sp. NPDC088548
AATCTGCTCGTTTACGTCCGGGCTGGTCCTGCTGGAACGTAGCGTGTCCATGTTGTATCGCTCCGCATCGTCCGAGCGCTGATCAGGACCCGCAGCATCCGCCGCTGGCCGTGACCGGCCGCTCGGCCGGAACCTCTACGAGATCGGAGACAAGGCGTGATCGGCCGCGACTTCGCGCACTCCATGTTCGACCAGCAGACCGTCGAGATCCCGTTGTCCACCTTCCGCGACCTGATCGAGGACGCGGCGATCCAGTCCCTGACCGACGACCTGACCACCGAAGTACGCGAACGCTGGGCAAAGGAGCGACCTGACTTCGCGGGTGCGCGAATCATGGCGCCTGACTCCTCGATGTACCTCGCGTGGTCGCTGAGGTGGCTGCTCTCGAAGCAGAAGGAGACGGCCTCCGTCGCCTATGGCGTGATCGCCTACACGGCTCTCAAGCGGTACAACATCCCGACCACCTTCACCGGCGGCTGGCTCGCTTCCAACATCCGCTGGGGCGGTGGAGACCCTGACGCCCTGCCCCTTGACGTCGACATCGACGCCTTCGTCCAGGCCGCCACTGCCGACGAGGCGCTCAGGACCCTCTGAACCGCGCGCAGCGGGGCACAGCTCAAGGCGCCGGCCTCCTTGGGGCCGGCGCCTTGGGCATGTCGTCGTCAGCCGGTCGCGTCCCTCCAGCCGGCGCACGACGGGCAGTCGATGTAGGCCACCGTGGCCACGCACCCCGTCGGGCAGTCCGCACAGCTCTGCAGGCCCTGGTCGAAGGCCTCCTCCCCCGCGCCCTCGTTGAACACGGGGTCGTCGCGCATCCACCGGCGCGAGTACGTGTAGGGCTCGCCAGTGGAGGCGACCGCCTCGAAGCGGACCCGGCAGCCGCACACCACCACCCCGGTCGCCACCAGCGCCGGGCCGCGCTGTGACTCCTGATGGCGCAGCCACGCCCCCGGTCGCCACGACCACTGTTGTGTGAACAGCGACTTGTTGTGCTGGTCCACGCGGTCCATGGTGTACTCCGCGCCGGAGAAGAACAGGTTCCTCAGGTCCGGGTCGGCGTCGATGTGCAGGGCGAGCCAGTGCTCTACCGCCAGGGTGACTGCGCACTCGGGCCCGTACTCCTGGCTCAGCACGCGCAGCGCGAGCGCGTCGAACTCGTCCACGGGCACCGCCTGGTCCAGGCGGCCGGCCAGGGCCAGACCGGCGAGCTCCGCGGAGCGCTCCGCCAGCGGCCAGCCCACGCGCTCCTCGACGTGGAAGCCCCAGGCGGGCATGTCCTCGGGGCGGCGGTGCCGCGCGATTGCGTTGATAGCGGTCATTTGGGGTCAGATCCTCTCGTCCGGTCCGTACCTGGATATCTGACCCCGCTTCACCTGTGGACAACTTTTCCGATCCCTGCCGCCATACCGGCATGAAAGGTGGTCAAGCGGGATGGATCGGTCAGCCGAGGTCACGCTCGTGGCTCCCACGCGCGGCTCGCCGCCGGGCATCCGCCGCCTCCGCACGGGCCTGCTTCGCTGCCCGCTCGGCCAGGCGCACGGGACAGAACTCCTCCTCCGTCCGGTGGTTCACCGCCAGGCGCACCCTGCGGCCGGCGGGCCAGCGGGAGCCGCGGGCGTGGCGGCGTACGGCCCCGGGGGGCACGTCCAGGAGGGCCGCGAGCAGGCGGATCGCCCGCTGGGTGGTCTCGTCCGGGCTGAACCGGTAGTCCATGCTGAGCGGGCCGTCGGCGTACCGCTCCAGCAGCGCCAGAAGCCGTTCCTGGACGGTGTGCAGCTCTGCCACCGGGCAGTTGCCCCGGCTGTCGGCGGCGTGGGCCTGGCAGAGCGCTGCGGTCTTCTTCTTCGTCGTCATGGCGCCACCCTGGCCCGGGCCAGCTGTGGACAGCGGGGCGCCGACGAAGCAGCGCGGCCCAGCCGGAGGGTGACCGGCTGGGCCGCGCGTGGTGAAAGGGGCAGCGGGCTGTGGGCCCGAGGATCTGTCAGAACTGGCTGCGGCGGGCCTTGGGGCGGGCGGGCTGGGCCTGGTCGGTGCCGCGCAGCGCGAGGGCCGCGGTGCGGGTGCGCTCCAGCCAGCTCATGACCTGGCGCAGCGTGGCGGGGTCGAGGTGGCGGGTGAGGTCGCGGACGGCCTGGTGGTCGTCGTCGGTCAGCGTGTAGAGGCCGGCGCGGTCGAGGGCGGTGTAGAGGGGTTGGGCGGCGGTGCCGGCCAGGCGGCGGTGGGCGGCTTCGGTGGTCTGGCGGGCCTGGTGGGCGGCCTCGCGGGCGCAGGCGGCGACGTCGTGGCGGTGGCGTTCGGCGCGCAGCGCGTGCTGGAGGGCGGTGTCGTGGTCGGGGTCGTAGCGCTCGGCCTGGGTCTGGGCGGTGTGGTCGCGCACGCGCTGCCACTCGGCCAGGGCGTCGGCCGCGGTGGCGTAGCCGGCCTCGGCTCCGGCGTCGGCGTGCCGGTCGGCGGTGCGCTCGTCGTCCCGGGCCCTGTGCAGGGCCTGCTCGATGTTCTCCAGGGTCATCCCGGCCGCTCGGCGGCGGACCCGGCTGGGGACGGCGCCGAGCAGACCGTGCTCCTGGTCGTCGTGCTCGTCCTCGACCTCCTCGGCGAACGGGTCGTCGTACTGGTCGGCCTTGGCGGGGTGCTGGGCGAGGGCGGCGTGCAGGGTCGCGCCGGCCTCCCACGCCTCGGCGTGGACGACGGGCTCCGGCAGGCCGCCGCCCGGGCGGGTGCCGAGGACGACCCGGCCCTCCACCAGGGCCACCCAGCCGTCCAGGCCGTCGACGTCCTTCTCGGTCCAGCCGCGGGCCAGGTCGGCGCCCTGGTGGAGGGTGCGGATGCCGTCGTGGCCGGTCCAGCGCAGCCACATCGCGCCGCGCACCAGCGGGGAGTCGTGCATCGGGCGGCCCAGGTCCCGGTCCACGGGCTGGGGCCGGCTGCGGGAGGCGGCCAGCTCCAGCCGTGCGGGGTCGGGGCGGGTGGTGTCGGTGGTCACGGGCGCTCCTCCTCCACGCGCACGATCCGGTACAGGTCGGTGCCGTAGAGGCGGCCGTCATGCCTCTTCCTGGTCAGGCGCACCGCCTCTTCCACCGAGGCCGCGACGGCGTGCGTGACGATCACCGAGACTCCGGGATGCGCCGGGTCCACCCGCCTGGCCGTCAACTGGTAGTTCCACCGCTCCCGGTTGGGGTCGTCGCGCTCGTCCGACGGGTCGAGGCGCAGGGCGTCGGCGGACATCTTCCGGAGCAGGAGGAGGAGGCGGTCGGCGGTGCCGGGCGGGGTGGGGGCGCGGTGGTGGCCGGTGGTGGGGTCGAGGTCGGCGCGCCACTGGATGGCGGCCGGTCGCAGGCTGTTCACGCGGCTGGCGGGCAGCAGGTCGGTGTTGAGCTTGAGGCGGCGCAGGGCGTCGTACAGGGGCTCCAGGTCCCCCGGGGTCCAGACGAGGACGGTGCGCTCCGCGAGGAGGTTGGTGAGGTAGTCCAGGGTGGGCGCAGGGTTGATGGCGTGGTCGGGGGCGCCGGGGGTGCGGGGGCCGGTCAGGCGCACGGTGCGGTCGTAGAGGGCCTGGCCGGTGCGGTCGAGGACGGTGAGGCGGGCGGCGGCCGGCGGTCGGGGCGTTCCGGCGGCGGTGGGCTCGCCGGGGATGTACTCGACGCCGAGGACGGCCAGCTGATCGTCGGCCAGGATGCGGGCGGCGCTCTCGGCGACGTCCTGGGAGGCGGTCGCGGCCTCGTGCTGGCGGGTGCGCAGGCGGGTGATGTGGGCGCAGGTGGCGCACAGGGCCCGGCCGTCGGCGGCCGGGGTGCACGGGGTCTCGGGGTGGGCGCCGCAGTCCGCGCAGGTGCGGCTGAGGGTGCGGCGGGCGGCGGCCGCGAGGAGCTGCGCGGCGGTGGCCGGGCTGGGGATCGACTCGCGCACGTCGTACAGGTCGTACGTCGCCTTCTTCCCGGCCGGGTTGCGGGTGTCGATGACGGCGCGGACGGGGCCGGCAGGCTGACGGGGCAGGTCGAGGTCGGCCAGGGCGGTGCGGGTGCGCAGGTGGCCGGGGACCTCCCCCCATCCGGTGTAGGACGGGACCGGCTTCGTAGAGTCCGGCATGGTGATGGTGCCTCCCCTTTTTCTCGGCTGTGCGGTTCAACGGCGGCCGCCACCAGGTGGTGACGGCCGCAGGGGCGGCCCGGTGCACGGGCCGCCCCTGGGCGGTGGTGCTACTGGTCGGTGGCGCAGTCGTGGTCGGCCTCGACGTACTCGCCGTCGGCGAAGTCGGTGTCCAGGCTCCAGCCGCAGGCGGAGCACTCGGCCCGGCCCTGCCACGACACCTCGCCCTCGCCCTGGTCGCAGTCGTGGTCGGCGTTCACGAAGGTGCCGTCGTCGAAGTAGGCGTCGCAGCCGTCCCGGCAGGAGGCGCAGTGCCACTCCGCGCTCCAGGTGACCTGGGCGGCCGGCGGGCGGGTGGTGGACGTCGTCACGGTCACGGGCTCGTTCCCTTCGGTGTGCTGGCGGGTGGTCAGGCACCCGGGGCGTGGGTGTGCAGGGCGTCCAGGAGCGCGCTCTGCTGCTCGGTCAGCTTGCCGTCGGTGCGGGCCTTGTCCTGCTTGCGCAGCCACGTCCCGGGCCGGAACGCCGTGTCGTCGCCCAGGCCGGTGCGGTTCGCGGGTCCGGTGAGGGTGCCGCCGGCCGCGAGGTAGGCGAGCAGGCGCCGGTACGACCTGTTCCAGTCCGGCTCCAGGCGCCACAGTTCGTCCAGGGCGTCGAGCTTGGCGACCTGGCCCTTGGTGAGGTTGTCGGCCTTGCGCTGGCGGCGCATCCACGCACCGACCGCGTAGTCGTCCAGCTTCGCGGTCGCCGGGATCGCCAGGTGCCCGTGCTGGTGGTGGAACGCGGTCGCGTAGGCGGCCCCGCGCTCCCAGGCGTTGGCGTTCTTCGACCAGATCATGCCGAGCGCGTCCAGCTCCGAGACGCGGGCGGCATCGAGCAGGTGCTGGCCGTTCAGGTGGCGCTGGCGGGCGAGCCAGGAGATCAGCTCCGCGTGCTTGGCCTTGTCGGTCGGGTCGAGGTGGCCGTGCTCGAGGTGGAACCTCGTTGCCAGGCCGTGCATCCGCTGCCACTCCGTGGCGCGCGGGTTGAAGGCGCGCAGCTTCACCGCCTGGAGGATCGCGCCCGCGTGGTGGCGGGCATTGATCTTCAGCCAGTCGACCGGCGACTCCGGCGCAGCCGGCTGCTCACCCTCCTCGGCGGGGCCAGTCTCGGCCGCCGCCCCGTCCTCGGGTGCCTTCGTGGTCGTGGTGGTGTGCGCGGCGGGCTGGGAGCGGCTGCCACGCAGTTCGGTGATCCGGCCGACCACCCGGGCGTCGTGCGCTGCCAGGGCGCGCAGGACGCGCCAGATCGTGCGGAAGGAGCTGGCCTCGATCTCGGTGTCGGCCTCCGCCTTCACGGCCTCGCCCGCGTCGTGGACCTCAGCCGGGTCCGCGGCCGCGGTGTCGTCGCCGACCAGCGGCGTCGGGAGGTAGACCGGGATGATGACCCAGCTCACCTTGCCCTGGCGGTAGGACTGGCGCAGCGCCCTGCCCACCGCCTGGACGATGTCGATGACCGAGGACTTCGGGTCGCTGAAGACGATGGCATCCACGCTCCTGACGTCGATGCCTTCCGACAGGAGCCGAGCGTTGCAGAGGATGCCGCACTCCTCGCCGTCGTCACCGGTGTGGGCCTTGAAGTCGGCGAACGCCGCCTTGCGGTGCTTGAGCTTGTCGGTGCCGGCGACCGCCTTCGCCCAGATCCGCTCGGGGCGGTCAGCGTCTTTCAGCAGTCCGGCGGTCTCCAGCAGCGTGGCGGCGAACTCCCGCGCCGAGGACACCCGGGAGTGGAAAGTGATGACCCGGCGCAGGCCGAGGTCGGCGACCGCGCGCAGTACCGCGATCTGCAGGGCCAGGCGCAGCAGTTCCTCGTTGGAGCGCTGGGACCGGAGGTCGGCGACAGCAGGCAGGTTGAGGAGCTCGCGCAGGTCCTCGTCGGTGACGACCGGCACCAGGACGCGATAGTCGGCAAGGTAGCCGTGCTCGATCCCCTGTCCGAGCGACCACCGAAAAACGACCTTGCCGTAGATCTCCTCCGAGTCCATGGAGCACAGGACGGGCAGCTCCTGGCCGTCGGCGATGAGGTCGGAAAGGCCGGCCTTCGCCGTGCGGTCGTCCGCGATCCGCGGGGTCGCGGTGAAGTACAGCCGCCGCTTCGCCGGGACCTTCGCGTCGTTGTGGACCGCCGCCCACGCCTTCCCTTCGGCGCCTGCCGTACGGTGTGCCTCGTCGATGATCACGAGGTCCCACTGGGCCAGCCCCCAGCCGTGGTGGGCCTCGACGATGCGCTCCAGCGAGGCGTAGGTGGCGTACACGGTGACCGGCTGACCGTCGGGGGCGCCGTTGACGAGGTCGGTGACCCGGGCGGCCTGGGTGGTGACGGCCGCCTCGATGCGCCCGCCGGCCTCCGCGCTCTCCAGCGCCTCCTGACGCGAGCACAGCGCCACCGCCAGGCCCCGGCGCCCGCCCAGCAGCGACCACGACTCGGCGGTCTGCTCCAGCAGCTCGATCGTCGGCACCAGGACCAGCGTCCGGCCGCGCGCGGCCAGACGGCGGGCGCAGTTCGCGGCGATCAGCGTCTTGCCGGAGCCGGTGGCCAGGACCAGCGTCGCCCGCCCGCCGTCCTTCACCTCCCGCACGGCGGCCGCGACCGCGTCCTTCTGGAACCAGTGCAGCGTCACGGGCACCATCGTGCCCAGCGGCTGGGCGGGCAGGGGAAGCTCCGGGGTCGGGCGCAGCCCGGCCGGCACGTGGGCCTGGGTGGCGGTGGTGGTGGTCGTGGTCTCCACGGCTGCGGTACTCCTTCGGATGGTGAGACGGCGGGGCCGGTGCGGGCGGTGTTGTGGGAGGGTCGGCGCGGGCGGCCTCTCCCCGGGGCCAGGTCATGGTTGGGGAGAGGCCGACCGGACCTACTGCTGGTCCTCGGGGATCCAGCCCCTCACCTCCAGATACGCAATGTCCGCCTCCGGCACAGCACGGCCGGTCTCCACCAGCCACTCCCGCATCGCCTCGGTGACGTCCCCGTGGTGGTCGGCGACCCGCTGGGACCACTCGGCGGCGTCGAACCCGCCGGTGGAGCTGGAGCCGTAGGTGCGCTCCTCCGTGCCGTCCGCGCGCGGGATGAACCCGCGGCGCAGACCCGGCGAGTCCTTCTCCGACCCGGCCGAGTACGTGTACTGGTTGGCCTTCATCCGGACCGTGAACGCGAGCTTCCCGCCGGCCTGGCCGGTCTCGTGGACGACCGGGGCCAGGTGGGCGGCGCCGGACTTGATGGCCTGCTTCCCGGCGCGGCCGGCCATCGACCCGCCCGCCTCGCCGACGGTGTCCTTGCCGCGCACCCGGGCCTTCTGGCCGCCCTTGGTGGTGCGCCGCTTGGTGTTCGCCCCGGCGACGGCGGACAGCGCCTCCTCGTCGCGCTCGCCGCCGCGCACCGCCCGGACCATCTGGCGCAGCGCGCCGACCATGGACGCGCCCTTGCCCTTGGTGAAGAACTGGCTGACCAGGCTGGCGTCGCGGCCGAGCATCTTGGCGACCTGGCGCTTGGTGTAGCCCTGGTCGATCAGCTCCTGGGTCAGCCTGGCGGCTTCGTTCGGGTTGTTCGGGTCGGCCGGGCTCACTGGTCAGCTCCCTTCGTGGCGGCGGCGGCGAGTTCGGCGCGGCCCAGGCCGCGCAGCTTGAGGTACTGCTCCTGACTGGTCGGGTGCTCCACCGGGCCGGTCAGGTGGCCCTTGAGGAGGTAGTCGCCCACCTCACCCCGGTAGGGCCAGGGCTGGCGCTCCGTCAGGGCGATGCCGTCCGTGCCGAAGTACACGACCGAGCCGGGCCGGGCGTGGAGAGCGCCCGCGTAGCCGACGACCTCCTTGCCCTGGCGGTACTTCATGTCCAGCAGCGCGGCGCGGGCCCCGGACCACACGTAAGCCGCCCACTCGGGGTGGGCGTTGGGGTCGCGGGAGAAGCCGGCCTGCCGCTGCCAGGTGGTGACGGTGTCGTCCTGGCCGAGGATCTCCACCCCGGCCGGGAGCGCCTCGCCCAG
This sequence comes from Kitasatospora sp. NPDC088548, assembly GCF_044753005.1. NCBI lineage: Bacteria > Bacillati > Actinomycetota > Actinomycetes > Kitasatosporales > Streptomycetaceae > Kitasatospora > Kitasatospora sp. NPDC088548. The sequence continues at coordinate 8,098 of NZ_JBIVMI010000041.1, forward strand.
CGCGGTGGTGCCGGAGACCAGGCGCGGGCGCTGCGCGAAGCCGCCCAGGCCGAACAGCAGCACCGACCGGACGGCGCGGGAGGCGAGGTAGGCCGCCTGCCGCTGCCGCTCGTCGCCGTGCAGCTTCGACAGGTTGGTCAGGTCCGCCCAGGCCGACTTCAACCGCTTGCCCCACTCGTCCAGCGGCTTGCCATCCTCGAACAGCAGCCCACCAAGGATCTCGACCTTCCACGGCATCAGGTGGTTCGACAGCGCCAGGTGGACCTCAGCCCCGCCCGCCCACGTCGTGAACGTGGCGCCGGGCTCGGACGGGTAGATCCAGGCCCGGTCCCCGGTCACCGGCGCGGGCAGCAGCCCGACGTGGTTCCAGCCCTGCGGGACGGTCACCCGGATGTTCCAGTGCGAGCAGGACATCAGCGCCTTGACCTGCTCCTGCCCGGTCATCGCCGCGAACCCGGCGGCGGTGATCCGGCGCGGAACACCCACCGGCGACTTCCACAGGTGCTTGGCGTACGCGAAGGTGCGGTCGTACTCCACCAGCGCGGGCAGCTGCTCCGGGACGCGCGGGGGCAGGATCAGCTCGGTGCGGCCCTGGCCGCCGGTCGCGTGCAGCAGGCCTCGCAGCTCCTCACTGAGGACCGGGTAGCCCCCGGCCCACTTGCCCGTGGTGGGGATGGTGCGCGACCACAGGTCCCGGCCGGTCTGCGACGGGGAGCCCATCAGGACCGCGTCGTCCCAGTGGCGGCGCAGCGCCTGCCACAGCAGCGTGAACGCCTGACGGCAGGTCACGACGTCGGCGCCGTCCGGGTCGAACCACTCCCCCATCGAGCGGATCTCCGTGACCGGGCCGTCCGGGGCGGCGGCGGGGGCGTAGCGGCCGACGGGCTGGCGCTGGTGCACGAAGTGCCCGGCCAGCTTGTCCCGGCCCGACCCGATCGCGGTGGTCCACCGCTCGCTCGGGGTGTTGAGCCAGGCCACCACGGCGTCCTTGAGCGTGGAGTACCGCTCGGCGCCGTCGTGCCACGGGGCGCCGGCGGTGATGTAGATGCGCTCCGTACCCGGGGCGGTCGCGAGGACTGCGTCCAGGATCTCGCCCGGGGTGCGGGCACCGAGGTCGAGCCGCACGACCTGGTCGCGCACGGCCAGCATCCCGGCCGCCGCGTCCAGGAACACCGTGGCGCGGGCCTGCTGCGTGAAGTTGGGGCGCTTGGAGACCAGACCGTTGGTGACGGCCTCGAACCGCGCGCCCGCCGGGCCCTCGGGGAGAGTGGGCAGCTCGCGCGGACCGGACTCGACCGCAGGACGCGACACCGGAGCGACCGGAGCGACCGAGGCGGCCGGCGCGGCAGCGACCGGGGCGGGCTGCTCGGCGACGGCCTGGTCCTCGACCTCGACCGGGGCCAGGGCCGGGGCCGGGGCCGGGGCCGGGGCCGGCTGCTCGACGACGGGGGCGGGGCGGGTCAGCGCCGGGGCCACCGCGGCGACGGGCTCGGCGACCGGCTCGACCACGGGCGCCGGGGCGGGCGCAGCAACGGCGGCGGCCTGGTCGTCGGCCTTGGCGGCACGGACGGCGGCCGGGGTCGGGTCCAGCAGCGGCGCGATCCGCACGACGTCGCCGACCGACAGCCCGGAGGCCTTCGCGATGGCCGGCGCCTGGGCGCCCTCGTACCCCGCGAGCTCGGTGATCCGGCGGGCGCGCTGCAAGTTGAGCTTGTCGAGCGCGGCCTGCGCAGCCGCGACCATCTTCTCGGCCTTGCCGATCTCCTCGCGCAGCGGGCGCAGCTCGGCGACCTTCGCGGTGTACGTCTTGCGGTCCATCAGGGTGTCACTTCCCTTCCGTGGCATCGCTGCTGGTGTCGAGGGGGCGGGCCTGGCGGGCGAGGGTGAGCCAGCCGTCGGGGCCTTGGGTGCCGTGGATGTCGGCCAGGCCCGCGAGCAGGAAGGCGTAGGCGCCACGCTTGGGGGCCCGCGGCTGGGCGGTGCCGCTCTCCCACTTGGCGAACGTCTCCCGCCGGGTGCTCAGGGCCTCGGCCACCTCCAACTGGGTCAGGCCGGCGGCCTTGCGCAGCCGCTCCCGCTCGACTGGTTCCGGCAGGTCCCCGCCGTCCCGGGCCTTGGCCAGCAGTGCGTCCACCGCCGCGAAAATCTCAGACATCACATACCTCCTATCTCAAAAGGTAGCACAGAACACCGCTCCGTTGGCAACATTTTTACTCGCACAAACATCTCATCAATGACCACACATGGCACTCATGGCCTCTGGCCAGCCCTGATTGTCGGTGCCTGGTTCGAATCAAGCTGGTCCGGTCCTCGGAGGCAGGATGGATAGACGCCCCGCTCAAGCAGGGCAGGGCGCAGCAGGACCGACTTGGAGGTCGCGATGCCCAGTGCGATCGCGAAGCTGCAGATCACCATGTCCTTGGTGTCGATCCCGGTGAGCGTGTACGCCGCCACCGAGCGGCACACGGTCAAGCTGCACCTGGTCCACGCCGCAGATGGCGGACGGATCAAGCAGCGGCGGTACTGCGAGAAAGACGGCTCCGAGGTGCCGTTCGAAGACGTTGCCCGCGGCTACGACGCACCCGACGGGCGCACCGTCGTGCTGACCCGCGACGACCTGGCCGACCTCCCCCTCGTCACTGCCAAGGAGATCCGGGTCCTGGGCTTCCTGGAGGCCGACCGGGTCGACCCGGTCAACTACGACAAGGCGTACTTCCTCGGCCCGAGCACGGCGGCCGCCGCCCGCCCGTACGCGCTGCTGCGCCAAGCGATGGTGGAGGCCGACCAGGTCGCCGTCGCCAGAGTGGCGCTGCGCACCCGCGAATCGCTGGCCGTCATCCGGGTCCGCGACGACACCCTGCTGCTCCACACCCTCCTGTGGCCCGACGAGATCCGCTCCCCGGCCGGCATCGCGCCGGAGGGCGTCGAACTGCGCCCTCAAGAGGTGAGACTCGCTCGCACCCTGATGGACGCCATCACCGCCGACTTCCACATCGAGGACGAGACGGACGAGTACAACCACGCCCTGGAGGAAGTCGTCCAGGCCCGGCTCGCCGGCATCGAGCCACCCCACGCCCCCCAGTCGCGGGTCCTGCCGCCCGGCGGCACCGTCACCGACCTGATGGCCATCCTGGAGTCCGCGCTCGCCGAGGCTCAGGAACAGCACCCGAAGACCGGCGGCGGCGTGAAAAGCACCAGCGGCACCGCCCGGCCGGCGAAGAAGACGGCGGCACGCAAGTCCACCGCTGCGGGCAGGGCGCTGCCTCGAGTCACGCAAGCCCCATCGGGGAAGAGCACCGCACGACGCGAGGACGGCTGAGCAGTGCCGGGCGGCCGGGCTGTGTACGGGCCCGGCCGCCCGAGGGCTTCACCTTGCGGCGCCCAGGCCGTGGGGGTGTACGTGCCGGACGGTGTGGAGCAGGCGCAGCCGCGCGCCCTGGTTGGGGCGCTCGCAGGATCAACGAGTGACGGGCGGCGGGGTTGTGGGGCCGGATGTCGTGAGCGCCGGGGCCGGGACGGGTTCCTGTACCCGCCGGGTCAGCTTGCGGTACCAGCGCACCGGCGGCTCGTGTGGCGGGTACAGAGCAGCGCGCAGGGCCGCGACGGCATCGTTCAGCGCGGCCTCGCCCCGGTCCTCGAACGCGGCATCCATCACGGCCTTCGCCGCCTGCGCCACGGCGGGGTCGCCCGACATGCCCAGCGGCAGGCCGGCGGCTGCCACCCTGGCCATGAACGGGGCCAGCGCGGCAGCCTCGCGCAGACTGCCCCGGTTCCACTCGTCTACGACTCGCGCGGCGGGTGCGTAGCCCCGGGCGACGCCTCTCCATCCGCCGCCGGCCGAGCGGAACGCCGACCAGAACTCGATGCCGGCCATGCCGACCGTACGCAGCCGCGTCTGCGGGCTGAGCCACTGCGCGTGGTGGGTCTTGCGGGCAATGGCCAGCTCAGAAGCCGCGACGACCAGCTGCTGCATGCCTTCGCGCAGACGGCGCACCTCGTCGCGGGCATCCGTCTCGCGCTGCTGACGACGAGTCAGCCTCGCCCCCAGGAAGACACCGAGCAGGGCACCGAACAGGCCGAGGCCGCCCGCGATCAGACCGTTGACCACCGCATCGTTCACCGGGCCAGTGTGCTCGCCCGGGCCGACGCACTCGCGCCCGGGGTGGCGCTGCGGGCGGGCGCCGCGAGGCGGTCTCGCGGCGCCCGGCTGGGCTGGGCTGGATGCCGGTCAGATCGGCTGGGCGGGGTCGTCCAGCCAGGCGTGCCAGCCGTCCGGGGTGACGGTGAGTCCGAGCCGGTCGACGCCGGGTTCGCCCGTCTGGTGCCACCAGGTGAGGGTCTGCTCGAAGTCGTCCCAGAGGCGGCGGCCGCCGTACTGGCGGACCTGGTGCTCGTTCTCGCCGTCGCGGAAGGTCGTCGCCGACCAGGCCGGGGTGGTGAGGGAGTAGAGCCACAGCGTGCGGGCGCCGTCCTCGTGCGGCTGGATCGCGTGGACGACGTCGCGCAGGCGCAGGCCGGCGGCGAGCGGGAACGGGTCGAACTTGCCGTGCGCGGGGAGCGCCACGGTGGTCGCGGTTTCGGCGAGGGTGCCGCCGTCGGCCGGGTTCTGCGGCCACGTCAGGCGCTGAGAGCGCATCTTCATGAACTCGGCCGGCTGGAGGAACGGCCCGATGGCTGTGCCGTCGGCGTGGACGGTGAGGCGGACCAGGGCGTCGGCGTTGGAGTAGTGGGTGCCGAACGGCGCCAGGATCAGCCCGCCCGGCTTCGTCTGCTCGATCCACGCCTGCGGGATCTGGCGGAGCCCGTAGGTCGCGGTGATCCGGTCGTACGGGGCGCCGGGCGGGTGGCCGAGCGCGCCGTCCCCGCAGACGACGGTCGGGCGGTAGCCGGCGCGCTGGAGTGCGGCGCGGGCCTGGGCGGACACGGCGGCGTCGACCTCGATCGTGGTCACGTTCGCGTCGCCGAGCCGGTGGCTCAGCAGGGCGGCGTTCCAGCCGGTGCCGGTGCCCTGCTCCAACACGCGCATCCCCGGCTCAGCCTGGAGGTCGTCCAGCATGGAGGCGACCAGCGACGGCTGTGATGCCGAACTGGTCGGCACGGTGCCGGGCTCGATGCCCTGGTGTTCGCCGTCGTCCCACTGGGTGACGATCGGGATGTCCGCGGCGGCCGCCGTCAGCCAGCCCAGCTCGTCGGTGGTGCGGTCGACAGGCCGGCTCTTCCCGGTGGCCATGTCGTGCGCCCAGACCAAGTCCGGCAGGAACAGCGAACGCGGGACCGCGTCGAAGGCCGGCGCCCAGGCGTCGGCGACGGGGAAGGACCGCCCCGGTGCGGGGCGGCCCTCCTGCTCAGGTGCGAGCGTCACCTCCGGTGTCCCCCGTCTCCGGGCGGGGTGCTGCCGTCCGGGGACGGCGGGTCCTGCGGCGGCGTCCACGGGGTGCCCGGGTGGCCGTCGCCCCCGCCACCTCCGTCGCCGCCCGAGCCGCCGCCGTCGGCTGCCTCGATGTCCATGCCGAGCTCCTTGTCGTCGCTGACGTGATGGTGCCCTCCCGAAGCCCGGGAGGAGTAGAGGGCCGGCCCCGGCGCACCGGGGCACGGGTGGGGCTATGCCGGGGCGGGAGAGCGGGTGCGTAGATCCGCGTGGATGGTCTTGCCGAGCGGCTCCAGGGTCACGCCCCAGTGCCCGCCGGTGAGGTGGTGGACCAGGGCCATGCCGCGGCCCGACACGGCGGCGAGGCCGGCGTCGATCAGGCAGGGCATGGCACGGGAGCCGTCGCGGACGCTGATCCGCACGCACCGGTCGGTGATCCGCTCGACGGTGACCGTCATCTTCCGCTGGCAGCCGGTCTTCGCCGCGTTGCCCGCCAGCTCGCTGACGATCAGTTCGCCGGCCTCGACCAGGTCGTCCAGCCCCCACGCGCGCAGTGTCGTGCGCACCAGGCGCCGGGCCGCCGATGCGGACTGCGGCTGATACGGCAGCAGCACCCTGGCGGAGCTGGCGGCCGGGGGCAGCATCGGGGTCTCGACGGTCGTGGTCACCGGGCACCTCGCATCCGCCGGCACCGCCCGGGCGCGACCACAGCCGTGGCCGGTGGGCGGGGTATGCGGTGCGCGGCCACGGCGGTTCTCCGCTCTCTCGACGGGCGGTGACGGCTGCGCCCACCCGACGGGGGGCGGGCGGGCGCAGCGGCCCCGGCACGCCCGCCGGGGCCGGTGTCCGGTCCGTCACGGCGGGCGACGGTTCGACGGTAGGGAGTGACCGCTGGCGCGTTCAACGCGATTGCGGGTGATTGCGGGGATTCACCCGAGGGTGTCGATCGCGGTGGTGATGAGGGCTCGGGCCGCTGCGCCGTGGACGGCCATCTTCGCCAGCTCGGCGAAGGCGCGGTGGTAGTCGGCGAGTTCCCGGGGCTGGGTCACGGTGACCTCGGCGGTCAGCGTCTCCACGCAGCCCTCCTCGTTGTCGAAGAGGTAGAACGCCTCCAGCGGCCACACGGTGCGCTGCGCGGTGAAGGGGATGATCCCCAGCGAGACCGTGGGCAGCGGCATCACGGCCAGGAGGTGGCCGAGCTGGCCGGCCATCGTCTCCGCGTCGCCGATCCGGTAGCGCAGCACCGTCTCCTCGATCAGGATGACGAACCGGTGTCGGCCGTCGTGGAGCAGCCGGCCGCGCTCGATGCGGGCGGCTACCGCGTCGGCGACGTCGTCCGGGGTGCCCTGGAACTCGGTGATCGAGCGCATCAGGGCGGTGGCGTAGGCGGCGGTCTGGAGGAAGCCGGGGACGACGTTGGAGACGTAGGCCCGGCACACCGCGGTCCGTTGGTGCAGGGTCAGCGACTCCTGCTGCACCTGTCGCATGCCGGCGCGGTGCACGCGGCGCCACTCCAGATACATCAGCTCCACCGCGCGCAGCGAGGCGATCAGGTCGGCGGCCTGGTCGTCCGCGCCGCACGCGGTGCACCAGGCGCGCAGGTCGCTCTCGGACGGCGCCGACTTCCCGCTGAGGATCCGGGAGGTCTTGGAGGGGTGCCAGCCGCACCGGGCGGACAGCTCCTTGCCGTCGATCCCGGCGTCCAGCATCAGCTCGCGCAGCCGGGTGGCGAGCGCGGCGCGGGCGGCCTGGGCGCTGGAGGAGGGTGAGGTGGGCATGGGCTGTCGGCTCGGTGCGGGCGGGCTCAGACGGTGTACTGCTCGTGCGGGACGGCCCGCTCCCAGACCGACTCGAACGCGGTGGCGCAGAGCTTCGCCACGGCGGGGTCCTCGGTGTAGGAGGTGCGCGGGTCGGCCCAGTCGCCGTCACCGGTGAAGTGGTTGAACCGCGCGCCCCGGTCGTCGAACAGCCAGAAGTCGCTGCCGGGCAGCGCCAGGTCGCAGGCGTTGCGGCGCGCCAGCCATCGGACCTGCTCACCGGCCGTGATGTTGACCAAGGTCATCGCGTGCAGGTAGCGCGTGTAGAGGGTGACCGGCTCGGACACGATCCGGGCCCGGCGGATGACCACGCCCCGCGCGGTCGCCTCGCGCACCATGGCCGTCCAGTCCCGCCAGTACTCCGACTCCGGGTCGAGATCGGACTCGCCGGTCAGCCGGAACCGCTCAACGGCCTCGGCCTCGTCGGGAACGTTGTAGCTGTCGCGCAGCTCCAGGTGGACCGCCGAGTACCGGGCGGCGGCCAGCAGGTCAGAGAAGCCCATCGCGCTCTGCGTCATCGCATGCCTTTCGCAAGATCGGGATCATCCGGGTGGGAATCCACACCACGGCCTCGTGGCCCGGGATGCCGGCCTCGTGGTCCGGCGCCCAGCTCCGCCCACCGACCTCGGCCTCCAGGTCCTCCTCGGCCTTCACGCCCTGGAAGACGATCCTGCGGTTGGCGCGGTCGAGCCACACCGTCGGTGACCCCTCTTTACCCGTCTCCGGGTCGATGCCGATGAAATCTAGCCCCATGACGCCCTCCAGAACCAAGCCAGTTGCGGTCACTTGCACGTCACCGTTCCGCAGGACTGACGACCCGTCAAGGGCGCGCGGGCGCAGCCAGGCGGCACGCACCGTATGACTGGGTCGGCCACCGGGCCCGGCTGTCGGAGGGCTCAGGTATGGTGCCGTCCAAGCAAGAAGGGCGCCCGGCCACCACATTTGACCGGGCGCCCTTCTTGCTGTCTGCCTTGCTGGTCAGTCTGTGTTCCGCAGTCGGCGGAGCACGGCCTTGTAGACGGCGGGGTCGCTGGTGTCGATGAACGCTTCGGCGAGGACGCGCTGGATCTCCCCCGGGGTGAAGCGGCCTCGGCCGAGAGCGTTGGCGAGGTCGAGCGAGCGTCGGGAGACCGCCTGGCGGAGTTCCTGGGCGGTCAGCGGCTCGATGACGAGCTCCCCGTCGAGGATCTCGTCGTCGGCCTTCTCCTCGTCCTCGGGCTGCTGCTCGTCGTTCGACGTCGACGGCTGCTCGCCCTGGGTGGATGTGGCTGCCCTCTCCAGCTGAGGCTGGGCCGGGATGAGGGAAAGCTCGTAGGCGGTGATCGCTTCCGTGAGCCGCTCGGCGGTGACCTTCTGGCCGGCCGTCTCGATCGAGCCGACGACCTGGACGGCGGCTTCGCGGCCGCGGGTGTGCAGGAAGCCTGCGATGGCCAGGGCCTGCGACTCGTTGGGGGAAGGGAGTACCTGGGCGGCCACGACTTCGGAGACGATCGGCGCGGCCTCGATGAGCTGCCGGGCGCGACGGTAGCGGATGCGGAACCGGTCCCAGACGTACTGGCCGAAGCTGAGGCCGGTCGACGCCTTCGCGGTGAGGTCGTTCTCGTCGATGTGCCGCAGGATGCTGCCGACCACGATGACGTAGCGGGTCTGGGCCGACTGGACTTCGCCGTCCAGGCGCCGGTCGGCGCTGTGGACCATCTCCTCCAGCTGCTTGAGCTTCTCGGCGTCGGTGCCGGTGAGCTTGCTGAAGTCGACGGGTGCGGGAATCCCGTCCACCCGGTTGGCTTCCATCTCCTGCTTGAGCGCGTCCTGGTCGGAGGACATGGCGGTGGCCAGCTTCTCGACGCTCGTGCTCGCGCTGGTGTTGATGACGAACTTCTTGCGCTCTCGGGTCTTGCCGCTCACGCCGCGGCCTCCACGAATCCGAGGGAGACGATCATGTTGCGGAAGATCTTCGCGGCCTCATCCTTCGGGGCGTACATGCACACGGGCTGTCCGCCGATCTCACGCGCTTCGGCGATCTTCGAGCGGACCGGGACCTCGCCCTTCACCGGAACGGGCAGGGTGAACAGGGCGTCGTAGACGGACTGGTTGAAGTCGGAGAACGGGCGGTCGATGCGGTTGATGACGATGCCTCGGTAGTCCATCGGCTTGCGGCCGAGGGCGTTCATCGTCTTGGCGGCCTGCGCGAGGAGCAAGTGGACGGCCCTGATGCTGAACGTGTCGACGTCCATCGGGATGACAGCGTCGGTGGCGGCGGCCAGGGCGGCGTCGGTGTCGTCGTCGATCGCCGGTCGGCAGTCGAGGAGGACGTGGTCGTACTCGCCCTCGATCTGGGCCAGGAGCCGCTGGAGGCGCAGCTCGCCCATCTTCTGCTCACGCAGCCGGCCCGGCAGGAAGAACATGTCGAGAGAGGCCGGAATGAGGTCGATGCCCGGCAGGGGATGGATGATGGCGTCGCGGATGTCGCCGCCACCGATCATCAGCTTGGGGAGGCTGTTCGGCGCGTCCTCGTCCAGGTGCTCGACCTTGAGCGCGGTGGAGAGGTTGCCCTGCGGGTCGAAGTCGATCAGCAGGACGCGGCGCCCGTACTCGGCGAGCGCGCCGCCGAGGTTCAGGGTGTCGGTCGTCTTGCCGACGCCGCCCTTCTGGTTGATCATCGCGGTTACTGTCATCGCCGCGGCCGGTGTGAGTGCCATAGCCCGTGACCCTAACGGGGCCTCCCGCCAGGACCGACGACCGCGTCCCCCACGTCGCCCGGTGGGGTGCAAAATTTTTGCACTGGCCCGCTGCCCCGCGATCAGGCCTTAGCGTCGGGGTCCACAAACGCAAAAGGGCCCGCCTCCTCCGGCGTCGAAGCCGGGGAAGGCGGGCCCTTCACTGTGCTCGGGGTCAGGCCGGGGCGAGAACGCCCGCGCGGTCGAGGCCGATCGCTCGGCTGACGGTGGCGAGGGTGTCGGTCCAGTCTCCGGCGTGGTGGACGGCGCGGTCGTCCACGTACGCGGCCGCGCCGAGCTTGGTGCTGGTGACCAGAATCGGGCCGCCGACGGTGGTCCAGTACGCCCGGTCCGGTGACGGGTCGACGAACGCCGCGATGCCGGAGTACCAGGTGATCCAGTCGGCGACCTCGGGCAGCCAGCGCCTCGGCCTGGCGGTGTAGACGAACACCGCGCGGTGGCGCGCGAGGAGGCGCAGCGCGTCCATGGCGCCGGGCTGGGGCAGGCCGATCCGGCCGCCCTGCCATCCATGGTCCTGGGCGAGGGTTCCGTCCAGGTCCAGGCCCACGGCCTGGCTGGCGGGGCTGTCGGGGGAGGGTGCGATGACGGGTCGGTGCACGTGGTCCTCCGTCAGGTCAGCGGGTCACGGGGAAGGTGAGCTGGTTCGGGTCCGGCTGCTCGCGGGGGTCGTCTTGGGTGCGCGCCTGGGCGCGGGCGGCGGCGTGGGCCTCGTCGTCCTGGTCGCAGACCAGCGTCCCGTCGGGGAGCTGGGCCCACTCCCGGCTGCCGACCGCGTCGTCTGCGGCGTCCTCGGGGCTGGGGTGGTGGGGGATGTAGTCGTCCTCGACGATGTCGCCGCAGATGCCGCACCTGGCGGTCCAGCACAGCGACGGTGTGGCCACCCTGGCGCCGAGGCTCGCCGCGCCGCGGCGCCGCCAGGCGTAGCCGTGCTCGAGGACGACGGCGTAGCTGACGGGCTGGAGCGGGGAGCCGTCGTCCAGGTCGGTGGAGTGGGCGTTGTGCTCGGCGGCGGCCATCAGGGCGGTGGCGAGGTCGGGCATCGGCAGGAGGGCGTTGGGGCCGGTGAGCCACAGCTCCCAGGGCTGGTCCGGGGTGCCGGGGCGCAGCCGCTCGTCGGGGTCGGTGGCGTAGAGGCCGCGGCGAGGGATCGGCGTGATCGTCATGGTGCGTCTCCTTCGACGGGTCGGTCCCGGCCCGCTGGTGCGGGCCGGGCTGGCGGGCGGTCAGGCATGGCGGGCGGCGGGACGGCGCAGGAGCAGCTGGAGGGCGGCGGTGATGTTGGGGTGCTCGCCGGTGGCCGGCTGGCCGCAGTTCCAGCAGTCGGCCTCTCCTCCGGCCCAGGAGGTCTCGCAGGAGGAGCAGGTGTAGTGGCGGCGGCCGGCGGGTCCGGCGAACGGGTCGGAGGAGACGATCGGGAGGGCGATCAGGACCGGCTTGTGGTCGGCGGCCGGGCGGGTGCGGCAGGTGGCGGTGCGGGCCATGGCTGTGGTCTCCCTGATCTGGACAGCGGGGCGGGGGAGGGAGCGGCGGCCGGTCCTCGGTGAAGGCCGGCCCGCCGCCAAGAGCTGCTGTCGAACTACAGGAGGCCGGCGGCGTGGGCCTCCGCCTCCTGGTCGCGGTCGTCGTCCTCGTCGGCCTGGTCCTCGCCGTCGAACGGTTCGGCGGGGCAGAGCTCGGCGATGGCGAGTTCCTCGCCGAGGGTGGACCACGGGTCGTCGTCCTGGTCCTCGTTGTCGGCGGGCTGCGCCGCGTCGGCCGTGGGGCCGTCCAGGAGCGCGACCAGCTCGCCGATGCTGCTCACCCGGATCTGCTGCTCGCCGTCGCGAACGAGCAGGTAGGTGCGGCTGATGTGGCCGAACTGGTCGGCGGGGGAAGGGACGCACAGCAGGTGCGCGCCGCCGGTCAGCTCGCACGTCGCGGTGCCGTCGGCCGACCCGACCCAGTTGGCGGCCTCGGTCAGGCTGCCGCCGCTGCGGTCCAGGCCGTTGGCGTGAGTGGCCGCGCGGTGTGCGGCGTCGGCGGCGGCCTCCTCGGCGAGCTGCTCCCTCGACGGCGCCGGGACGGGCGCAGCGGCGGCGGGGGCGTAGCCGTAGGCGGGGAGGCCGAGGAGGTGGCGCAGCGGTCGGCGGAACTGGGTCGTGGCCTGGTCGGCGAGGCAGGCGGCGAGGCCGGCGGCGGCCGCAGCGAGGGTGAAGCGGGTCTCGGCCGGGCGGGCGGCGAGGGTGCGGTAGGTGGTGAGTCCGGCGGCGGCCGCGGCGGCGGCGATGGCGATGTTGTCGGCGGTGTCGAGGGCGTTGCTCAGCAGGCGGGCGCGGGTCGTCTGCTCGGTCATCAGGTACCTCCGAGGGGAGCGGGTTCGGCCGGGCGGCCGCGCCGCTCACCACGGCGCCCCGCCGCCCGGGCCTGGCTGGCCGGTGGGCGGGGCGTGGTGGTGGGCAGCGTGGTGGTCCGGTCAGGCGGTGCGCAGGTGGCGGATCTCGTCCCAGCCTTCGCGGGGGAGCAGCTCGCGGGCGGAGCGGGCCATGCGGTGCTGCCAGCGGACCGCGTCCTCCGGCACCCGCTGCTGCGCCGGGCGCGCCGCATTGCGGGCGAGGCATTCGGCGAGCGGGGCGTCGACCAGGACCGCGACGGCTCGGCGGCCGTGCTGGTGGGCCAGCTCCACCAGCTGGAGCCGGTGCTGCGCCTCGACCGAGGTGTTGTCCACGTAGGTCGTGGCGCCCCGGCGTGCCCGGGTCAGGAGGATGTGGTGCTGGAGCAGGACGGCGTCCGCGGTGGCGTCCTGGTCGCCAGGCTCGGAAACGATCGCGCGCAGAGTGTCCAGGCTGACGATCTGGTGCGGCGGGACAGTGCGCAGGGCCGAGGACTTGCCGCTGGCCGCGCACCCGATCAGGGCGACCAGGTCGCCGGGCTGAACCGGAGCGAGGGCGCGGGAGCGGGCGGTGGCGAGGGTGGTGGTCGTCATCGCGGGGGCCTCCGGGTGGTGTGGTGGGTGGTCAGAGCCAGGCGCCGGTGGGGTCGTCGGTCATCGGCGGGGTCGCGCGGACGTCGAGCACCGGGTTGTCGGCGGGGCCGGGCCGGCTGGAGGTGAGGGCGAGGGCGGCGGCGACGGTGTCGCTGAGGGTGTCGCGCACGGGGGCGCCGTGGCGGTGTGCGACCCAGATCAGGTAGCGGTTGCGCTCGGGGGCGGCGCAGTCCGGCGGGCAGCCGAGCACCACGCGGCCGGTCGCGATGTCCAACCCGAACTCAACGTTGGTGGTGAAGCCGGGCATCGTCGTGAGGTCGCGGGGGATCCAGAAGAGGATCGCGTCGGCTGCGGCCCGGGCGGCGGTCTCCCACTCGACCTGGTCGTCGTAGTGCGCAGCGCGGCGCCCGCCCCGGGACTCGGGGGAGAGCACGGTCAGCGGGCCGGGGCCGGCCCATTGGGCGCCCAGCTCGGCGACGGCGGCCGGCCTCCAGGAGTCGACGGGGCCGCCGAGTCGTGGAGTGGGCCCGGCGAGGAACACGGACGGCCCGTGGGTGGGCAGGGGCTCGCGGGCCATGACGAGGTGGAGGTTCACGCGGTGGCTCCGTTCCGGGCGGCGTGCTGCGGGGTCCAGGGCAGGGGCAGGCCGTCCCCGTCGGTGCGGGGGACGACGTGCAGGTGCAGGTGGAAGACCGTCTGGGTGGCCGCGGTGCCCTTGGAGGTGAGGACGTTGGCGTTGGGCAGGCCGGCGGCGAGTTCGGCGGCGCGCGCCATGGTGGCGGCGGAGACGGCCGGGTCGCTGCCGACGTCCGCCACGTGCTGGCGGGGGATCACCAGCAGGTGCCCGTCGGCGACGCCGCCGCTGCGCGGGCGGATCGCGATGGCGTCGCTCCACTCGCGGACGACGTCGGCGGGCGACTCCCCGGTGACGATGGCGCAGAAGGCGCAGTTCGAGACCGACACGGTGATCGGTTCCCTTCTCGGCGGTGGGTCCGGCCGGACGGCCGCGCCGCGCACCACAGCGCTGCGGCCGCCCGGCCTGGCTGGCCGGTGGGCGGAGCGTCGTGGTGAGCAGCGTGGGGGCCCGGCCGGTCAGGCGAGGGTGAGGAGCGCGGCGGTGGCGACGGTGACCACGGCGACGACGCTCAGGCGGCAGGCCCAGATGAGCAGGCGCATCTTGCGCTCGCACAGGACGGACAGGGCGTGGAGCCGGTGGGGCCGGACGTCCTCGGCGAGGGCGAGGAGGATCTGCTCGGGGTCGGTGGCCCAGTCGCCAGCCCAGCGGGAGAACCCGTTGGTGCGGGCGGAGTCGAGTCGGGGTTTGACGACCAGGACGGCGAGGACGGCGGCGGCGATCATGCTGACGGTGCCGATGGCGGCCGGGACGACGGCGTAGGCGGGCGCCTTGCCGAGGGCGGCGACCGCGGCGACCAACACGCCGTCGATGGTGAGCACGAGTCCGGCCTTGCTGTCGGTGCGGGCGATATCCGCGTGGGTTGCCGAGATTTCGCGGTCGAGGGCCTGGTCGATGACGCCGGTCTCGGTGGCGGTGGTGGTGTCCATCGTGGGTGTTCCCTCCCTGTGGGTCGGTCCGGGTGGCCGCGGCGCTCACCGGTCCCGCCCGGCCCGCCGGCGGGGCACCGGGGGCGGGGCGGGAACGGCGGGCAGCGGCTGCCGGGGTGTCAGTTCGCCGGGCAGTCGGCGGTGGCGGGCGCGGCGAGCGTGCTGGTGGCGGCGTGCCGGATGCGCTGTTCGAGCTGCTCGGCCTGGCGGGCGGCGTCGATCAGCGCCTGGTAGAGGGCGCGCTGGTCGGGGTCGGCCAGGTTGAGGTTGGTCTCGGAGGCGCCGGCCAGGCTGTTCAGGTACGCGGTGACGGCCGCCTGGTCGCGGTGGAGGTCGAGGAGGGCGGCCTGGAAGTTCAGCGGGCCGGTCAGCGCCCGCTGCATCGTGCGGGCCTCGGCGGGCTGGGTGGTCCAGGCCCGGTCGTGGGCGGCGGTCAGGGCGGCGGCCAGCGCGGTGCGGTCCTCGGTCGCGCGGCCGTGGCCGAGGGCGCGGGCCAGGAAGCGCGGGGTCCAGTCGGGCAGGTTCACGGGGTCCTCCAGGGTGGTTGTGGTGTGGGTGTGGGCTGGGCTCCCGCCGTCCCGGCAGGCGTGCGGGCGTGGCGGGGTGACCGGCCGTCGGGCTGGCGGCCGGTGGTACCGAGAGGGGGGTGGTGCGCGTCCGGGTCGTGAGCCCGCGCCGGCCGGTGCCGGGGACGCGCTGGCGGGTCAGCTGGTCGGCTTGGCCATCGAGCGGCACTCCGTGGCGTGGCCGTTCGCGTCGAGGTGGGCCTCCCGCCGCTCGTTCGGCAGGTACGGGTCGCCGTAGACGCCGACGGTGCCGACGGTGCCGCAGCCGTTGCACTTCCAGGTGAAGCCGTCCACCTCGCGGTAGGTGTCGCCGACGTAGGGGCGGCCCTTCGGGAGGAACCTGGTGCGGAAGCGGATGCTCGTCAGGTCGACGTGGGCGCCGCCGACGGTGATGTAGCGGGCGAGGACGTTCTCGGGCCAGGCTGCGGTCCACACGGTGCTGGTGGTGCTGCTGCTCATCGGGTTTCCCTCCCCGAGCTGCTCCGGGACGCGGTGTCCCGGATGGTGCGCGCCTGGGTCGTGAACCCTCGCCGGCCTGGTGCCGGAGGCGCGCTGGCGGTGGATCAGCCGCCGGCGCCGTAGCGCTTGGTCTGCTTGAGGACGTGGTCGCGGGTGAAGCCGGTCTCGGCCGCGGCGTCGGACTGGAGGACCTGGCCGGTGCTGATCAGCTCCCCGATGGCGGCCCACATCTCGGCGTCCGCGTCGGTCTTGGCCTTCTCGGCGTCGGCGTGGATCTTGTCGCGCGTCTTCTTGAGCGCGGCGATGCGGGCGCGGCCTTCGGTACGGGTGGTCTGGTCGGGGCGGGGCATGACGGGCTCCTGGCGCTCGGGCGGCTGCTGGTCTGCATTCACGGAGAATGCAGACTCGCAGTCTGCCCTGCGTACGGCCGGAGCGGGCCGAGCGGAGGTCACTCGATGGTCCAGCCGCCGCTGCGCCAGGCGCGCTCGGCGTCGTTGGCCAGGATCCGGGCCAGGCGGGTCCAGCCGGGGAGGGTGAACCAGCGCATCCGGGGCTCGGCCCAGCGCAGCGCGAACATGATCTGCTGGGCCTGGTCCGCGGTGAAGACGAGCTCACCGCGGAATTCGCCGTCCAGGGCGGTGAGGAACGTGCGGATGGTGGCGCTGTCGCCGATGCGGGCCCACCGCAGCCGGCGGGCGAGGCGCTGGGTGGTGAGGCAGCTGCGGTGTCCGGTGTTCTCGCCCCAGTAGATGCCCATGGCAGTTCCTTCCCGGTTGGCGGGAGAGGTTCCCGCCCAACCAAGTATGCAGACTCAGACTATGCATGTCCAGACTATGCATTCACGGGGTTGGGCGGCTCCGTGCACCACCGGGCCCCGCCCGCCGGGCCTGGCTGGCACCGGGGCGGGGCGCGGTGGTGGGCAGAGTCAGCGCCCGGACTCGAGGCACTCGCAGTTCGGGGCGGGCTGCCAGCCGTCGGGGGTGCGCGTGCGGGTGGGGCCGGCGCCGGGGATGCCGCTGCCGCCGCAGGTGGTGCAGGAGGCGTCGGCTCCGGGGTCGAGGGCCCATTCGAGCCCGCAGGAGCGGCAGCGGGCGCAGTCCGCGTAGTCGTCGCTGGTCGAATCCGGCTCGCCGTACTCGTCGGCACCGGGCGTCTGGCAGCGCGGGCACGTGATCGTGTACTGCCGGGTGCGTACGGCGTGGCCGAGGGGGTCGGCGGCGACCGCCAGCAGCGCCTGGTAGTTGGCGGCATCGATCGCAGCGACCCGGTGGGCGAGCAGGAGGGCGCCCTCGCGGGTGTGGCGGAAGGCGGCGGCGCGACCGGTGTCCCGGACGGGCCGCCAGCCCTCGTCCTCGATCCAGGCCCGCAGGCTGACCAGGGAACCGTCGGTCACCGCCCAGCCGTCGCCGGGCTCGTCGCGGCGCACGACGACCTCGCCGTACCCGCCGACCGGGCCCTGGGGGATCGGCACGCGGAACTCAACGGCCAGCTGCAGCTGCTGCTCGGCGGACAAGGTGCTGTTCATCTGTCTCCCTGCATCTTGTTTCGGGATCGCCCGGGCCGGTCAGGCCGCGGCGGTCAGGGCCTGGTCGAGGGCGACGCCGCGCAGCGCGGTCAGCACGTAGTCGCGGAGCCGGTCCTCCAGCAGGGCCGCGAAGGCGAGGGCCTCGGCGCGCATCGCGGCGTAGTGGGCCGCGGTGCGGCCGAACTCGTCGGCGGCGGCGTGGGCGGCGTCGATGGCGAGCCGGCTGACCGTCCAGAGGGCGGCGGAGCGGCGGGAGCTGCTGGCGACGGAGAGGGCCATCTGCTTGGCGTTCATGCCGCTGGCGGCTTCGGGCTCGCGGCTGTTGCACAGCCGCCAGTCCTCGTACGCCTGGTGGACGCGGTCCGGGTCGGCGGTGTGGGTGGCGGCCCAGGTGCGGGCGAGGTCGGGGAGCTGGTGGTCGATCAGGTCAAGGACCTGGCGGCCGCGCGGGCCGAGCGCCTGCCAGGATTCGGCTTCCTGCACGACGCGGATCTGGTGGGCGAACAGCCGGTGCGCGCTGTCGCGCCCGCCCCAGGTGCCGGTGGTGCCGAGCGGTTCGACGATCCACAGCCGCCGGGGCCAGCCGGGCACGTCCGCCAGGACCTCGCCGGGCGCGGTGACCGTGCGGAAGTAGCTGAACGGGGTCTCGTCGTACCAGAGGTTCTTGCAGGGGTTGGGGTGGTCGATGGTCGTGCCGACCGCGTCGGCCAGGTTGACCGGGGTGCCGGCGGCGAGGCTGGCCGGGATGATTCCGTCCGCGTTGGTGGCCAGGTAGTGGGTGGCGGGCTTCTTCGTGCGCACGGCGGTGGTCCTTCCAGACGGCGGGTACGGGCCGGGTGGCCGCGCCGCGCACCACGGCGCCCGCTGTCCCGGCCTGGGTGGCGGGGGCGGCGGGCACGGTGGTGGGCAGCGTCAGTGCCCGGACGGTCAGTGGACGGCGCTCCAGATGAGCAGCAGGATCACGGCGATCCCGACG
The DNA here is from genome assembly GCF_044753005.1 of Kitasatospora sp. NPDC088548. Taxonomy (NCBI): domain Bacteria; kingdom Bacillati; phylum Actinomycetota; class Actinomycetes; order Kitasatosporales; family Streptomycetaceae; genus Kitasatospora; species Kitasatospora sp. NPDC088548. The sequence continues at coordinate 26,072 of NZ_JBIVMI010000041.1, forward strand.
AGGACGGCCTTGGGCGAGATGCTGGTGGTGGCTTGCAGGCGCCGTATCTCGGCGTGGATGGCGTCGCATTCGGCCTGGATCCCGGAGTGGGCCTTGCTGCCAGGGGTGAGGCCGGACAGGATCGCCGAGCGGTGGTGAAGGCGTTCGTAGAGGGCCGCGATCTGTGCGTCGCGGGAGATGGCCAGGGCCACGGCGGGTGCCTCTCGGTCGGCGGTGCGGAGCGGGCGGGGGCCGGGCGGGCCGGTGCTCGGTGCACCGGCCCGCCCGGGAGGGTCAGCGCTGGTCGAAGGGCGAGGTGGGCGCCGGGACGGCCGGGCGGGGCCGTCCCGTCTTGCACTCGGGGGCCTGGATGGTGATCTGCGGCTGGACGTCGGTGCGGTTGATCACCATCGGGCGCAGCGAGAAGCTCAGGCCGCGCAGGGCGAACAGGGAGACGGCCGCGATGGCGGCGGCGGTCAGGCCGACGGCTACCGGGCGACCGGTGTCGGGGGCGGCGTACCAGACCATGGCGAGGGTGGCGGTAGACCATGCCGTCCAGCTGGCGCGCGCGATGGCGCCGCGGGTGATGAACGACAGCAGGGCGGCGATCAGGCCAAGCGTCTTCCACGCGCCGTAGGCGGTGGCCGCGCTGAGCGGGTAGGCCTGGTGGGCGTTGAGGTAGGCGTGGATGGGGCCGGTGACGGCGACGCGCAGGCCGTCGCCGCCGGCGGGCAGGTCCTGCGGCAGGTGCACGGCGCCGATCACGGCGCCGGCCGCGTTGAACAGGATGCCGCCGACGGTGCCCACCACCAGGACGACGAAGGCGATCGCGACCAGGTACGCGAGAGCGCGCACCCACGGCTCGGCGCCGGAGAAGTCGTCCAGGCCGGCCGCCAGCTCGCGGCGGCGCCGGTCGAGCCAGCCGCCAGGGGCGGTCAGGGTGCGGACCCGGCGGCCGGCCGACTCTCGGACGCTGACGCTCGGCTGCTCCTGGGGGACGGTGGGCTCGGTGTGCTGGTTCACGGGGTGCTGCTCCTGTTCGGGTTGGTGTGCTGGGGGCGTAGCCGGGGCCCGCCCCGGCGGTGCGGGGCGGGCGGGGTGAGGCGGGGTCAGCCGTTGAGGCGGATCGGCATCAGCAGGTGCTGGTAGTCGGTGTCGGCGAGTTCGCCGGAGTGCCCGGTGAGCAGGGCGGGCTTGGTGGCCGAGGTGGCGTGCAGCCGGGCTTCGGGCGCGGCGAGCGCCTTGAGGGCGTCGGCGAGGTAGCCGGGGTTGAACGCGATGGTGCCGCCGTCGAGGTGGCCCGTGGTGTTGCAGGGGATGCGGTCGACGGCGTGGGCGTCGTCGCCGTGCCCGGCCTCCAGGAGCAGCTGCCTGCCGTCGTCGGTGACGGTCAGCCGGACCGGGGTCTTGTCGGAGGCGACCAGGGCGACGCGCTTGAGCGCGGCGAGCGCCTCGTCGGTGGGGACGGTGACGGTCAGCTCGGCGTCGGCCGGGGTGGGGAACACGCCGCGGTGGCGCGGGAAGTCGCCGTCGAGCAGCCGGGTTCCGATGGAGGAGCCGGCGGTGGTGAGGGTGAGCTGGCCGTCCGACCAGCCGACGGCGACCGGGTGCTCGCCGGTCATCGCGCGGGTGGCCTCGGCGAGGAACTTCGCCGGGATGAGGACGCCGTCGTCGTCGGCCTTGTCCTTCTTCTTGCCGGTCTTGGGCGTCACCGCCGGGAGGGTGCCGGTGGGCTGGACGGTCAGCTCGCGCACGGCGAAGCGGTAGCGGTCGGTGGCGGCCAGGGTGATCCGGTCGTCCTCGAGGAGCAGCTGCACGGCGGTCAGCACCGGCAGGCTCTCCTCGGTGCTCGCGGCGACGGCGACCTGGGCGACTGCGTCGGCGAGCGCGTCGGCCTGGACGGTGAGCACGGTGTCCGGCACGCCGGGCAGCTGCGGGTACTCCTCGACCGGCAGGGTCGGCAGCGTGAACTTCGCCGTGCCGGAAGTGACGAGCAGCCGGGAGCCGGACAGCTCGATGTCGACTTCGGCCGCCTTCGGCAGGGTCTTGCAGATCTCGTTGAGGAGGCGGCCGGAGACCAGCGCGGTGCCGTCGTCGGCGATCTCCGCGTCCACGCGGGTGGTCGCCGCGGTCTCGTAGTCGAAGGCCGCCAGGTGCAGGCCGCGCTCGTCGGTGCGCAGCAGGATGCCGGCCAGGACCGGGACCGGCGGGCGGGTGGGCAGGGCGCGGGCGGCGAAGGCGACGGCCTCGGCGAGCACGTTGGCGAAGACGCGGAGCTTCACGGTGTCCTCCAGGACGGTGGCGGTGGATCAGGCGGCGTTGGTGAGGGCGGCGAGCTGTTCGCGCTCGTCGTCGGACAGCTCGCTGCACGGCACGCAGGAGCCGAGGGTCTTGAGCGGGAGGCAGGCGTCGTAGCGGGTGAGGCACAGCGGGCACGTCTGGCGGGCGGCCATCGCCCGGTCAAGGGCTTCGGCCCGGCCCGGCGTCATCGGCCGCACGGGCAGGGCCTGGTCGATCCGGTACAGGTACGCGATCCGCTTTCCGCGGCGGCAGACCACCTGCGCGGCGGGCTCCTGGCCGCCGGGGCGAAGGCCCATCGCGCGCAGCTGGCGGCGGGTGTGCAGGCCGGGGTCGGCGTAGCGCCAGGGCCAAGTCGGCAGGCCGCCGTGGTCCTCACCGGAGGGGTCGAGGTCGGATGCGCGCACGGCCAGGGTCTCCTTCTCTGCTGGGTGGGCGGCGGTGCTGGCGGCGGATCGGAGGGGCGGTGCGCCGCCGCCAGTCCCGGCCGGGGGGCCGGCGGGGCGGGCGGCGGCGCGGTTGGGTCGGTGTCAGTCGCGGACGGCGGGCAGGGCGGCGGGGGAGTTGGTCTTGGCCTGGCGGGCCTGGGCGGCGAGCCAGGCCCCGGCGGCGGTCATCAGCCGGCCGTCGCCGAGGGAGTCCAGCGGGGCGGTGTCGATGTCGTGCATCAGCTCGGCCGGGTCGAGCGGCCGCATGAAGACGACCGGGGCGAAGCGGATGACCTCCCGGGTGACCAGCACGACCAGGTCGGCCTTGTCCTCGCGGTGGTGGCTGTCGACCAGGACCTTGCAGATCTGGGTGTGGTCGGGGTGGCCGGTCAGGTAGCGGTCCATGTCGCGGAACAGGACGTAGGTGCCGGGGGTCGGCTTGACGGGGGCCGGGGTGGTGGAGGAGTGGGTGGCGGGCTGCTGCATGGTGCGGTCCCTCTCGTCGCGCGGTGTCGGCCGGTCGGCCGGCCCCGTCCCCGGAAGGCGGCCCGCCCGCCCGGCCGGGGTCGGCGGGGCGGGCGGAGGTGCGCCGGGGGCGAGACCGGGCGGCCGGTCAGCGGACGTTGTTGTTGACCGTGCCCTTCCATCCGGCGCTCTGCTTGCCGATGGTGACCTCGGTGTGCCGGTGGAACATCGCGAGGACGGGGCCGGACGCGGTGGAGCCGTCGCCGCTGGCGGTCGCCCCGGTGCCGGCGCTGGAGGCGACGGAGCGGAGCTTGCCGAGAAGCGCGGCGACGCCGATCACCACGGCGGCCACCGTGGCGGCCGCCCACATCAGCACCTTGCCGATCTGGTCCGCGTACGGGGCGACCTCGCCGACCCCGGCGCCGACCATCCAGGTCAGGCCGCCGAGGGTGAGCGCTCCGGCGCAGCCGTAGAGGATGCCCTGACGCAGTGCCAGCGGCAGCCCCTGCTCGGCGGCGGGCTGCGCCTGGGCGGCCGGGGCCGGGGCGGGCTGCGCCTGGGCGGCGGCCGCAGCGGCGAGCGGGTTGTGCACGGGGACGGCGATGACCTTGCCGTCGACCAGGGCGGGGATCAGGGCCGGGGTGGTGGGGGAGGGCTGGAGCGGGACGGCGACGACCTGGCCGTCGAGCGAGGCCGGGACGAAGCCCTCCTGGAGGAGGTAGGCGTTGAGGTCGACGGCCTGGTCGGCGGCGATGGTGGCGGGGCTGGTGTAGATGCTGTCCACGGGGTGCTCCAAGGGGGGGCGGGGATGGGCTTGCTGGGTCTGGGGGCGCCGGGCGCCTTCTGGGGCCGCCGGGCCCGCAACCGGTGGTCGGGGCGGGTCCGGCGGCCCTCGGAGAGGCCGGGAGCGGGCGGGGTTACTGCTCGGGGGTCCAGGTGCGGAACAGGCGGGCGGGGGCGGCCGGGTGGGGGGCGTGGGTGCCCAGGCCCGGGGTGAGGCGGGCGGTCATGGTGACCTGGTGGGCGTGGCGCAGGGCGGTGGTGGTCAGCGGGAGCGGGGGCTGGAACACCACGCCCCAGGTCTCGATGCGCAGGCTGAACCCGGCCAGGCGGCCGGTGAGTGCGATCTCCCCGACCAGGCGCACCGTCTCCTCGCAGGTGGACAGGTGGGGCCAGTCGCCGAGGGTGAGGGTGATCAGCGGGTGCTCGGGGCTGGGGAAGTAGGCCGTGGTGTCGCCGGTCTCGCCCAGGCGGCCGCGCAGCAGGCCGACCGCTTCGCGCAGCAGGGTGACGGTGTCGGCCTTGGTGGTCGCGGTGCGGGCGGCCAGGCCCGGGCGGGCGCCGTAGGGGTCGGCGACCCACGGCTCGGTGAGCGGGCAGGCGTGCTCGGCGGCGACCAGGTGGTCGATCAGCGTGCTGGACCCGGCGCCGGTGCGGGCGCTGATGTGCAGGTGCACGGCGCCGTTGGTGTTCCACAGCGGCACTCGGGCCGCGGTGCCGTCGGCGTAGCGGCCGATGGCGACGGTGCCGGTGGCGGTGTCGATGAGCTGGTCGGCCGGCGGGCGGGGCGCCGGGTCGGCGAGCTGGGCGGTCTCCTGGTGCTGGCGGGTCAGTTCGGCGTAGCGGGCGAGAGCGGCGGCGGAGGTCATGGGCTGTTCCCTTCGGGAGACGGTCGTGCCCGCCGCCCGGTGGTGGGCGGCGGGCACGGTCAAGGTGTCGGTGGCGGGTGGTGGTCAGTCGTTGATGCGGCTGGTGCGGCCGAGCGCGAGGATTTCGCGGAGCAGGCGGGTCGTCTCGGGGGAGTGCTTGCCGGTGCGGGGCTGGCCGGCCAGGTATGCGGCCTCGTCGAGGATGAAGACGACCTGGCGGGGCGGGCCGGGCGGCAGCTCGGGGTGCCGGGGCGCGGCGGGCAGCGCCTGGCGCTGGCGCAGTTCCATCGCCGCGCGCAGGGCGGTGAGCGTCTCCTCGACGGTGGTGGGCGGGCGGAGCCGTACACGCGGGTCGAGGGAGGCCTGGGCGAGGAGCAGGTCGACGGCGCCGACCGTGCCGGTGCCGAGCAGGGCGGGGGCGGGGTGGGTGTTCACGGCGGGGTCCTTCCGGTCGGTGGTGCTGGCGGGCGGGGTGGCGGATGGTCAGAAGCGGATGCTGCCGATGAGGTGGACCAGGCCGGCGAGGAGCTGGTTGATGGTCGGGCCCAGGCCGGTGCTGGCGAGGGTGAAGCCGAACAGGATGAGCGTCAGCCCGGAGAGGACGCGGACGGTTCCGTTGCGGTAGAGGAAGACGGTGATGATGCCGAAGACGAAGGCGAGGGAAGCGGAGACGACCACGGGGGCTCCAGGGCAGGACGGGGCCGGGGCAGCCGCGTCGGGCTGCCCCGGGCCGGGGTGGCGGGGTGTCAGCTGGGCAGGGTGTAGCGGCCGCCGCCGAGGGCGACGATCCGGTCGGCCTTGCCGAGGGCGGTGAGGTTGTTGCGCACGACCGGGGCGCTGACGGGCTTGCCGCCGTCGGCGTTGACGGCGGCGAACAGCTCGTCGAAGTCGAGCACCTGCTGCCCGTCCTCGTCCTCGTCGGCGTCCTCCAGGGCGCGCAGGACGCGGGCGGCGACGGTGGCCTTGCCAGTGCCGGCGCTCTTCTGCTCGGCGGCGGCCTGCTCGGCCAGGCGCTTCGTCTCCTCCTTCGCGGCCTCGACCAGGTGGGCGGGGCCGTCGCCGTCGCGGGTCAGGTAGGCCGGGCCGGCGGCCTCGTGCGAGGTGGCCTCCAGGTGGGCGGGCTCGCCCGGCCCGTACAGGTCGAGGATGAGCGGGTCCAGGCCCTCGACCTCGTGCATGGAGCCGACCGGGAAGAACCGCATCATCGCGGTCGGCCGGTCACTGCCGAGGAGGTAGGCCATGCCGCCGGTGTTGCCGCCGGGCTTGGGCTTGACCAGGCCGCGGGCGGAGGTGAACCGGGAGCGCAGCAGCGGCGGGCCGGAGCGCTTGGGGATGGGAACGATGTGCGTGCCCGGGGGGAGCAGGCCGTCGGAGACCAGCGACTGCATCATCGAGCTGGACCAGCGCAGCAGGATGGTCTCGCCTTCCTTGAGCATGCCGCGCAGGGTGTCGGAGCCGCCGAGCTCGTCCACGTGCGAGGCCTGCGCCGCGATCGAGATGCCGACCCCGACCGAGCGGCCGGTGCGGCCGAGTTCCTTGATGAGCGCTGCGACCTTGTCCCGGTACGGCGCGCCCTTCTCCAGCGCCCGGTTCGCCTCGTCGATGCGCACCGACAGCAGCGGGTCGGGCCGGTTGATGATGAACGAGCTGCGGCCCATCGCGGCGTAGCGGCGCATCCGCTCCTCGGCGACGCGCACCGCCGCCTGGAGCATCGCGAGCAGGCCCTCCTGGGTGGTGACCCGCCAGTCGACCTGACCGGCGGCCTCCGGCACCGACTGCCCGCCCTTGAGGTCGGCGAGCCAGGAGACGATCCCGCTCCGCTTCTCGGCGGCCAGGATCAGCTGCAGAGCGCGGGACTTGCCGGCGCCGGTGGTGCCGAACAGGGCGCCGCGCTGTGCCCCGGAGCCGGGGACGTAGAGGCGGATCTGGGCGGGCTGGCCGTCGTGGTAGCGGCCCACGGTCAGCCAGCCCTGCGCGTCGATCACCAGGTCTTCGCCGCGGACGGGCTCCAGCTTCTCCAGCGGCGGGTCGCGGTAGATGGTGACCAGGGCGCGGGTGAGGCCGTCCGTCTCCACCGCCATGCAGGAGGTGTCGAGGATCTCCAGGGAGGAGGCCAGGGCCCGCAGGTCGTAGGTGAGGAGCTTTCCGGGAGGGACCTGGACCTCCAGCTCCATGACGTCGACGTCCAGGCCGAGCGGCGCCGGGGCCATGGTGGTGGTCATTCGGGACGCAGCACCTCTTCCATCTCGCCGGTCTTGGTGTTGCCTCGCCGGATGGCGATCAGCTGGGAGTGGGGCATGGCGCCCGGGGCGATCTCCTTCTCCCAGCGGGTGAACGGGTCGATCTCCTGCTTGGCGACCTCGGCGCCGGTGCGCTCGGTGACGACCAGCTGGCGGCGGCCGGCGCCGTGGCCCTTGACCGCCGTGATGGAGATGAACTCCTCGGGGATGTTGGTGATCGCCGAGATCGCGGCGATCGGGATGTCGGGCACCGGGCGGCCGCCCTCGGCGACGATCTGCGCCCGCCACTCGGTGCGGCCCTCGAACACGGCGTGCTCGAGGAACGTGCCGGCGGCCGGGGACCGGTCCATCTGCGCCCACTGCGACCAGGAGAGGACCAGCTGATCCGCCAGTGTGGTGGGCACCAGGGCCTGCGGCCGGTAGTCCGGGGTGGCTGGCACCTGGGCGCTGGGGCGGACCAGTTCGCGGGCCAGGTGGCTGGGGCGCTGCCACCAGGTGACGCCCGCCCAGACGGCGACGGCCAAGCCTTCGCCCCAGTGCACGCCCGGGATGATCCGGAAGGCGACCATCTCGCCGAGCAGGATCGCGGGCGGCGTCGCGTACAGGACGCTGAGCACGCCGGGGGTGCTGCGCCGCCAGGGCTGGATGGAGACGGCGGCGGACAGGACGGTGGTGCCGAGGACGACCGGGGTCGCGACGGGCAGCACGTGCGGGGTGAAGATGCTGGCGGTCAGGGCGGCGGCCCCGGCCGCGGTGGCGGCGCGGCCCGCGAGGTGGCGGGCCCGGTCGAGCTTCGGCACGGCGGTTCTCCTATCTCAGTGAGCGAGGCGGGCGTAGAGCTCGCCGAGCAGCCACAGGGCGCCGGCGGTGATGACCAGGGCGGCCAGCAGCCGGGCGGGCAGGCACTGCGGCGTGGTGGTGTCGCGGTTGTCGGGGGCCACGGGGTGGTCCTTCCGGGTTCGGGTGCGGTGCTGCCCGGCACCGCGAGGTGCGGTGCCGGGCAGCGGCGGGACGGTGAGGGTGGGTCAGCGGTTGGCGTAGAACTCGCGGTTGGCCGGTTCGACGGGCATGTTCTGGAACGCCTCGGTGACGGCGCCGTAGTCGGCCTGGTGCGCCTCGGAGGCCTCGTCGAACAGGCTCGACATCTCCTCGCACTCCTGGGCCATGGTGGTGGCGTTGGCGAGCGCGCCGCGCATGATGTTCGCGGCCTCGTGGTGTTCGGCGACGGTGTCGGCGTCGACGTTCATGCTGGCGGCCATCTCGGCGAGCTGGTCGACGCTGGCCGCGCAGTCGCCGACGTACTCGAACGTGGACTTGGCGAGGGCGGCCATGTGGCGCAGGGCCAGGCCGGCCTTGGCGAGGCGGGCGATCAGGATGCCGTAGCGGACGCCGTCGGCGACCACCTCGACGGCGGCGGAGACGACGCCCCGGGCGGCGGGAAGCAGGTCGGACACTGCTTACTCCTTGTGGTAGTGGGTCTCGGCCGGAGCGGCGTAGCCGTGGTCGCGGGTGACGTCGGCGGGCCGCTGGTGCTTGGCGGCGGCGTTGGTCCCGGCGGTCTTGATGGCCTCGGACGCGGCCGGCAGGGCGGCGGCCAGGGCCTCGGCCTCGCTCTTGACCCGGCCGGCCTTCTCCAGCAGCCGGTTGCAGTAGCCGAGCAGGCGGCCGGGGATCTTGAGCTGCATCACCTGGGCCTTGAGGTTCTCCAGGTGGTGCTCCAGGTCCTCGCACGCCGACGCGGCTTCCTTCGCCTCGTCGACGCGGTCGAGGATCTCCTCGGCGGCGGCCTCGTCGGCCTCCACCAGGTCGTAGATGTTCAGTTCGGAGTCGGCCGAAGGCGCGTACACCTCGACGGATGCGGTCATGTGGTTCCTCACGGCGGTGGTCGTGCCGCCCCCACCGGTCACCGGCGCGGACCCGGTGGGCGCGGACCCGGTGGAGGCGGGGAGCGCGGCGGGCGGGTCGGGCGGCGGGGGCTGCTTGGGGATGCGCTCCAGGGTGATCGTGGTCTCGTGGACCATCCCGGGCGGCGGGGCCGCCCGGCCCCGGTGGGCCGAGGGCCCCGTCCCGGTGCGCGTGCCCGACGACCTGGAGCCCGTCGTGGAGCCGGTGGCGGAGGTGCGGGCGTTGGTGCGCTCCCAGCGGGCCCGCGTCCCGGCCTTCGCGGACGCGGTTCCCGTCGAGGACGGGCCGCCTGTGGTCGGGCCGGAGGCCGGGCCCGTGGACCCGCGCTTCGGCCGCTTGGCCCAGGCGGCCTTCGCCTTCGCCGCGGCCCGCTTCGCGTAGACCCCCGGGCCTTTGCCCGACCCGGCGGCCTTGGTCTTCTTCGCCTTCGCGGTGGTGGCCTTGGTCGTCGAGGTGCCGGACGCCTTGCCCTTGGTGGGCGGCTTGACCCCGGGCTTGGTGGTGCTGGCCGTCGTCATCTTCGGCGTGCCGGACCCGGTGGCGGCTGCGGGCTTCTTCTTCCCCTTCTTCTTGGGCTTGCGCTTCTTCGGCGCCCGCCAGACCGGGGTGTGGTTCTTGCGGCGCCTGTCGAGGCGCCGCTCGGCCTCCTCGCTGATCGCCGCGCCCAGCGTGGTGCGGCTCCCCGGGGTCGAGCCCGACCCGCTGCCGGTGCTGCCCTTCTTGCCCGCGCCGGTGGACCCGCCCTTGGCCGGGCCGCCCGAGCTCCCGCCCTTCTTCGTGCTGGCGGATCCGCCCGCCCCGGTGCCCGACGAACCGCCGGAGCTCTTCTTCGCCCCGGTGGTGGAGCCGCCCGCCGCCGAGCCGCCGGAGCCGGAACCGCCGGAGCCCTTCTTGGAGCCGGACGAGCTGGACGGGCCGGTGCTGTCCTTCTTGCCCGTCCCGGGCGTCCCGTCGGTGTTCTTGCGGTCCTTGTCCTTCCCGCGCTTCGACCGGTCCGGCGTGGTGCCGGTCTCGTCCCGCTGGCGGTCCGCCAGGCCGCGGCCCCGGCCGGGCGAGCGGCCGGCCCGCGTCGCCAAGCTGGCATCCGGCCTCGGCCGGTCCGGGCCGCCTCCCGTCTTGCCGCCCGGGCCGCGCTGTTGCGCGCCGAGCCGGTCACCGCCCTTACCGGGGCCGGTCTGGCTGGAGCGGAACGTGGCGGGCACCTGGCCGCCGCGGCCGGCCTGGCCGCCGCTCCCGCCGCCGGAACGGCCGGACCCTCCGGCTGCGCCCTGGCGCTGGCGGGCCTGCTGGCCCCACTCCGGGCCGGACTGGACCCGGCCGCCGCCCGCCGCGGTGGAGGACTTGGCGGCCTTGGCGTCCTTCGCCTTCTCCGCCGCCTCCTTCACCTGCCCGGCGCGGGCCTTGATCCAGGACGCGACACCGAACGTGCCGCGGGCCGCCGCGAGGGCGACGGCGGCGAAGGTGACCATCGACAGAGCGACCGTGTCGCGGACCGGGGCCGGGCCGCCTCCCCCTCCCGGCACGGGGGAAGCGGAGGGGGTGGCGACGGCGACCTCCCCGCCCCCGGCGGTGCTCTCCGGCAGCGCCGGAAGGACGGCCGGGGCCGCCGCGCGGCGGTGGCGGACCCGGGGGAAGGAGGGCGGCGCGGCCGGGGCGGCGGGTGCCGCAAGCGCCGGGGAAGGTGCCGGCGCGGGGGTGTTCGGGGTCGGCCCGATGGGCGGGCGCAGACCGATCCGGGGGTGCAGGGTGACCACGTTTCCGTCGTCGGAGTCGCTCAACTCGCCCTCCTCTCGATGTTGACAGTCAGTCACTGGTCTGGGAGCCTCGCGCGCGCGCATCGCGCGCGCGCCTTGGGGCCCCGTGATGAGCTCGCGGAGCCGGTGATGATGATGATTTCGGGCCCTCGGCCCGGTCACCCTCCGTGCTGGTTGCACCAGGCGTCGAGGTACTGGGCAAGCGCGTACCACTTGGTCGAGTCGCCGTTCTTCTCGGCGAACTTCGCGATCGCGCGGGCCCGGTCGAGCACCACCGCGGCGAGCTCCTGGTCGGTCTTCGCGGCGTCCTGGCGGTCCTTGTAGAACTTCGTCAGGTTCGCCAGGCGGCGCTCCACCGCCTGGCGCGCCGCCTTGTCGAGTGCCGTGCCGCTCACTGGCCGGTGCCCGTCTTGAACATGTCGAAGACCGGCGGGTAGGCGGGCTGGGCGGGCACGCCCGCCGCCGGCTGCCCGGCCTGGTCGCCGGCCTGCCCGGTGGCGTGGGCCGCCATCTGGCGGACCAGGTCGTTGACGTTGCCCGCGGTCCGGGCCACCTGCGCACCCTGGCCGGACTTCTCCAGGGCCTTGGCCTCGGCCTTCACCGCGCGGCGCTTGGGCAGCTCGACGTAGATGTTCTGGTGGGTGGCGCGCAGCTTGGCGGCCAGGGTGATGATGGCCTGCGCGTGTCCCTCCATCTGGTGGAGCAGCCGGGCGGTCTTCCAGGCGTGGTAGTTGGCCTCGAGCTTGTTGTCGCCGGCGGGCGGGTTGTGCTTGAGGTCGCCCTGGAGGTCGTTGGCCAGGGCGCGGAAGTCGTCCCGGTGCTCGCGGAAGATCTGGCGGATCTGGTCGGTGTACATCGCCATGCCGCCGGGGGCGAGCAGCTGGTCGGACTTCCATCCGAAGTCGCTGGTGTCGTCGTCGTAGGCCACGGTGGCCGTCCTTTCACGCGCTGGGGGGAAGGTTGTCGACCCGGGCTCCGGCCGGATGCACGGGTCTTAGGTGCTGCTCGGTGCCGTCGGCACCTTCGGCGGCCACCAGGACGCTGCGGGCGTCCTGGTGACCACCGGAGAGGCCGAGTGCTCAGCTCGCCTTGGCGAGGTCGCGGAAGGCGGCGACCCGCCGCGACGCGGTGGACTTGGAGACGCCGAGCTCGTCGGCGATGGGCTGCAACGGCAGCTTCTCGGGCGGGCCCTGGTGGCGTTGCACGTGCCGGGTGATGACCTCGATGTCGGTCTCGGTCAGGACCCGTGCAACGCTCACCGTCGTTGCACCACCGGTCTCCGTTGCAGCGGCGGGCGTTGCGCCCGACCCGGCCGTTGCAGGGGCCGGAGTCGTTGCATTGCGTCCCGTTTCACCGGGCGCCAGCGCCAGCCGCGTTGCACCGCCGACCGTTGCACGACTCCCGCGACCTGCGGTTTCACCGAGGACGGCGGGCCGTGCAACAGGGACGGGCACAACCGCCGGCGCCGCCACCGGGGCGGGGTGGACCGGCTCCGTTGCAGCGCCCGTTTCAGACCCTTCGGGGGCCGTTGCAGACACCTCGTCGGCTGACAGGTCGTCGGCCGGGTGCGTTGCAGGGGCGTGCGGGATGAGCGCGTGGACGCGCCAGACGACGATCGGTGCGATGCATGCAACGCCGACGATCAACTGCCATTGCGCGTGCCACGTGCCGTCCGCGCCCTGCTCGACACCGAGGAGGTGGGCGTCGGCCATGTGGTAGACCGCGTTCGCGAGGATCATCGTCACCAGCGCGACCACGACTTCCTTCGCCTTGCGGGCGCGGATCGCGGACATCGCCCACACGTCGATGCACACCGGCAGCAGCCAGCCGATCGAGGCCGGGATGCCGACCAGTATTGCCAGCGCGTACTCGCCGCTGGCGGTCAGCCCGACACCGGCCGACAGCGCCGCCCAGGGCGCCTTCGTCCACGCCCAGCCGGTCAGCTGCGTCGTGCGGCGCCGGACCCGCGCGGGATAGCCGCGCTTGCGCGCCGCCTGCTTGGCCGCGATCCGCCGCTCCTCCGCGACCAGGACCTGGACCCTGGCCTCGGCCTCGACCACCTGCCCGGCCGCCCCATTGATGAGCTGCTCGGCCTCGATCCGGGCCTGGGTGATGATCCGCTGCGCCTCCCCCTCGGCCTTGCCGCGCGCCGCCTTGGACTGCCGGTCCAGCTCGGCGGCCCGGCTCTCGGCCGCGGTACGCAAGGAGTCGGCGTGCTGCTGGCCGCGCTCGCGAAGGCCGGCGGCCTGGACGGCGGCCTCCTCCCGGATCGACCCGGCCTCGTTCTCGGCCTGCTCACGCAGCCGCTCGGCCTCGGCCAGGGCGGTCTCGCGGATCTCGTCCGCGTCCGCCCGGGCCATCTCCTCCAGCCGCACGCGCAGGTCCTCGGCCTGGCGGCGCAGCTCCTCGGCCTGCGCCTCGGTGGCCTCCGCCAGCTCGCGGGCCTTGGCGGCAGCGGTGTCGCGGATGCGCTGGGCATCGGCGGCCGCGTCCGCGCGGGCCTGGTCGGCGGCGGCCAGCGCGTCGCGGCAGGCCTGGTCGGCCAGCGCCCGACGACCCGCCAGGTCCTTCTCCGCCTCGGCCTGGTAGGCGTCGACCCGACTGCGGGTGCGCTCCAGGGCCTCGGTGGCGTCGGCGAGCTGCTCGCGGGCGGTGGTGAGGTCGGAGCCGGCCTTGCGGCGGATCTGCCGTGCCTCGGTCTCGGCGGCCTCCACCAGCTGTCCGGCCGTCTCGGTCGCGTCCGCGAGGATCTGCTCCGCACTGCGCGCCGCCTTGGTCTCGGCCTCGGCGGTGAGCACCGCAGCCGCCTGCCGGGCCTGCTGCTTCGCGTCGGCGAGGAGCTGCTCGGCCTCCGCGCTGGCGGTGGCCCGGACCTGGTCGGCGGTGGTCTCGGCGTCGGCGAGCAGCTCGGAGGCGCGCGCCTTCGCGTCGGCGAGCAGCTGCTCGGCCTCGGCGCCGGCGGCGGCCCGGGTCTCCCGGCTCAGCGCCTGGGCGTCCTGCTCGGCACCGGTCAGCAGGTCGGTGGCCTGCTGGCGGGCGCCGTTCAGGATCTGCTCCGCCTGCTCGTCGGCGGCCCGGGTCAGGGCGGCGGCGTCGGCGGTGGCCTGCTCGGCCAGGTCCAGGAGGTCGGCGGCTCGGTCGCGGGCGTCGGCCAGCTCGGCGTGGGCCTGGTCGAGGACCGCGTCGGTCGCGGCCTGGTCGACGACAACGGCGGCCGGCTGCTCGGCCACGACCGGGGCCGTGGTGGTCTTCTTCGTGGTGGGGGTCTTCGCCGCGGTCGGGCGGCGCGCCGGGGTGCGTCGGGTCGCCACGAGGGCTCCTCCTCTATATAGGTGCGCGCGGGGGCGGGCACCGTCGAGCACCGCCGCGCCCGGCCTCCGGTGGTCCGGGGCGGGGCGCGGCGGCGGTGTCGGGCTCTACTGCTGCTGTCCGCCGGCCTTCTCGGCCTGCGCGCGCTGGTGCATCTCGCGGGCCCTGCGCAGCAGCTCGTCCATCTGGCTGCCGGTCCAGGCCTGGTCCTCGGGGCTGCTCACTGGCCACCGCCGGAGGTGGTCGGGGCCGGCTGCGGGGCGGGCTGGGGCAGGTGCTGCTGGATGTCAGCGGTGAGCGTGTTGACGCTCTGCTGGGTCTGGGCGAGCGCGGCGGCGGCGGCCTGGGCAGCGGCGAGGGTGTCGGACATCGTGATCACCCGGCCAGGGGGAGCGCGGCGACGGCGGCGGAGACGGTGGCCGGCAGCGGCCGGACGGTGGCGATCGCGGTGTTCCGCTCGGTGCCGGCGAGGTCGTCCAGGTCGATGACGACCTCGCGGATCGCGCGGCTGGCGGCCGCCGCCCGGGCGCGGACCTGGCGGGCCTTGTCGCGCAGCAGGAGCAGCAGGCCGGTGAAGCCGCGGGCGCCGCTCGGGTAGAGGCCGGCGGCGACGTCGTCCCAGACCTGCGCGGCCAGCTCCTCGTCGAGGTCGGTCGCGGCCGGGCTGATCTCGGCGAGCTGCTCGGCGGCGGCGACGAGCAAGCGGCTGGCGTACCGGCCGTACAGCTCGTCGAAGTCGGCGGTGTTGGTCTCGACGGAGAGTGCCATCATGGTGTTCACGGTCGTGTTCCTCTCGGTCTTCTACGGGTTGGTGGTGCGCGACCGACTACGGCCTCGGGGTTGCGCCCCCGGGGCCGTCTTGCTGCTCTGTGCTGCGTACGAGCAGCCACGGCCGCCGCCCACCCCGAAGATCGGGTGGGCGGCGGCCGTGGCGGTTCGTGCTGTTGGCGGTGGGTCAGGCGGCGGCGCGCTGGCGCATCGGGCTCTCGGCGAGGACCTCGTCCGCGGTGGGCGTCTGGGCGATCGGCCGGGCTCCGACCGGCAGGGCCAGCGGGAAGATCGGGCCGCGTGCGCCGTGCAGCGGGATGCGGCGCAGGGCGTCGGCCACGAACACCGGCAGGAGGATCTCGGCCCACTGCTCGGCGCGCTCGTCGGCGGTCGGCTCGGGGACGGCCGGGCGGGGCTGCGCCATGTGGAGGACCGCCGGGGGCTTCGGGGTCGGGATCTTCCGGAGCACCGTGGTCGGCCGGCGGGCGGCGACCTGGGTGGTTCCTTCCTCGATCTGCTTCGCCCAGTGCGCGACCTTGACGTCGATCTCGACGATCCGGCGGGCGGAGGGGCAGCGGGTGTCCCGCTGGCCGGCTTCCAGCTCGGCGCCGGACAGGTCGGTGGAGTAGTGGTCGCGGATGGTGCGCGTCTTGCCCTGGTCGCCCATGATCCGCTGCCAGGTGTCGCAGGACGGGCAGACCACGGTGTTCGCCTCGTCCGGGCGGAGGTTGTAGCGGCTGGGCAGCAACGTCGAGAGCTTGAGCGGGGAGAGAGAGCTGCGGCGCTTGGTGCGGGTGCGAGCGGGCATCGGGGCCTCCTGACAGGGAGATTGAGGGTCCGGGGGAGCGGTGTGCTGCTCTCTCCGCCCGCCAGGCCCGACCTGATCGGCCGGCGTCCTGGCGGACAGACAGCGCAGCAGCGCTGTGGTGGAGCCATATGTTCGGCCCGGCAACTGCGGTGATTAGGAGCGGGTGGGCTCGACTTGATCACCGCCGAAGCGAATGGGCCTGCACGCCTGACGGCCCGACAGGACCGCCCCGGCCGGGGCCGGTTGGCTTATGTCTGAACTGTACGTACAGAAGTTTGGCCCCGCAAGTCTTCTGTACGTACAGACTTGACAAATGGCCAAAGGCGCAGGTCAGCGACGCGCAGTGCGCGTGTCGGCACGGTCCGTCGCGGTCTCCGCCACGCCCGGCGCGCGGGGCCGGGGGCGACGCCGCGACCAAAACGCGCTATCTTCTGTACGTACAGAACGGACACGATGAGGGAGCGACTGGTGCCAGCCGACAGCAGGGCACGCTGGGAGTGGGTCTACGACGACCTCAAGCGGCGGATCGACCAGCACGAACTGGCTCCTGGCGACCAGGTCCCCGGAGAACTCCAGCTCGCCGAGCAGCACAAGGTCAGCCGTCAGACCGTGCGGACCGCGCTGCAACGGCTCCAGCACGAGGGGCTGATCAACGAGGGGAAGGGCCGGCTCGGGCGCACCGTTCGCGAGTGGCGCCCGCTGGTCTACCGGCCCCAGTCCGAGTTTCGGCGGAAGCCGCCGACGGTCGACATCTACACCCAGCTGCTCCAGGACGAGGGCCGCGACGGCACTCAGACCATCGAAGTGGGCGTGGTGCTGCCGGACGAAGCGGTACGGCAGCGGTTGCAGCTCTCCCAGGGCGAGCCCGTCGGCTATCGCCGGCGAACCAGCTACGTCGACGGCGTCCCCTTCGCCACTGACGACTCGTACGTTCCCCTTCGAATCGTCGAGGGCTCGGAGTGGATGGTTCCTGGCAGCGTCGAACGCGGCACCAACCAGGTCTTGGCCGAGCTCGGCTACGAATTGGTGGAGTCGCTCGATGAGATCTATCCGCGGCTGCCGCAGGCTGCCGAGCTGGAGCGCCTTGCTCTCCCGCCCGGCACCCCGATGGCCGAGCTGATCAGCACCGGGCATGACCGCGAAGGGCGTCCGGTCCAGGTCACCATCTGTCTGCTGCCCGGCGACCGCCACGTAATCGTCTACGAGCGGAACCGGCGCGCCGAGGAGACCGAGCCGGAGACCAAAGAGGCGGCAGCAGAGTGATCATCACGCGTGCTGAACTCGCTGACCTGCCGCGGCTGGCACAGTTCCGGACCGATGCCGCGGCCTGGCTCGCCCAGGCCGGTAGCGACCAGTGGTCCACTGACTTCCCCAGCGACCACATAGCTCGGAGCATCCAGGCCGGGGAGGTGTTCGTCGTCCGGGAGTCCGCAGGAGCCGACGAACTCGCGGCCACCATCACCCTCGACGCCGAGACCGACCCGCTTCTCTGGACGGCCGCCGAGCGCGAGGTCGCCGCCATGTACGTCCACAAGCTCACGGTGGACCGGGCCTACGCCGGTCAGGAGCTTGGTACCCGACTGCTGGACTGGGCCGGCGACCGCGCAGCACGGCGCGGGGCCAAGCTGCTCCGCCTGGATGCCTGGACCAGCAACCGCCGGCTTCACCAGTACTACGTGGAACGCGGCTTTCAGCACGTCAGGACGGTCCTGGACCCCGAAGTTGGCGGCTCGGGCTGGGTAGCCCAGCGCAAGGCCGTTGTCGCCGACCACGGGTTCGATGACTGGACGATCCAAGGGGGAGGGGAACTTGTCGGGACGTCTGATCGCTGATCGACACGGTGAGTTCGCCGCTACTCCGCAGGTTGTCCACAGGGGTAGGGTGGCATCGTCAGTGATCCAAAACGAACTTCGCCGCCCGGACCCGAGGGTCCGGACGGCGTTCAAGTGGATCGGCGCCCCCTGCCAGGGGCCCGTCCCGGTCAGCCACGTAGGAGGTGGTGACGTGATGCAGGGTACCCGCAGTGGCACCCCCTCATACGCGCGGCACCCCGCCGTGGAGTCGACCGGGAAGTCCCGGGTCTCGCTCCGGCGGGGTGCCGTCGTCGTGTATGTGGCCGGCCACGGCGGCCCCCGAGGCGGGGGTGTTCCGTGACCTAGCCCTCGTCCGCGGTGCTCGACCTTCCTAGGGGTCTAGCTCCGCTGGCCGCTCACCGGACTTTCCACCCGGATCAACGCGGCCACCTGCTCCACCTCGCTCTCGGGCTTCCAAACCGTCGAGCGGGGCTCGCTGGAGATCGGCTTCCAACCGACCACCGGCTGCACTACCTGGTTCGCACCACAACCGGCCCCTTTCCAAGGGCCACTCGCAGTACCCGGCTCCCTTGCCAGGAGCCGTTCGCAGTCGGGGCCCTTGCAGGGGCCTCGGCTGCACCGCACCACCACGACCCGCACGAGACGAACGCGAGCGAGAGGAGGCAGTTCGGCACCCCCCGGAGGGGGTCTTTCCAACACCCACGAGGGGTGCTTTTCACGAACACCCCCGAGGGGGCGCCGCTGCGTCCCCATGTAGCTGTAGGGAGCAACGCCATTTTGCAGCAGGTCAGGAGCCCGTTCCAGTCCCGCCGTGTCCCCGTGGCGGCGGGTGGTGTCCCCGGTTTGAGCTCGGAGGATGCCGGGAGGGAGGGGGGAGATCTCTCCTCCCCCCGTGCTGCCTTGGGTTCTGTCCAGGGACTGGTTCAGGGACCGGTTGTCGGAACGGCCGCCGCCAGACCTAGGTCTGTGACGGACATCACACGTTCGGGTGAGTGCGTCGGTAGTGCCGTGGACGGCCTCTCGGGTGTAGTTCCGGCCGTCCCGGCCGTTCCTGGCCAGCGCCAGGAGGTAGCCGGCGCCGCAGTGGTCCCCGCGAAGAAGGTCGCGTGGGTGCCGGAGCAGCAGCACCTGGTGTCGGGGACGGCCGGGCGGATCGTGCTGGACGGCTACTCGTGGATGCAGGCAGTGCACTGGGTGCACGGTGCCGGCCTCTACGTCCCGCCGTCGCGCCGCCCGAAGTTCAGCGAGACGACGCTGCGGCTCGCGCGGGTTCTGTCGGAGCTGACGCCGTGTCGCCCGAGCATCGCGTTCCTGATGCGCGCGATGCAGTGCAGCAAGCGGACCGTGCAGTACCACCTGGAGATCCTGCGGGCGACCGGCCTGCTGGCCTGGCGCTCGATCGGCACCCGGCTGCCGATGATGCCCGGTCAGGTCCGGGTGGACTGCCGCGCCTCCGAGTACGAGCGCCTGGTCCCGGCCTCCTACGACCAGGCGCTCGGCATCCGGACCGTGGGCGAGGGCCTGGAGCGGCGGATGACGGGGATCTCGGAGGAGGGCCGGGGCGTGATCGCGGAGCTCGGGAAGAAGGCCGCGAGGAAGCTGCGTCGCCCCCGTCGCCCCCGCCGTCACACCAGTGCCGGACAGTCCGTCAAGACACCGCGTTGCACCCCAATGGAGGGTGGTACCACTGACTGCCTGAGCTCTACCTCTGTGGGTGATTCAAAGACTACGGGCGGGGCCCGTGTCGACGAGAAGTCCAGCACCAGGAAGCAGCCGAAGGCGGCCGCCAAGGGCGGGGAGCGGCGGCGGACGGTGCTCGGGCAGGCCGTCACCGCGGCGATGCTGGCCGCTGGCGACCGGCTCGCCAAGGCCGCGTACCGGCGGGTGCCGTGGGTACGCCAGGCCAGCCACGACCAGCTCCGGTGGGTGCTCAACGACGCCGCCGGCAAGGGCTGGGACGAGCAGCGGACCGTGGCCTGGCTGGGCGAGATCGCAGGTCAGTACGGGTGCGCCGGTCTGCTCTGGCGCCCGGAGCGGCCCCACTCGCTGATCGCGCACGCCCTGCGCCAGGACGTCGAGCAGGAGCAGCACGACCAGGAGGTGGCCGAGCGGGCCGCCGTCCGGGTCGACGACACCACGGTCACCGCAGTACGCGAGCTGGCCGGGGAACTCGAGTTCATGGCCGACCTGTTCGGCGCGGCGGCCTCCACCGCGCCCGCGACCCGGCAGGACCTGCTCGAAGCGGCCTACCTGCCCGCGGCCGCGCTCGCCCAGATGGAGAGCGCCGGCGACCGGGCCTTCGACCTGTTCGGCGCCGACCTGGTCGCCCAGTACGCCTCCCTCGCCGCCAACCCGAACATCCAGCTGGGAGTGACCCGATGACCGACGATCCGCGCACCGCTCTCCAGCGGGAGTTCCCCTGGTGGGGGATGGTCGCCCCCGAGCTGGCGCGCCACACCGTGCCGGTCTACGACCACGAGACCCGCGAGCTGGTGCTCCTGTGCAGCACCCGGGCCTACCTGCTCCAGCTCAGGCTGCACGGCCGGCAGTTGCTCGCCAAGCTCAACCGGATCGACAGTGCGCCTCACGTCGCCGGCTTCCGCGCCGAGGTCGTCTCCGCCCGCGTCGTCGTCACCGGCCCGCCCACCTGGAGCGACGAGCAGCTGATCGAGGACGTGCTGCTGGAGAGCTGGCACGACCTGGTCCAGGACCGCGGATCGCTCCACCTGCTGGCCGTGCGCCACGTCGAGGCCCCCGGCGAGGTCGGCCACCTCGCCCGCCACTGGGCCGAAGCCAACGGCCAGCCGACCGAACCGGTCCACCGCGAAGCGCTCTGCAGCTGCCTCGACAGCGGCCTTGACCACCAACACCCGCCGCTCACCGACGAGGAACTGACCGCCCGGCTCATCACGGACGCCGACCTGGTCCTCGCCTTCATCCACGACCGTGCCCTCGACGAGCAGATCGCCGACGCCGCCGAGCACGCCAACATCACCGTCAGGAGGTTCACCGCATGACCAGCACCACCCAGGAGCCCGGCGGCGCCGACCTCGCCCGCACCGCGCTGCGCGCCGCCCGCCGCGCCGCCCGCGCAGCAGGCAACGCCCCCGCGAAGAAGACCACCCCGACCCGCCAGCAGATCGCCCGCGCCGGCCGCGACGCACGCGACCCCTCCACCCTGGCCACCGTCGTACCCACCATGGCCGCCGCCCAGGGCTGGGCGCTGGGCACCGCCCAGGGCACCATGCGCAACAACTGGGCCCAGCTCGTCGGCCCGGAGGAAGCCACCCACTGGTTCCCGGCCGGCTTCAACGCCGACACCCGCACCCTGCGCATCACCTGCGACTCCCCGGCCTGGGCCACCAAGCTGCGCCTGGAACAGCGCGCCATCCTGGCCAAGCTCAACGGCACCCGCCCCGACACCGTCCGCGCCATCGACATCCGCGTCGGCCAGGCCGCCCCCGCCCCGGCACCCGACACCGAGCCGACCGCCCCCATCAGGCCGGCGACGGACCCGGCTCCCGCGCCGGCCCCGCCGCCGCTCGCCGACAGCCTGGCCTACCAGCAGCTCCGCCAGCAGATGCGCGAGCAGGCCCAGGCCCGCCAGGCCGTACTCGACGAAGAAGCCGCAGCCCGGGAAGAGATCCTGCGCCAGCACTACAACCGCCTGCGCGAGCCCGAACGGGATCACCGCCCCTCGGTCGAGGACGAGGAGGCCATGGCCCGGGCCGCCCGAGCCCGCGAGCTCCTCGCCCGCCACCGCGCCGCCCTCGCCGTCGCCCGCGGCGACGCCGTCCCGCTGCGTACCAAGCGCACCCGGCAGCCGACCACCCTCTCCGGTGCCGCGTGACCAGGACCGCTCCACCACCCGCCCGCCGACCGCTACCGTCGAACCTGCGGCCCGCCACCATGGCGGCCGCCACCACCGAGGAGGCCCAGGTGACCACCCAGCCCGACCACCAGGACGCGGCCGCTCCCAGGCCGGCCACCCTGCACGAGCTGCGCACCGCGCTGTCCCGCTACGGCCTGCCCGGCGACCGCGACCTGTTCGAGCGGGACCTGGCCGCCGCCCTCGACGCCTCCCCGATCGGCGACCTGGCCGCCGTCGCCGAGGTGATCGCCACCTACCGCCACCGCCTGACCCTGCGGACCAGCACCGAGGCCATGGACTCCCTCGCCGCGCCGATCGGCGGCCAGCAGTGGACCCCGGCCGCCGATGTGTTCGCCCGGCTCCGCGCCGCCGGCGGCGACCGGTGACCGACCAGCCCGAACAGCCGGCCCCGCTGCACGTCTTCCTCTCCGACGCCGCCGAAGCCGCCCTCGGCGCGCTGCGCCCCGGCGAGCTGGACGCGGTCGAGAAGCTCCTCGAGCGCCTGGCCCTCTACCCGCGGCTCGGCATCCCGGTGCCCGGCGGCACCGACCTCGAGGTCGACGACTACACCGCCCGCACCGACCCGGCCGCCGACTCCGGCGACCGCATCAGCATCGTCTACCGGGTGCACGAGACCATGAGGTCTGTGTTCGTGACCTGGGTAATCGCCGGGCCCTGACCCCGGATCAGCACCAACCCGGAGATGGCCGGGCCCCTCACGCTCGTCGACGTGAGGGGCCCGGCCATCAGCGTAGGGCCGCCCTCTGCCCCGCGTTCGGGTTTCACCCTGCCCCCGGCGGGGAGTTCCGCGTAGCGTGACCGACGGACCGGACACAGCGGCCGCTACCGGAAGGGGAGTTCGTGCAGGCGGGAACCGTGCTCGACGGGCGCTACGAGCTCGTCGAGCGGATCGGAGCGGGCGGCTTCGGCCAGGTGTGGGAGGCCTACGACCCGAAGGTCGACCGCTGGGTCGCGGTCAAGGTCCTCACCGCGGACGGCAGCCCCGACAGCAGCCGCCAGGTCGCCCGGTTCGCCCGCGAGGCCGCGGTCGCCGGCGGCCTGTCCCACCCGAGCATCGTCACCGTCCACGACTTCGGCTCCACCGTCCACGACGGCCGCCAGGTCGCCTACCTGGTGATGGAACTGATCGACGGCGACCCGCTCTCCACCGCCTTGAAGGACGGACCGCTCGGCCGGGCCGAGACCCTGGACATCGCCTACTGCGTCGCCGACGCACTGGCCGCCGCCCACGATGCCGGCCTGGTCCACCGCGACATCAAGCCCGCCAACATCATGGTCCTCGACGACGAATCCGCCGCCTCCACCGCGAAGGTCGTCGACTTCGGCATCACCAAGAGCACCGAGACCAAGCACGCCATCACCACCACCGGCGTCCTCATCGGCACCCCGGCCTACATGGCCCCCGAGGCGTTCACCGGCGAGCTCGACCACCGCTCCGACCTGTACGCGCTCGGCTGTGTCCTCCACGAAGCCCTCGCCGGCACACCCCCGTTCACCGGCGCCACCTTCTGGAACCTCGCCCACCAGCACGCCACCCAGCCACCCCCGGACCTACGCGCCCTGCGCCCCAACGTCTACCCCGAACTCGAGGACCTGGTCGCCCGCCTGCTCGCCAAGGACCCCGACGACCGCCCCCAGGACGCCGACCAGGTCCGCACCGCCCTCAACGAGATCGGCGAGCGCTACTACGGCCGCCACGCGCCCCGGCGCGGCAAGGATCTCAACACCGACGTCACGCTCAGCCGGGAGGAAGCCCAGCACGGCGCCACCGTGCCACTGCGGCAGAACGCCCGGAGCACCTGCCCCGACTGCGCCGGCGACCCCCGCCGCCAGGACAACGGCTGGTGCTCACTGTGTCGCGGGACCGGCCTCGTGCCCAAGCGCGTCCAGGAACACCAGGTCCGCTTCCCCGCCGGCCTCCGCGAAGGACAGCGCGTCCGACTTCGCGGCCTGGGCGAGCGCGGCACCAACGGCGGCGAGAACGGCGACCTCTACGTCACCGTGCACATCGAACCCTGATCGGCCGCCGGCCGACTGTTCCGAGTGAACCGAGCTCGCCCCCGCGGTCCTGCTCCAAGGCCCTGCTGTCGGCGAGCAGGCGTACATGTGACGTGATCCTGGGGCACGTCACATGAAGTGCGGCCGCGCCGTGCCCGTGGCGGATGTACTCGTGGTCCATTTTGGGGGACACCACAATCACCAAAATGGACTATGAGTACATCCCGGCCCCACCCCCTCGCTCTCCCCGCCCGGCCAGTGGCGGCACCTGCCCTACCGGGAAGCCGGGCCCGGGCGGCAACCTGATGCCCCATGCGGACCTGACCCAGCAGGTGGCTGGGCGCGGTGTGCTCCGCCCCCGCACCCGTGGCCAGCTGTGCTCAGCTGGACCAGCAACCCCGCTGCCGCCTGCCCTGCGGCGCCAGCCCGTCACCGGGGCCGTGGCCGGCCCCGCCGCCGACCCGTCGCCGCACCGGTCACGCCGAAGACGGCGTGACACTGGGCAGTTGCCCTTCGCAAGGTGGCGGGTGCCCGTGCCTGGCCCGGCACCTGCCGCACCGGCCTGCCTCGTCGTCGCGGACCTGCCGACCACCGTGCACTGTCCCAGGTCACCACCCACCTGTACGAGATCGCTGCGCACCACCTGGACAGCACGCCACGTCGCCAGCCCACGGAGACCCGTGGATCATCGGCGACCGGTACTGCTGCGCCAACTCGGCACGGATGCCTGCCTGGTGATGGATGAGCGCGGAAAGGGCCGTCAAGGCCCGGTCGCGGCGGCAGCCGCGATTTCGTGATCGGCGCCGTACGGCCCGGCCGACCAGGTGGTGCTGCTGGCGACGCCGTCCAGGCCGGGCGGCGGCAGCGGCACGGGTGGACTCCTGCCGGAGGCGTCGTTGCCGACCACCGGCGGGGGCGACACGCCGGACTGCGGAAGCCATGCGGGTGAACGTCACGGACGGCCACCGGCAGGAGGCGCGCGTTCCGCACGTCAATGACCACACAAGAGGTGCACGGCCCTCCAGGTCGCTGACCTGCGGAAACGTCGATTCCCCGGTGATCCTGGGATCACCTGAGGTGATCCGGCGATCCCCAAGAGGTGATCCCAGGATCACCGAAATGACCTTTAAGTGCATGTACCTATGGGTCATATAGGTGGTGTCCCCAGCAACCTAAATGCACCATGAGTGCATGCACTGTTAGTATATTTACAGGTGGTGCTGCTGAGCCGTTCCGCACCGTCACGCCCACAAGCACCCCGATTTGAGCTGGAGTGAGGAGCAGAGCCCATGGCGCGAGCAGCCGGGTCGCCCAAGCGCTACGACGCCGAGGGCAACGTCGTCCCGACGACGAATTTCGGGTACGCCGGTAGCTACAGCACCGTGGACAACTCCCGGATGAACGGGATCGCGGAGGCCGTCGAGACGATCACCGACCGCGAGTCCCGCGTGCTGATCTGGTGGCTGGCCAACACCCCGGGCCCGGACATGCACGTCGAGCTGACGATCACCGAGATCGCAGCCCGGCTCAAGATGGACCCGAAGGCCCTCAGCCGGAACGTCGCTAAGCTCAACAAGTTGCGCCTGCTGCTGCACGTGAAGACGATCGGCCGCAACCGCTTCTTCCGCGTCACCCCCTACCTGACCCACCAGGGCAGCGCGTTCGAGCAGCGCACGGCCATCAGGGACTGGAACCCGCCGGAGATCCCCGCGTACGTTCCGCCGCAGAAGGACAAGCCGAAGCGGCCCCGCAAGGCCGCCGCTGGAGAGGAAGAGTGACCATGGCACAGATCAGGTCCGCCGAGGACGTGAAGGCCATGCTCAAGCGCACGGCCGACCTGCCGCCCAACCAGCGCGTCGTGGTCATCCTCTACGCCAGCTCCGAGCAGAACGAGCGCACCGGCGCCGTCATGTCGACCGGCCAGGACCTCGCGGCCGAGATCGACATGAACCCCAGCCTCTTCTCCCGCCTTCGCCTGGCGCTGACCCGCTCCGGCTGGCTGGAGAAGGTCAGCGACAACAGCCCGTTCTACCGCCTCACCGCGAAGGCCGGCGGAGGAGACAACGTCCTCCCCCTGCGCCGCGCTGGCGGCGATGGCGAACACCAAGCCCGCCGGGCCTGACACAGCCGGCCGGGACACGGAGCACAGCAGGAGAGGGCCCGGGCACCCGCCCGGGCCCTCTCCGCTCTGGCCCTGCCAGCCAGGATCAAAGCGCTATCACCGGTGATAGCGGTCCGGCCTACCCGTGCCCGCCCGGGCTGCGACACTGGTGATCATGACCGACCGACGCAGCCTCTCGCTGCCCGCCTTCTCCGACCCTGCCGCCGACGCGCCCCTTCCCGCCCAGTCCGGCGGGCGCCGGCTGCTGCCGGTCGAGCAGGGCGCCGACTTCCGCCAGCCGCCCGGTGAGACCGCGGCCGTACCCGCCCCGGCCCGTCGCCGCCTCTCGCCCGGCGGCCTGACCTTCTCCGATCCGGACCACCAGATCTGACCGCTTCGGGTCGCCGCGCCGCAGGCTTCTGACCTGCGGAGGGTTCAAAAATCGGCCCTCAAATGAGGGCCCGAAAGTAGAAGTCCCCGCCGCTGGCCTGCGGGTCTACCAGCCGTCCATCGCCCGGACGTCCCCGGAGATGGCGTAGCGGCGGCAGGCGAGGATCTCGGCGGTGGTGATGCCGATGTCGTTCGCGAGGCGGGCGAGGCCGCTGTCCTCGGCCTGGCGGTCGGAGACGTAGGCCGGCACGACCTCGAGGGCGAGCGCACCGATGCCGAGCTGGGCGGCGCGCTGCTGGGTGAGCGCGTCGCGGCCGACGCTTACGTGGCGGCGCCAGGCTTCGGCGGTGATGCCGTCCGGGGCGGGGCCGGTCTCCAGCTCGGCGGCCGGGACGTCGGGGCGGGCCCGGACCTCGGCGACCGCTGCGGCGACGATCCCGCCGACCGTCCCGACCGGAAGCACGGCGCCGCCGACGTCCTGGTGGGCGTCGGCGAGGCGGTCGGCGATCAGGTCGGTGAGCTCGGCGCTGCGGCCCTTGAGGTCGACGACCGCGCGCACCGGCAGGACCAGGTCGGTGCTGTCCCACGCGTGGGACACCCCGAGCTCCGTCTGCACGGTGTCCTCGATCGCCTCGGCGACGGCCGCCAGGTCGAGCAACCGGTATGCCGTCGAGCGGCCGATCCCGAACTCGGCGAGCGCGTACGCCGACCACGACGGATACTCCAGCACGGTCCACACCTTCGCCTGGTGGGCGGCACGGACCCGGCGGGCCAAGACCAGGACGGCGGCCCGCACGTCCTCGATCGCCGCGCGCAGCTGCTCGGTCAGCTCCCGGGCCCGCGCTTCGTCGACCGGGCCGGTCTGGTCCTGGTGCTCGCTGTCCATGCCCGGATCGTTCCCGGAGCGGGTGGCCGGAACCGTGGCTGGCGCGGCGGACCGGCGTGCGGGCCGGGCGCGCGGCAGCCGGCTTCCTCGCGGTCGAACAGGGGTGTGTCCGGCTGTGTCTGGGCTGTGTCGCGCCCTGTGTCACGGCTGTGTTCTGCCCTGCCGAACTGCCCTGGTATGTCTGTTTCGCCCTGTGTCACCTATGTCCCGAGGGCCGTGTTTGCCCAGGTGGAGGGGTGTGCCTGTATCTGTTGTGTCTTCTGTGTCCGGACCGCCGTCGGGCGGTTCGCCGGGCTGGGACGGTTGGCGGCTACTGGTCGGGTGCGGCGTCCTGGATGGCGGCGAGCAGGCGGGCGTGGACCGCGCCGGCGGCCTCGCGGGTGGCCGGGTCCGGGTCCTCCAGCTGCGGGGCGATCAGCGCGGCGGCCGCGGCGAGGACCGGAACGGGGACGGTCGCGGTGCGCAGGTGCAGTAGCTGGGCGGCGGCCTGTTCGGCGGGCGTCGCCTGGGTGCGGGTGGTGGGGATGAGGGAGCCTATGCCGCGCGGCTGGGTGCTGGTCACCCGGCCCATTCTCCCGCGCACCGGCCGGTGCTGATCACCGGTCGGCGGGGGTGGGTCACCCGCTGTTCGCGGCCGCGGTGGCGGCGTGGCCGGCGGCGGTGGCGGCGCCCAGTTCGTCGGCGAGCAGGGTGAGCTCGCGCGCCGGGGCGCCGATCACGCAGGCCGGCATGGCGGCCGCGAGCGCGCACACCGCGACCAGCGGGATCCGCTCGCCCGGCGTGAGCTCGGGCAGGGTGGCGGTGTGGGCGGCGCCGAGCAGCACATCCGCTGCGAGCGAGTAGCGCAGCTCCTCGGCCAGCTCCCCGTTGCCGCCGGGGACCACCTCCTGGTGGCTGGCCCGCTCGATCGCCTCGGCCGCGCGCTCCAGGACCAGGCCGTGGTGCTCGTTGCTCTGGCGGCCGCCGAGCGCGCGCACCCACCCGGCAGCTGCTTCCCCGGCGTCGCGGGCCCGGTGCAGCGCGGCCAGCACGTCCGGGTCGAGCGCCTGGACGTCGTGCTCGGCGCTCGGGTGCTCGGCCCCGGCCGGGGAGAGCTGCGGCGGTGCGGACAGCGGGGAGGTCGTCATGCCCGGTGCAACCGCTGCGCGGCCTCCCCGGTCACGGGCAGCGGGTGCAGCAGCCGGCCGCCCGCTGCTGCTGCACGGAGCAGCAGCGGTGTAGCAAGGCGGACCTTGCTACACCGCTGCCCGGCCCGCGGCTGGGGCAGCAGGGTGCAGCAAGGTCACCCTTGCTGCACCCGGCGCTGCTGCGACTGCGACCGGCTGCGCAGCGGACGGGCTGCGACTGCGACGGCCCGCGCAACCGCCGACTGCGCAACGGCCGGAGCCGGGTGCGACAGTGCGACCCGGGTCGCAACCGTCCGGATCACGATGCGCAAGGGCGGGTGCGGGCCAGGTGCGCGGTGTGCGATGCCGCAGGTGGGGGCACTGCGATGGGGATCGCAGTGGCAGGCGCCGCAGGCCTTGGCCGGGGGCCGGCCGGGCCGGTTGCGCACCGCGCCGGGCCCCGGCCGGATGCGCATGCGCATGGTGGCGGGCGGGCGGGCGGTTGCGCATGCGCAAGGCACCGTTGCGCAGGGGGTTGCGCATGCGCAGCGGGACAACCGGGCCGTTGCGCGGGACAACCCCGGACAAGGGGCCGACGGGTAGCAGGACAAGGGGGCGAGCGGCTACGGCCGGTGACGGGACAACATGCAGCGCTGCCGTACCGGGCAGCGGGACAACGTGCAGCAGCAGGGCCTGGTGCAGCAGCACGTTCGGCTGCTGCTGCACCGTCGCTTCGTGCAGCAGCAGCAGTGCAGCGCCGCTGCACCAGGCGCAGCAGCGCGGAGTTTCGAACCGGTCCGCAATCCGGGTTCCTTGATGGCCACCCGTACCGCCGGCAGTTTCGGACCGGTCCGAAATGGGCTGTGACCTGGGCGATCGTCAAGGCTACGATCCGGGCATGCAAAACGGATCGGTCCGAAATTCCGGCGCTGCTGACGTGCTGTTCGACGTGGCGGTCGGCGCGGTGTGCGAGCGGAACGGGTGCGAGGAGATCGTGCCGCCGCCGGAGCCGGGCAGGCGCGGGCGCCGGGCGATTTACTGCTCGAAGGCGTGCAAGTCCGCGGCGGCCCGCGACAAGGCCAAGGACGACACCCTTGAGGGAGGGCGGGCGGAGGTGCTGCGGTGCGCGAAGGCAGCCGTGGACGCCGCCCGGGCGTTCCTGGACGCGGTGGACGACGATCCGGTGGCCGCCTACGACGCCTTCTACACCGTGCACGCCTCGCTGAACTTCCACGCGCGGGAGGCTGCGGAGGACGTGCGGGACGAGGTCCGCTGGCCCGAGCTGACCGGGCCCGAGCGCGAGCTGCGCCGGGCCGAGGAGATGGTGATGCGCCCGGACGTCCTGGCCCGCGTCTCCCCGGAGGTCCTGGCCGCGTACCCGCCCCGGCCCACTGTTTCGGATCGGTCCGAAAATCCCGACCGGGCCGTGCCCTTGGCTGCGCCCGCGGTTTCAGCTCGGTCCGAAATGCCGCCTGCGCCAGTTGGGGCGGCGGCACCGGGAGTTTCGGACCGGGCCGAAATCCGCCCCGCTGCCGCCGCGCCGGCCCCGGCCGCCACGGAAGAGCAGCAGGCGGAGGCCTTCGAGGCGCTGCGCCGCGTCGCCTGCACCATTCCGACGCTCCGGTTCGGCGAGCCGGACCGGCTCGACGACCTGGACCTGACGGTCGGTGAGGGCTGGCTGCTCGCCTCCTGGGACGACCCGCAGGCCGAGGACGTCCACCAGTTGCTCTACCGGGGCCGGCCGATCGGCTGGACCGCCCCGCTGCCGGACGGACCGTGGGGGCAGGCCGGGCACATCGCCGCCCACCACCGGGGCTCCAAGGCCGCCGTGACCCTGACGAACCCGGCCAGCGGAGCCAGCACCCACCGCACGGTCGGCCAGGCCCTGGACGTCCTGCACCGCACGCACATCGAACTGCTGCGCCCCGAGCATGCGATGCCCGGCGTGCAGCACCTGGCTCTCAAGCGCCCGACCGGCTGGATCGTGCCCTCCGCCCGCGGCCTCGGCGACCCCGACCGCGAGGCGCTCGACGACGGCCTGGTCCACCTCACCTGGCCCGACCACCCGGGCGTCCAGGAGCTCCAGCAGGGCGGCCGGCCGGTCGGCTGGATCGAGGAGTACGACGTCCAGCGCGGAACCTGGACCGCTCTGATCGACAGCAGCCTCGTCGCCGACGCCGCCAGCGGCGAACCCCTGCGCTGCCCCGGCGCCGAAGGCGCCCTCGCCCTGCTGCGCCGGGCGCTGGGGGAGCACCTCACCCGCTGGTAGGCCGGGCCTGGCCGACGCGGCCGCGCGCCGGCCCGCGCGCGATGGACAGCTCCAGCAGCGCGCGGCGCGCCTATGGACAGACCGCGCAGAGTCCGCGCGCACCCGGCCGCTCCGCACCGCACCGCGCGGTCCGCACCCGCGTACCCGCACCGCGCCGCGCGGGCTTCCGCACCGCACCCGCAAAGGCCGGTGCGGTAGTCGCGCCGCTACCGCACCGCACCATGCGATCCATGCCCGCACCGCGCGCTGGCCCGCGCGCGATGGACAGTCCCAGCAGCGCGCGGCGCGCCTATGGACAGACCGCGCAGAGTCCGCGCGCACCCGGCCGCGCGCGCTGACCGTGCCGACCAGTGCCGCGCGTTTCTCCTGGACAACGGCGCGTTTCCCCTGGACTTGCGTCCTGAACGCGAGAAGGAGTTGGTAGTAGGACAGCTTCCGATTGCGATGCTGTACGGATGATGAAGGTTTTGGCCCTTCGGAGTCGCCCTGCGGGGGGAGGCTTCAAACCGCCTCATGCTGCGTTGGCTGAAGACCGTCGTGGTGAGCGATGAGGAAAAGGCGTCGTAAGAGGCGTCAGGTGGGGACCGGAAAGACGAACGTAAGTGAATCGCTGCTGACGTGTCGAAAGGAAAACAGACGGCATCGAAACCGGGGTGTGTTCAGAATCCCGGGATGAGCCTGGCGGGTGCCCGTTTATTGGCCAGGTGGTGTCCGGCATGTAGGCGACGTGAGTCCGGTCTGCTGCTTCCGTACGGAACAGGAGAAGGCAGGATCCGATACCGCCCACCGCTTCGGTGGGGAGAGGGAGTGCCCCAAGCAGCACGCAACTGTGAGGGGTCGAGTACCGATGCGGGTCCTGCTGGCGGACCGGCCCGTAGTAGCGCTGAGGCCCCTGTAACGGGGGCGGAGCGAAGGGGCCGGGTCGCTCGTGACTGTGTTGATCACATCAACCGGAAGTTCTCCGGGAGGAGTGGGATGAGCCAGTTGAAGTCTCAGATCAAGCCGTTTGATATCTCGAAGCGGGAGGTTATGGAGGCATGGGAGGAAGTCAGGGCTAACAAGGGCGCGCCGGGCGTGGACGGGCAGAGCGTCGAGGACTTCGAGGAGGACCTTCAGGGGAACCTGTACAAGGTCTGGAATCGCATGTCGTCGGGCTCCTACTTTCCGCCTCCGGTGCGCGCTGTGGAGATCCCGAAGCCTCACGGCGGCGGCACGAGAATGCTTGGCATTCCCGCTGTCGCCGACCGGGTGGCGCAGACTGTGGTGGCTCGGCATTTGGTGCGGAGGGTGGAGCCGATTTTCCATCCGGACAGCTACGGATACCGGCCTGGACGGTCCGCCTTGGATGCGGTGGGAAAGTGCCGGGAACGGTGCTGGCGGAGGAACTGGGTGGTCGAGTTCGACATCCGGAAGTTCTTCGACAGCGTGCCCTGGGACCTGCTGGTCAAGGCGGTGGATGCCCACACCGATGCCGTTTGGGTGAAGTTGTACGTGCGGAGGTGGCTCGCCGCTCCGCTCGCCATGCCCGACGGCTCCCTGGTGAAGCGGGAGTTGGGGACGCCGCAGGGCGCCCCGGTGTCTCCCGTGCTGGCGAACCTGTTCCTGCACTACGCGTTCGACACCTGGATGGACCGGAACTTCCCGGGCGTCCAGTTCGAGCGCTACGCGGACGACGCGGTGCTGCACTGCGTCTCCGAGAGCCAGGCCCGCATGGTCCTGGCGGCACTGCGGGAACGGATGGTCGAGGTCGGGTTGGAACTGCACCCGGACAAGACCCGGATCGTCTACTGCAAGGACCAGCTTCGCCGGGGCTCGTACGAGCACACGGCGTTCACGTTCCTCGGGTACACGTTCCGTGCCAGGAAGGGGCGGAGCCGACACGGGAACCTGTTCCTCGGCTTCGACCCGGCGATCAGCAGGGACGCCCTGAACAAGATCAGCCGCGAGGTGCGGAGCTGGCATCTGCACCTGCGGACCGATCTGACCTTCAACGAGCTGGCGCGGAGGGTGAACCCCAAGGTGGCCGGCTGGATCAACTACTACGGCCGGTTCCGGCCGTGGGAGCTGTTCTCCTTCCTGACCCGCATCAACGCCTACCTGGTGCGGTGGATCCGCAAGAAGTACGGACGGCTCGCGGGCAAGCGGAAGGCACTGGCGAAGCTTCAGGAGATCGCCCGTCGCTACCCCCGCCTGTTCGCGCACTGGCGACTCACGCCGACCGTGAGCGCGGTGCTGGTCTGATGATCAGAGCGACACGAGCCGTGTAACGGGAGACTGTTACGCACGGTTCTGTGAGGGCCGGGGGGTGAGATTCCCCCCGGCTACTCGGCAAAGGGCTGGCCGCGCGCGCCGCGCCGCACCTGCGCGCCGGGCCGCACTGGGAGTGCGGCTCCGCTCCGCACCGCACCGCGCGGTCCGCACCCGCGTACCCGCACCGCACCGCGCGGGCTTCCGCACCGTGCCGCGCGTGGACCGCACCGCACCGCGAAGGACGGTGCGGTAGTCGCGCTGCTACCGCACCGCGCGGCCGCGCGCACCGCACCCGACCGCACCGCGCGGCCGCGCGCCAGGTCGAGCGCGCCGCCCTGCTGGGGCCCTGTGGTGTCGGTCACGGACATTCCGGGAGGACAAGGCCCCAGGCCGGGGCGAATCGGGCGGGACAACACGCTGGTCAAGGGGTCGGACAAGGGGTGGGGCCAGGCCGCGGACAAGGGGGTGGTGTGCAGTGTCGGCCGCACCCGGGCGCTGGTCCGGGTGCCGGTGCGGGCCACTGTGCCCGCGCTGGCTTCCTGCTGACGGAAGGCCACTCCGATGACCACCACCTCGCTCGCCGCGCCCGGCCCCGACGACGGCGACCAGGCCGCCGACCACCCGACCGGCCGGGCGGCGAAGGCCTCGCCCGGCCGGGACAAGGACCCGCACGGCGCCTCCAGTGACACCTCCGCCCGCACCTCCACCGCCCCGCGCGGCGAGAAGCCCGTTTCCGCAGGCCAGCGGCCCCGGACAAGGGTTCGCCGCAGTGGCGACAACCCTTCTACCGCTGCTCCTGGAAGCCCGAGGCGCAAGCAGCGGGCGACGGGTCCGGCCAGGGCGAGGGTCATGGTGGCGCTCGTCCTGTTCCAGCGCGCCACCGGCCGGGAGCTCTGGCACCTGGCGCTGCCCGGCCAGGCCTGCGACAAGGCGACCCGCGACGCGCTGCTCGACCTCCAGGAAGCGGGCAAGGCGCGCCCGGACGGCTGGGCCCGCGGCCGCAAGCTCTGGTGCCTGACCAAGGCCGGCCACAAGGAGGCCGCCCGCCTGCTGCCGCCCGGCACCAAGCTGTCCACCGTCCGCGAGGGCGAGAGCGCCGGCTACGACGAGCACGCCCTGGACGTCACCGCGACCGCCGGGCACCTGACCCGCGCGGGCCACGGATCGCCGCTCACCCTCACCACCGAGGTCCGCCACGCGGTGCCCGGCCGCACCGCCCGCTACGCCGACCTCGTGCTGCGCGACCCGGGCGCGAAGGTGCCGGTGCTGCTGGTCGAGGTCGACCGCGACAACGAGACGGTCGGTCAGCTCGTCGAGAAGCTCGCCATCTACACCGCCTGGTGCGAACTGCTCGCCAAGGGCGCCGACAAGACCCGGGCGAAGGCCGCCCGGTACGACGGGGCCGCCGTCCACGACCACCGGCACTGGCGCACCGTCTACCCGCCCACCGGCCACGAGGGCTACCCGCCCGTCGCCCTGGTCCTCGTCCCTGGCCGCAAACGCGACCGGCCCGGCACCAAGCCTCTTACCCCCGAGCAGCAGGCTGCGAAGGCCGAGCGCGACCACGAGCGGCTGCTGCGCCGCCTCGACGCGGTGGAGGCCGGCTCCGCCGCCTTCTGGAGTCCGCGGCCGTACCCGTTCGCGGGGGTGACGGCGGGCAACTACCACCTGGCGCTGCCGGTGGTCGCCACCACGCTGCAGCTGCTCGACGACAAGGGCGCCGCCGCCCCGGTGTGGCGGCGCTTCGGCCGCGACGGCTGGCACACCCTCACCAGCGCGCTGGACAACCCGGACGGCGACCGGCTTCTGGCCGTCGAGCGCCAGGCTGCGGCTGCCGCCCGCCGTGCCCGCGAGGAAGCCGAACGGGAGGGGAGCCGTCCGTCCTGCACCCGCTGCACGTTGCCGTTCTCGGACGAGCGGTGGGCGGACCGGGAGCGGGCCCGGGCCGCCTGGGGCGACGACGGTCTGTGCGCCGGCTGCCGCCAGGCCGACGCCGACCGGAAGGCGCGGGAGGCCGCCGAGCGCGAGCGGGCCGCCGCCGAAGCCGCGGCCGCCGAGGCGAAGCGAACCGGTTCCTGGTGGCGCCGGTCCTGACCCGCCCTCACCCGCCGGGGTGGTCACCAGCGGCGGCTGGGTCTCGGGCGCTGGCCGCCTCCGTGGTGGTAGCGCAGCACCACCTCGGCCACGTGAACCCAGGCCAGCTCCAGCTGGGCCTCCTCCGCCAGTCCGGCCTCGCGCGCCTTCTCGCACAGCCCCGCATCGCCGGCCACCGCGGCCAGTTCGTCGTGCAGCTCGCCGACCATCTCGTCCCAGCGGGCCAGCGCCCGCAGCGCGGCCCGGATGCGGGAGGTGACCGCGTGCGCCGGGTCGGCTCCGGCCGCCGTGGCCGCGTTCTGCAGCTCGGCGACGGTGAGGCCGTCGAGTACGGCCCGCCAGGGTTCGGTGCGCACCGCGTGGGTGGCCGTCAGCACGACCTGCTGGACAAGCTGGTCGGCCGGGTTGCTGGGTGCGGCCGGGGCCTCGGGGCGGGGAGGTGGAACGGGCAGGCGGCCCGCCAGCGTGCCCCCGGGGCCCAGCGCCCTGCGCTGACCGATCGCCTTTCCCACACCGCGCCAACGAGCGGCCCGGCCCGCCGGACACGGGCCGGGCACCGCCGAAGCGCGGCAGCCCGCCCGACCCGCCCTCACCCCGGAGGAGCGACAGGCCGCTGACCTGCACTGGGGAGTTTGGGCACCCCCTTTGACCTGCGGTGGGGAGTTTCGCCCCGGAGCGGTGAGTTTCGCCCCGGGGCCGCTGGTGAGTTTGCCCGCCCGACCCGGTGAGTTTCGCCTCGGACCCGGTGAGTTTCGCATGTCGCCGCAGGTCAGCGGCCGGTTAGAACGGACTGCGGTACGCCGTCCGGGTGGCGGTGGGGTTCGGCACTGCGACGTCGTGGGCAGAGCCTGCGACATGACGACACCCCAGACCAGGCGCCGCCACCGTCGCCGCCATCCAGCGCCCACCGCGTCCGCGCCCGCCGCCCCGGTCCACGCTGGATGGCCGTCAGCCCCGGCCCGGCCGGGCAGCGGCGGGTGCTGCCGGACCTGGTCCAGCGAGCACCTGACCCCGGGCGGGATGGTCGTCCGGACGACCTGGCACGAGCCCGTCTGCTCGACGTGGGCCCAGCCGTCCGGAACGGCCGGGTGACCGGGTCGTTCCGGACCGCCCGGCACCCCGGCGCGGATAGGCTCGACGCACTGTCGACGCGGAGGGGTGGACCGATGACACAGCCGATGGGGCCGGATCCGGTGGCCGAGTGGATCATCGAGGTGTGCGGCTGGCAGGACCAGGCTCGCGTTCTCCTCGGGCACCTGCCCTCCCAACTGCGCGTGGCCCACGACGGGGACGGCTGGTGGATCGGGATCGACGCCTTCGCCCCGTACCTGCGCGTCCAGCTGTGCGCCGGCCGCCTCGGGGAGGACGGCACCTTCGCCGACGTCTCCGCCTTCCTGGACAGCACGGTCAACGCCACCGACCGCGAGGAGCTCGCCCGGGCCGTCCAGGAGCTGCGCAAGCGCCTGGACGCCCCGCAGCCGCCGAACCGCTGGGCCGCCGAACGCTACGGCTTCCCCAAGCCCTGACCCGCTGTCACACCTTCGAGCGGACTTCCCGGCCCCGAGGCCGGGAACACTCTCCGCCATGACCGACACCACCCTGTTCCAGCCCGGCACCACCGCGATCCGCCGCGACGTCCACGCCGGCCGGGTGTGGACCGCGATGCCGCAACGGGTGATCGACGACACCGGCCACGTGCTGACGCTGGCCTACTGGCCGGGAATTGAGAGCCTGGCCCCGACGACCTGGATCACCTCCACGCGCACCGGCGACGACACCACCCGCCAGCAGGGCCTGGCAGACCTGGCGGCCGGCGCCTGGACCCTGGACCACTACCGGTGGACCGGCACCGAGCTGCTGTCCCACTTCCTAAACGGCGAGTGGTTCTCCGTGCACTGCTTCCAGGACGCGACCACCCACGAGCCGCTGCGCTGGTACGTCAACTTCGAGCATCCCTACCGGCGCCGCCCCGGTCTCGGCGTCGACACCATGGACCTCGCCCTCGACCTGGTCATCACCCCCGACCTGTCGGGGCACCACTGGAAGGACACCGAGGAGTACTCCCAGTTGCGCCGCCTCGGCGTGGTCGACGACTACGTGGGCCGCCAGGTCGAGCAGGCCCGAGGCCGGGCGATCGGCATGCTGGACGACCGCACCGGGCCGTTCGCCGGCGGCTGGCCGACCTGGGCACCGGACCCGTCCTGGCCGCTGCCGACGCTGCCGCCCGGCGCCGACGAAGCCGCCACGGCGGCGACCCCCTACCGGCCATGACGAGCAGCGGCACGGCAAGCGGGCCGGTCCGCGTGCGGGTGTGCGCGGTCCTGCTCCACGACGGCCTCGTCTGCCTGATCCGCCGCCAGCGCCCGGCCGGAGCACAACTCTCCTTCCCCGGCGGCGTGGTCGAGGACGAGGACGGCGAGGACCCGATCGACGCGCTGCACCGCGAGCTCCGCGAGGAGCTCGGCCTCGACCTGGCGGCGCTGCCCGCGCCGCCGGTGCTGCGCTTCGTCCAGGACCAGGAGACGGAGCGGCCGGGCGAGACCACGCCGTTCCGGCGCCGGCACCTGGTCTACGTTGCCCACCTGCCCGACCACCTGGTGGCGGCCGTCGCCGCGGCCGAGCAGGACGCTCCCGACGAGGCGCCGGTGGTGTGGCTGCCGGTGGCCGACGCGGCCAGCCTCCACCTGTACCCGGGCGTCGGCGCCGTCCTCGCCCAGGCCGTCCGGCCCGACACCGCCGCAGGCGGCCCGGTGCTGCTCCCGGCGATGACCGGAGCGTCCTACCAGTGGCGCTGACCTCCCGAGCGCAGGCCGCAGCCGGCCCGGCGCGGGTTGCCTCTGAGGTTGCTTCTGGAGGTTGCTACTCGGGCTTGCTACTCGGGCTTGCTACTTGAGGTTGCTACTCGGGGTTGCGCCAGGCGGCGCCGCCGGAAGCAGCGTTTTCGCAGCTCATCGCCCGTTTGTCCATAGGCCGCCGGGCGCCGACTACTTCTCCCTGGGCACCTCGGCGGTGCTGGGTGAAGTCCGGGCACCGGAGCGTCGAAGAAGAGGAGCAGAAGAGTCGGCGCGCAGAGCAGGAGCGGAGACAAGACCCCGGCAACCTGATGCTGCGCGCCGACGGCGTGACGGGTGGTCCGCTGCGCGGTGGCCCGGCGGCCCCGCTTCGCGGCGCCACCGGCCGGGAGGAGGGGCGAGGGGGGAAGGGCGGCCGGGACGGCTGGCGGCGTGCTCCCTCTGGCCGCCTACAGCTCGGTCCACCCGCAGGGCCGACCGCTCCGGCCGTCGAGCGGGTGCCAGACCGGTGCGGACGGTCCGCGCTGGACCAGGTCCTCGATCCGGGCGGCGCCGACCGGGACGGCGGTGAGCATCTCGGCGACGGCCGGGTTCTCCTCGGCGGCCAGGCGCAGGTCCGCCACCGCGCCGCGCACCCCGGCGGCCGCCGTGCCGATCAGGACCACCAGCAGCCGCGGGAAGGAGCGCCAGCGACGCTCCCACGCCCGGCCCGCTCCGTCCTCGCCCGCCTGCTCCCACACTCGGGCGCAGGCCGCCAGCTGCGCCGCGGTCTCCTCGGCGCCGACACCGGGGCGGTGGCGCTCGACGAACGCCCGCAGCCGGTGCCGCTCCTCGCCGGTGCCCGCGGTGTAGGCGAGCTCGGCGGCGGGCCGGTACACCCCGCCGCCGGCGGGCAGCTCCGGGGCGGGGAGGAGGTCGAGCGGGCCGCAGTCCTCGCCGCGGGCGCGGGCCTCGGCGACGAAGGCCGAGTGGATCCGGCCGACGTCGAGCAGGTGCTCGCGCCCGTGCCGCACGGCGAGCTGCTCACCGTCCAGCACCTGGGCGGTCGGGCGACGGGCCTCGGGGAAGGTGGCCGCCACCGCTGCGCCCTGGGCGGTGAGGTGCCAGGCCTTCGCCCGGCCGGCCTGCGGCAGGGTCACGAAATCGGCCAGGCCATCGGCGTGCAGGCGGGTCAGCCGCTTCTGGGTTTGCTTGATCAGGGCGGTGCCGCCATGCAGCTGGTGGAGCTGCTCGGCGGTCGCCAGCGTGAAGCGGTGAAGCGTGACCAGAACGTCGTGGTCGGTCTCCAGATCCCCGTGCACGAATGTGCTCCCTCAGTCCGAAGCGCGGGCTTATCCCGTGCTCGGAGAATGGAACCCCACGAAACTCACCGGATTTCTCACCATCAACGTTGGTAGTTCATAACGATTTGATAACTCCCGCCATCAAGGTATCCCGCGTTCTAACCAGTCCGAAATGCGGTCCGTAATCCAGTCCGCCAACCGGTCCCGACCTCGGGGCCCCCGGTGGCCCGAACGGCAAGCCTCTGACCTGCTGGAATAGCCATCAAGGTGCCCCGGTGAGTTTCCTTGATGGCCCATCAAGGAAACTCACCAATACCTTGGTGGCCCTGGTGAGTTTGCCGGACTGCTTCCGTTCCCCCTCCCGTTTCCCCCTCCGCTCCCCCTACCGGCCGTCTCGCGCCAAGAGGGGAAAACCGTGCAGCTCAGGCCCCGGATTCGGGCTGCGCACCGGTTCTGACAACCCTCTTTCTCCCTGCCTTTTGCTTTTGGTTTGTGGTTGTTGTGGTTGCGGTCTGGGTGCGTTCGTTCGCGGCTTTTTGCGGACGGACGCTCCCGGGCCGCTTGGCCCTTTCTCGTTGCGTCCGGCGGGGCCGGCCGCGCGCCCGCTCAAAGGCGGGCCGGGGTGGTGGCGGGACGGGGGCGGCACGCCGGGCGGAAACGGGCTTGGCGGCTGTCAGGAACGCCGGATATCCCTCGAAGGCAACCGCCCGACCACGACCACCGGGAGACGCCCGTGAGCACCCGTCAGAGCCCCGCCCAGCCCGGCGACAACGACGGCCAGGCCGACGCCGTCGAACCGGCGCAGCCGTACCGGCCGGGGCGGACCGCGTACCGGCGCGGTGCCGCCAACCCGAACGGCTCGACCACCGCGCTGCGCGCCGACGTCCTCGGCGCGCTCGGCGTCCTCAAGGTCGCCACCGCCGACCAGCTCCAGCGACTGCTGCGCCCCCGGGCGGCGTCGAACACCGTGATCCGGCAGGCGCTGCGCGATCTCGCGCTGCACGGCCTGGTCGCCTCCGACGGCAACACCCGGGACCGGCACAAGACCTGGCGGCTGGAGGGTACAGCCGGGCTGGAGGCGGCCGGGCAGGTGCTCGGCCTTCCCCGCGCCGACATGGGATCGACGGCCCGGGGCGCCGGCCGCTCCGGTGCCCAGCACGCGATGGCGGTCAACGAGACGATCACCGCGTTTGTTATGGGCGGCAGCGCGCCTGGGGCCGCGGGCGGGGTTGGCACCGTGACCGACTGGGAGACCGAGGCCGAGTTCCTGCTGCCGGGCGGCAGGCGCAAGGTGCGCCCGGACGCGGTGTGGCAGGCCCCGGAGATCGGAGTGCCGGTCCTGATGGTCGAGGTCGACCGCTCGACGATGTCGCCGGAGCGGGTCGCCGCGAAGTTCCCCCGGTACCGCGAGCTGTTCCGCACGAAGGTGAAGAGCACCGACCCGGCGCTGGCCGACGAGGAGCCGGCCGACCGGATGGTCCACTGGTGGCGCCGGACCTGGCCCGGCCACACCCGCCCCGGCTACCCGCCCGTCGCCCTGGTCGTCACCGGAGCCGGACCGGTAGCCCTGGCCAACCGGCAGCAGGCGGTGTCAGACCTGGCGCGCGACGCCTGGGGCGGCGCCTGGTGGACCATCCGCACCCACAACGCGGGCGGGGACGGCTGGCGCGAGTACGACGACACCGTGCCGGTCATCGCCACCACGCTGGAGCTGCTGGCCGAGCACGGCCCCCTCGGCCCGGTGTGGTGGCGCTACGGCCGCAACGGAGCCCGCTACTCCCTGCTGGACGCGCTGGAGAGCCCGGACACCCGCGAGGCGTACGACGAGCGCCAGAAGGCCAGGGAGAAGAAGGCTGACCAGGTCCACCGCGAGCTGATGGAGACCCTGGCCTGCGCCGACTGCGGGAACGTGCCCTGGCAGGAGAGCACCGACGAGCACGACCCGGACGGACGACGACAAAGGTGGACCCGCCGCCCGGGTGGCCGCTGCTGGAACTGCCACGAGAAGGACCAAGAGCGGCGCGAGGCGGAGCTGGAGGCCGAAGCCCGGGCCCGGCTGGAGGCGGCCCGGTCGGCGAACGCCGTGCTGCGCCCGTGCTGGACGTGCCGGGGCTCGATCGGGGGCAAGGAGGGCTCGGGGCCGGAGCTGACCGAGAAGGCTGGCCCTGACCGGCTGGAGTGCCCGAATTGCGAATGGGACCGCGAGCGGAAGGACTTGGGCCTGCTGGTGTTGCCCGCCCCGACCAAGCGCCAGCAGATGGCCGCGCTGGTCTCCACCCCGGATGACCCGTGGTGGGAGGAGCGGGTGCTGCACGCGAAGCTCTACCCGGCGAAGGGC